>CAZZDZ010000195.1:0-11566 GCA_964652675.1 uncultured Pirellulaceae bacterium
GAGCCAAGAGATCGACGCAAGCGTTCCCATCTATTGATCGGCAAACATCAATGGCTTACCAGCACGCAGCGCCAGCAAGTGAATCTCTCGAGTATGCCTAGGATTCACTTGCTCGCGCTGCGTGCTGGTATTTTTCCGGCGGCTACTTTACCTCGATCGGCAAACTCTCGCTGTGGCTGTTGAATTCGGGTGCGTACATGCACTGGATGCTTGCCACACCGGTTTGGTATTTGCCACGCAATTGAACTCGAGTCGAATACTCGAACACATAGACACCTTTGGGCAGGTAGTCGATGAAAAAGTGACTGGCGGTGTCACGTGTTGATTCGTAGTAACCCAGACCGTCTTGGAATTTGTATCGGGACAAAACGTTGACCGGTTCGGTGCCGCTTCCTCGATAATCTTTCAAGTGAACGTATTCCATGTCGCGATCGGTTCGTACCACAACACGAACGACCAATTCGTCGCCGACTTGGACGGGACCATCGACGGGGAACAGAGTCGGACCTTTGTCCGTGTTCTTTTTTACGTGCAATTGCTTCGTCAATTTCAGCGGTGTGCCTTCATATGGCGTCACCTTGCTCATGTCTTCCAAGTACTGCCAGTGAACGCTGCCCCATGCCACACCGTCGTCGACTTTGGTTACCTGGATGTTGCCTTGGGCAGGCTGAATGTCACCGCCAACGAAACGTTGTTCGTAGAAACCGGTGCCCGCTTCGACGTCTTGCGGTTTGATTTTTTCGCCACCCAGTGAAACGTCCACCAAAGCGTTCGATGCCAGCAGGTTGCTGCCACGCAACAACAGTGCATAAACAGCGTCCGCTGTGGCCTTGGTCGTTTTCCAATCCTGAGTTTGTTTTTGTTTCAGTAGCCAGACCTTGCAATCCTCGACCGACTGAGCATCATCCATGACTTCGTCAAACGCTTCGATCATCATCGCTTGCGTTTCGATGGGAGCACGGTACCACCACCAGGAAAGTTCCAGTTCACGCCAAAACATTCCCAACTCTTCTTCGTTGACGCTGCGTTCTTTTATCGACGCCATGATTCCTTTTGCCGCATCCGTTTCGCCAAATCGCTTCAGCGCGACCGCCAAATGAGCTTGTGATTGGCGATGGGCAAGATCCAGCCAATACTTTTTCGCTTGGCTGCGCCAGTAATTGACCGCTTCGGTGTGTTGTGGCGCGACGGGCTTGTCCTTCAAAAAGAACGAACGACCATACAAGTAGAACGCGATCTGCGTGCTCAGGTGATTTTGGTTTCGATCCTCTGGGCGAATGTTGTTGTATCGCTTGGTGGCCCAAGTATCCAAAAATCCGAGAGCCTTGATCGCTGGAGCGGCGTCCAAATCGACACCCAAGTGACGCATGCGTCCAAAACCGGTCGTGATGTACATCGTGATGTACTGGTTGTCGCGTCCGCCAGGGAACCACGGCCAAGCACCACTTGGATACTGCATGTCGGCCAACTTGCGGATCAATCGCCTGGATTCTTCGTCCAGTCGGTTGTCGTCAAACAAGATTCCAACGTTGCGACGTGCTTGGCTTTCGCTGTCGCTTTGACGGACCCAAGGGGTCTCTTCCAACATGACGGATTTCAAGTCCTGGTTTTTGGCCAGTGGACTCTCCAGCGTTTTCTTATCAACGGGCGTGTTACGCCACTGATCGAACACGCGTCGGATCTTTGGATCGCTTTTGGCAATGTGACGCGCCAGTGTGTTGGCGTAAAAGCGGTTGAAAGTTTGCTCGGTGCATTCGTGTGGGTACTCCATCAAGTACGGTAGCGCCATCACGGCGTACCAAGATGGGTTGCTGACCATCTGGACGGTCAACGATTTGTTTTTCAATGTGTCGGAGTTTTTAGAATTAACCAAGCGGGTGAATTCGAATTCCTTGGTTTGTTTTCCGCGAATCGGTAGAGGTAAAGATTCCGTTACCAAAATTCGCCGCGACAAAACGGGCAAATAGCCTTCTTCGCCATCGGACAGCCGGCCGGTGGAACCAACCGCTTTGTAGGTCAAGAATCCGATTTCATCGGGCACTTCGATGCGCCACGAAAGCGACTTGGATTCCCCGGCGGGGATTTCAAATTCTTGGTCTCGATTGTTGTTCTGCAATTGCACATCAACGCTGTCGCCCGTTCTTGCATCGGCAAAAGCCAATCGCACCGATCCGGTTTGCCGTGTGGGCGATTGATTGCTGACTTTGACGGTGAATTCGACCATGTCTCCTTCGCGCAGAAACCTTGGTGGGTTGGGTTGCACCATGAGGTCTTTGGCCGTGACGGTCGAACTGGTTAACAATCCGCCACGCAGTTCTTGGTCGTGAGAGAAACCCATGAATTTCCACTCAGTCAGAGCTTCGGGCATCGTGAATTCCAATTTGACCGTACCATCGGGACCAGCGATCAAATGGGGAAAAAAGAACGCGGTTTCATTCAGGTTCTTTCTCGCCGAGACGTTGTCCAAATCGGGTTGCCCAGCCGAGCCGTCGGAATCTGCGCGCCCTCCTTGGGCCCGAGACTCAGACTTAGACTTGCTTGTTTCGCCCGCGGAAGCCATGCTTGCTTTCGCCATCATAGGGGCTGCCATAGCATCCATTGCCATGTCTGCCGATTCCATCATGGGCTCCATTGCCATGGGGGCGCCTCCAGGTGCGCGTCGTCGCGTGCGAGTATTGAATCGATACCCATAGAAATTCTGAATGACTTCGCTTGGGAATTGTCGGTATCGCAATGAGCCATTACGACTGCTTCGCGACCATCGATGATGAATGTACTGCAGAGATTTCAACTGGTTTTGAAACTGCGAACTCACTCGCGCGTAGTCGTTGTAGAACACGTTAAACCCACTCTGCCACGAGTGCATCCGATAGGCATCTAGTGAAGCGTCGTAGAGCGTTGCGACCATTTCTGCCGCAGCTCGCTGAGCGTCTGGTCCCGTGATCGTGGCGGTCCATTTTTCTTTCGCCGCCGGTTCCAGTTTGGATACAAAGTGCTCCCATTTCACGTCCAGCGATTTGTTGGTCCACGGCACCGATACGAATCGATTGTTTAAGTAGGCGCGGTTTTCGCGAACCATCGTTGCGCGAACGTTGAAACCGCCTCGCATCGATTCGTCTATCTTTTGCTTGATGGCGATCTGCGTCGAATCAGCTTGAGTCCAAAAGCTCTGCAGGACTTTGCCACGATGAACGACTTCGATAAACGCGCGGGCGCGATCGTAGCCGCTGCCCCAAAGTCCATTGAATGTCTCTCCGGGTTCGACGGACGTTTTTTCAGCAGCAAACAGATTGGGGATCTTGATCGCGAACTTTTTTGCTGCAGGGTCCAAGACTTGAAATTGCAGTTCCGCCGTGACGGCTTTGCCGAATTCATCTTGGGTTTGAAGCTTCGCACGATACATGCCTGCATTGAGCTCTGCGGGGACCGTCACGGCGCCGGTGCCGTCAGTTTGAAAAGGCCCGTCGAAGGCGACTTCGCCTAATTCCCACGAATCAGGGTTAGATGGATCGGGCTTGGGCGGGTTGTCGTATCCGCGATAGCGGTAGTAACGACGCTGCAATGGGCTGCGCCGAACCTGATCCGGTTGTTTCAACGCGTAAACTTTCAACGTTCCTTTGGCAGCTTTGGGTTCTCCGTTCAATGTCGTTGTGCGAACTTTGATGTCGACCGGTTCAGCAGTCGTCAACCAAGACTTGGCGCTCAAAGTTACGGACAGTGCGGTATAGCCCACCACCACCGTTTGTTGGCTCGAACGTGTTTCGCCAGTGGTGTCGGTGACGTCCGCGTAAATCTTGTATCGAAACGTTGGCTCGCTTTCTTCGGGGACCGACATGTCAGGTTTCGCATCGAACTGGATATCGAAGGTGCCGTCGGCTTTTGTGACCGTCTCGCCGTGCGCGATCTCTTGAGAACCAGAACCACTTGGCGGCATCCACCAAAAACGTCGGTACCACCAGTAGGTATAGCGAACATCACGCACGACGCGCCAGGTGACTTTGGCGTCGTTGATCGCGGCACCCGTGTATGCGGTCGCCTTGCCTTGGACTGCGACCGCAGCATTTAACTTAACTGCCTCCACTGGTGGTTCTACTTCGACCTGGAACTTTGGTCGCTTGTACTCTTCGACTTGAAAATACGCTTGTCCGCGTGGTGCTCCTTTTACACGCAAGTACATTTGACCCATCAGCCGGTCCCGCGGTGCAGTAACACTGCCGCTGAAACTGCCGTAGTCGTTCGTGCGATGTTGCAGACTTTCGATTTCCTTTCCGTTCACATCGACAAACTGAACGGTGACAGATCGACCAGCAATTGTTTTGTAATTGTTGTTCTTGGCGTCGACCGACAGGCAGATTCCTTTGTAGTGAACCGTTTGTCCGGGGCGATAAATCGCGCGGTCAGTGAAGAAACGTGTTTGCTCATTGGTTTTCCAGCGATCATGTTTGCTGTTGTTAAGGTAGTTGGCGTTGGATAGTTCTTGTCCGTTACTCTTCACTAGCAACCTGATCTGACGGTTGATTGTGTTGATCGCAAACAAGCCATTTTTGTCCGTTGTTGTGTTGGGGATCGCGACACGTTTGTTTCGGTTTCCGCGTGCCCAGCCCATCACGGTGGCGCCGGGAATCGGATCGCCCGAGTTTGCATCCAGAACGAAACCTTCTATCAATCCTTCTCCACTGTGAATGCGTGTGACGATCGCCAGGTCGCTGACCCAGATCTGCGTGAAATTGACAATGTTATTTGTTTCGTTGAACTGGTTGTTGTGGCTACCGATCAACATATAGGCGCCGGGCGCCAGATCATCAGGGACAGCAGTCAACTCAACCCGCGTTTTGAAATCCTCGGTGGCGGGCAAATCGACTGACCAAGATCGCGTGGGGGCTTGGCGAAGCATGGCGGCGCGTTCGTTTCGATCCAGTTGCTCGGGAGACCATTTATTGCCTTGGAGGAAGGCGTTGAAATCGTATTTCACTAGCCTGAAATGGAACTTCGTGATGTTGCGGTAGCTGATGTCGATGGTTGGCTGGGGATCATTCCAAACCCGTTCGGTGCTAACGGAGCACTCGCGCGCTTCGATTTGTTGGATCAGGTTAAAGCAGCGATTGCCGCCGATGCTGCCCGGAAACAAATTCATTCCGCGCTGCGCGATTTCGCGTGCCGTGACAAAGTCGTTTTCGCCGTGTACGGTCTGCGCCCAATGATGAAACGCTCGCGCGGCGATGGGGCTATCTGCGTTGTCTTGCGTGAATCGTTTGAGCGCCGCTTTGAATCTGGCCGCCTTTTCTTCACCGAACGCCAAGTTGTTGCCGAATACTAAACGCCAAAGGTCAGCGTCAATGTATGCCGAACGGTCATCATCGTCGCTATGGAATTTCAATAGGTCTTGGTAAAGTTGAATTGCTTTTAGTTTTGACGATTGGGTGTCCGTCGTGTCCGGTTTCCATCCAAGGAAATCAACCGTGCTACCAAAGATCGGGCTGTTAGCGTCCAAGTCGAATGAGTCGACGCTTTTCGCTCCGGCTTGTTCGGCAGCCGAATAAAACTCCAACGCATTTTGGGCCAAGACGTCATAGAGCGTAGGGCGATAACTGTCCGGCGCGTTGTGCTTGTCCAGTAAGTCGTCGTAGTCGCCAACGGGGATATTCTGCAGCGTGTCTGCGTCGGCCAAAGTGGCTTGGAATTGCTTGTCGATTTCGGCCAGGATTCGTGCCAGGTCCCAGGTCGTAAAATCGTCACTCGGGGGAGCCGATGTTTGCGTACGCTGCATGAACCGCCACCGGTTCTGCTTAAAGTAGTGCCAGAACCAATTTGCCAAGACGGCATTCATGGCTGGTTTCATCTCCGCCGGCGCGGCCGCGATCTCGGCTCGCATCCGAGTGATTTTCTCTTCGGGTTTATTGCCTTGAATGTTTCCTTCCAACGCGATCTTGGTGCTGATCGCGCGGATCGCTTCGGCATATTTCTTTGCGTTTTTGGCCTCAACGATGATCGGATCCAGATTCTCGATCGCGGTTTTGGGCAAACCTTTGTTGATAGCGTCACGAACACGCTGCCAGGAGGGTGTCTTGGGTTCGGCCGCATGCAGCAATCTTGGCAAGAAAGTAAAAGCAATCGCTGATGTGATCAGCAGTAGCACGCTTGCGATACAGGTTCGTCGAAGGGTCACAGTACGAGTCCTTGTTTCGATTCAGAAAAGAGAAGGGGCGGCGGCGTGGTTGCTGAGCCATGTTGGGCTATGGAAAAACGCGGGCTCTCGCCCAAACGGCTTATGAAAAGGCTTCCCAGCCTTGACCAAAACGGCTCAACCAATCGTTGGGCTTTGGCAAACCACCAGCGTACAAAACTGGAAGTTTCCCCGCTATCAACACAACGAGATCCAGAACGTTATCTTAGGGGCGAATCACCATATTTGTAAAAGCGTCCACGAGGCCGCTTGGTGAAAGTGACTACCGAGGAAAACATGCTCAGAATTCTGCAACTCGCCTTGATTTTTGGAACTTCCTGCTTTGCCCTCAATGTACAGGCAGCGGAGGGTGAACCCGTCGCGATCATTCGACAAGCCGACGGATCGGTCTCCATCGAAACGATGTGGAATCTATCCGCGACGATCACCAGCGACGTTGGTGACCATTCCAAGGCGTCTGATGGCCTGGAGCGTCGCGGTCGTGCTGGGGTGAATCTCATTCGTGCTGCGAAACCCGAGTCAGGTTTACCCGCAAAACAATCGGGTTTCTTTACCGCCTACGTAACTGCTGACACGATCATCGACCAAATACTCGATCGCTTGCCCAGCCATGCCAATGCAACCTGGCAAGTGACATCGTTTGCGCCGCCTTCTGCCAACGCGTTGAACGTGGTTAGCATCGACAATGCGGTGGTTGTGGTAGCAGATGGTGTGAAAGTCGCTCAGGTGGTTGACGCAAAACTAACGGCGAAAGCAATCGAAGTGGTGAAAGATTGTGATGTACTAATCTTCGACGGCGATTCTGGCCAGAACGAACAAATCGTAGCGGTTGCAAAAGACACGAAAGCCAGAGTGCTGATTTTGAATGAGGCGGGAAGTGTACAGTCAGTCCAGCAGCTATCGCACAATACGATTGCTGTGACGGCACCATCCGGGGGCACCGACACGCCGATGCGAATTGTCACGTTGGCCAGCACAGCGCCCGAAATGCCCAAGGAAATCACCGATCTACTTGATCGCAAAGAGGCGGCGTGCCGTGAATCTCAAAAGGTGTTCGCCGCGTTGTCGACCGCACAGATGAATTTCAAACCCAGCAATGGCTCGCACACTCCGCGCTGGAACACCGAACACATGATGGGACGTGAGCTGCAATTCTTTTCGCAGATCTTTCACGCAGTCGACGATTCGATTCCTGTGATGAATTTGAATCCCAAACAGATGCCACCAGATTATCGCGCCAAGCACGCGGATTGGACAGGCAATGAAGAAGCCCGACAGATGGAGCGGGTGGCTGCATTTACACGTCGATACGCTTACTTGTTGAAAGACTTGCCGTTGGACAAGAAAGCGCCCGGCAGTTTTTGGACGCCACGAAAGTTGTTGCTGCAAATGATTCGCCACTACAGCGAACACACTGCCAACGTGCAAAAAAAATTCAACCTACCCGATTGGCCCAGCAAGTAATCGGCTGGCATCGCAATGATATCTGCGAGCCACATTCGACGACCGGTACTTACTAGCGGCCCTACCAGCCAGCTCGCCCCCTTTCCATAGGCATGTCACATGCATCGCTTTTTTCGCATGATTGTTTTCTCTTTAACACTTGCGTTTTCAGTCGGTGTGGTGGGTACGAGCTGGGCAGCGGAAAAACCCAACATCGTTTTGATCATGGCCGATGATGTCGGCATCGAAGGACTTGGTTGCTACGGAGGAGTCTCGTACAAGACGCCAAACTTGGATCGGATGGCCGCCAATGGCATGCGGTTCACGCACGCGTATTCTCAACCGCTTTGTACGCCGACGCGCGTTCAGTTGATGACCGGAAAGTACAACCATCGCAACTGGAAATCGTTCGGTATCTTGGACCCTTCCGAAAGAACGTTTGGCCATGTGTTGTCCGATGCCGGTTACGCCACCGCGATCATGGGTAAGTGGCAGTTGCAGTCGTACGACCCGCCGGATCTGCCGGGCGCAGAGAAACGTCGCGGCAAGGGCATGCATCCCAAAGACGCCGGTTTTGATCGGTATTCGCTGTACCACGCGTTGCACACCGAAGACAAAGGTTCGCGTTACGCCAACCCCACGATGCTACAGGGCAATGCGGGCGAAAAGGGTACGGTCAATCAGCACGACGGCGGCTACGGCGAAGACATTTGGGTCGACCAGATCCTGAAGTTCTTTGACGACAATCAAGGCAAACCGACGTTTGTCTACTACCCGATGGCGCTTCCACACTGGCCGTTTCAACCAACGCCAAATTCCAAAAATTGGGATCCGTCCAAAGAGCAAGAAACCGATCTCAGTTACTGCACCGACATGATCGAGTACATGGACACCGCAGTCGGAAATTTGATGGACGGATTGACGAAACGAAACTTGCACGACAATACGATCGTGATTTTTTACAGCGACAACGGTACGCATCTGCAGGTCGCATCGAAAATGAGCGACGGTCGTACCATTCAAGGCGGCAAGGCGACGCCACAACAAACCGGGATCCACGTTCCCTTGATCGCGCATTGGCCCGGCCATATCACGCCGTCGGTGAGCGACGATTTAGTGGATGCGTCCGACTTCTTTCCGACGTTGTTGGATTTGGCCGGGGCAGAAATGCCAGACAAAACCAAACGCGACGGGATTAGTTTTGCACCGCGACTATTCGGTCGAGAAGCCCCGAGGCGTCAAACTGCGTTTTTTTGGTATGACTCACGTCCAGGCTGGGACAAAGAAAAATTCCGACGACACGTTTTTGCACTCAATAAGACACACAAGTTGTTTCGCACCGGGCGTTTGATGCGTTTGACCGACCGGCCTTTAGAAGAGATTGCCGTTGATCCGCTGAAAATGACCGACGCAGATCTTGCGGCAAAGAAATTGTTGGGCAAGGTCATTCGCGATACTTTGGCTGACGCAGACGAACCACCTTTGGTAGATGCCTACGGCAATCCCGAGTTCGATCTGTTGTACATGCCACCAGATAAGCCACAGACCGCCAAGATTACCAAGCAACTATTGGAGAAAGGCACTGAAGTCGTTTATGGCGACAAAGACATTGCGGCGCACCGGCTTTGGATTTTCAATCCGTTGGATATTCAAGAAGATGAACGGCGACCGTGCGTGTTTTTTATTCACGGGGGTGGCTGGGGTGGCAGGCCAGAATTACTTGCGGCCCAGTGCATCTATTTGCAGCGAAGAGGATTCAATACGGTTTCAATTCATTTCCGTGCACCTAAAGAAGAGCTGTCACCAGCCGATACCCTCCGCGATGCACGCCGCGCCTATCGCTGGATCGTAGAGCATGGAAAAGAGCACCACATCGACACCAATAACATTGTCGTCAGCGGAGGTTCGGCCGGTGGGCATTTGTCGTTGTCGCTATTCACGATCGATTTGGAAGACGACCCGGTTGCCCAACCCATGCCCAAAGGTTTGGTGTTATTCAATCCAGTGATCGACCTGGTCGATGGCTGGAGCGGAGGGAGAAAAAAGTGCGAAGCGAAAGGGATCGACCCAAAGAGTTTTTCGCCAGCGCATCACGTCCGCGCCGGGTTACCCAAAACGCTGGTGATGTCCGGCGGGAAAGACGGTTTGATCACGCCATCGCAACTGCAGAAATTTAAAGAACGGATGACTGAATCGGGCAACGAATGTGACATCACGATCTACCCCGACGCGGGACACGGTTTCTTTAATTACGGTCGCGAAGACAACCGGTATTTCCAAAACACAATGTGGCAGTTTGAAGATTTCCTTGAATCGGTTTTTGATGCACGTGAAAACGCTGCCAACGCGACGACCGGTACATACTAGCCGCTACCAATCGTACCAAGCACCGTTTTTGATCCTACTGCGGCCGACGTTTTTCGAGATGTCAGCCTTTAGGATCCGCGACGGCAGCGTTAGTCGCCGGAAGTAATCTGGGTCTGGTTTTTCGTATTCCTTCATCTTTGCTTCGATCGTCTGTCCGCGGTCGAGGTGGACAACGTAGGGCACCATTTTAGATGTACGAACGGTCCACAGTTCCGTACTGCCTTGGGCGATGCGAACGCTTGCTTTGTAGGGTTTGATCGAGACTGTTTTGGTTGGAGTGCGAAGTCGAGCGACCCCTAACGATCGAAAGTGATACTCTTCTTTTACGCCACGTTCAATTTTGGCCGTGACGGTAATCGATGCCCCGTCGTCGACTTTCCAACCGACGTTCTCGACCGCTTTTTTCAAGCCCTCCATCATCTGCCCCTTGTCGACTTCGCCTGGCGCATCGACCTTCAGTGCCACGGCCGTACCGGGACGAACCGCCATCAGTTTCTCGTCGCCACCTTCCAGTTTTTTAGCGGCCGCCAGAGCACTGGGATGTGGGACTGTCATCGCGCTCGCTAGCGACATTTTGTAATCTTTGCTGACAGTGATGATTCCCTTGGGCAACGTGAACCATTCGCCGCCTGACGGTAAACCGTACGACCAAAGTGACAGTCGCAATTTAGGATCTACCAAGCCACCAAGTTGAGTCAACAAGTAGTCGTTGCCAATCCAGCCGTAGAACTTTCCTGCCGAAGTCCCAATCGTCATCTCGGAATCCACATAGGCTTCGATGAAATCCCAAACGACGTACTGGTTTCCTGCGACCAGCGCAATCTGTTGTCCGTTTGGCGAAAATGCAACCGAAGGTGTCAGTGACGATGGAAAGGGAATGTTGCCCAGTAATTCCGCCGCGTTGATATCGACGATCCGGACGCTACGGCTATCTGGAACGGCCAAGTATTTACCGCCACCGCTGATTTTGATGTCCGCGCCTGAACGTACACGCGCGATTTTCCATTTGCATTCGCCCTTCGCAAGATCCCAGTGGTAAACACTATCGTTGACCTTCACGATCGCCGTCGTGGCGCTCAGCAAACGAGCGAACTCTACTTTAGGTTTAAATCCGGGTTTGTCATGATTGGGCAAATGCCAACGAGCCAGCGGTTGCGGATCACCTTTCGACAATCCCGACATCAAAACCAAATCTCCGCCACGCTCAGTATTTGATCCTACGCCCAGTGTGATCAAAGTTCGGTCTGCAGGAATAAAATGGTCTTCCAAGCGAACGGTTTCAGAGAGTTCCATCGCAATCTTTGATCGCTTTGATCCTGGGCCGAAAAAGTGAATCCGTCCAAAATGGGCATCGGAACTCGCATTCGAAACCCGATTGGAGGACGCCGCAAACAAACCTTGGCTGGGGTCAATACAAACGGGGCGAGAGATTTTAACGTAGGCGTCCATCGGACCCAGAGGCCAACTCATTTGACGAAAATCAATTTCGTCAAGCATTGGTGGATCGGCCTGCAAGCTTGGGAGTTCTGAATCGATCTTCAGAAAGATTTCCTCGCCGTTTGCAGGAAGTTC
>CAZZDZ010000196.1:0-8115 GCA_964652675.1 uncultured Pirellulaceae bacterium
GTGTCACCAAGCTTCGCCGCGGCACCCTGGCGCTCGATTGCGTCGTTTTCGGCAGTGGCTGGGATCGGTTCGCCGTCGGAGTTAAATCGAAGCGGCACGTAGACAAAGTGGTTGATGATTCGGGCGGCCAGCAACGCAAAGACACTGCTGCAGCCGCCGATCGCCAGTCCAGCCAAAATCATGACTCCGATATCAACATCAAACTCGTTGGCAACCAACAGCGGGCCGGGAGTCGGCGGGATCAACGAGTGTGCCAGCGACCCACCCGCCAGGATTGCCAAGATGAACAAAACGTAGTTCCCCCCAACTCGGCGGCGCAGAGATCGGGCCAGCGGGACCATCAGATAGAATACGGTGTCAAAAAATACGGGTATTCCCAACACAAAAGAACTCGCCGCCAGCGCTTCGGGTGCACGCTTGGGCCCCACCATCGCCAACATTCGGTCAACGATGGTTCTGGCGGCCCCCGATTCCAACAGGCATTGGCCAATGATGCTGGCCAACGCGATCAAGATGCCTATTTTACCTACGGTTTCACCAAAAGCCGTGGT
This sequence comes from uncultured Pirellulaceae bacterium, assembly GCA_964652675.1. Lineage (GTDB taxonomy): Bacteria > Planctomycetota > Planctomycetia > Pirellulales > Pirellulaceae > K23-9. Next base: position 552 of record CAZZDZ010000196.1, read on the forward strand.
CAGCCGCTTTAGTGCCGATGACTCCACCAGCGCTTTCGCTTGAACGCTGGTCATTTTTCCATTCGTGACTTCCCTCTGAGCATAACGATCCAAACTGATGCTGCTGGTCAGCGCCGCAACGAGCAATCCGGCTAACAAAAGCGTTAAAAACGCATGAAACCGAAAGATCAGGATCGCACCGAGTACAACCGCGACTGCCAGAGCAACAATCCACCAGACATCCATCTTGGATCACCGAAATTGGGGGCAACGAATTCAAATCGGTCCAACGAAGGTCTGACCAGGTCGCGCTACCGTTGGCAAGCGTTCCAGTCGGAAAAACTCTGGCCGGAATTACTCTGGCCTGTACGGTAACGGCGACGGGTCGTACATTACCAAATGTTCGATGGTGGTGCGTAACCAGCAGTCTTGGATCGGCAACATTCTTGGCAAGAATGTTGTGTTCGAGACTTGACTGGAGACGCGACGAAGATCGACGTTTGCCTCAATCACTTGCCCTGCTGAGACAATGAAGTGTGAAAAACCTTACGAGGAGATTTTCGCAAGTTATTTGTTGTGTGGCTAGTTGTTTGCGAATTGTCGTCTACCCTGTCGTGTAACGTGGGGGATGCCCCTTTTTCAATACAACGAGTTCGTATCAAGCACCCAGTAAATCGCGTGTCAGAATCAACTTCCGAAACCTCGTTTTTCCTAAGACACGAGTTTTTGATTCGTCGTCTTCATTCCCTTCTTGGGATCGTCCCACTCGGTCTGTACATGGTGGTCCACTTGGCCACCAACGCGAGTTTTATTAACGGGACCGAAGCGTTTCAGAGTTTCGTCTATCTGATCCATAAACCCGGCAGTCTGTTACCGCTGATCGAATGGGCGTTGATTTTCGCTCCGCTTGTTTTCCATGCCGGGATCGGAATTTGGATTTCAAAAACCGGCAGTGTTAATTCAACGCAGTACAGCACGGTTAGTAACAAGAGATATGTGCTTCAGCGTTTGACCGGAATCATCGCGTTGATCTTTTTGTTTTTCCATATTCTGCATTTGCACGGTTGGTTTCACGCAGAGTTTTGGGTCGATGCAATCGGCGGTGTTGGGCTTGCTCAGTTCCGTCCCTACAACGCAGGCAGCACACTGGCGCATGCGATGAACAACTGGATTTGGCCGTTGTTTTATCTGATCGGTGTTCTCAGTTGCGTTTATCACTTGGCAAACGGACTGTGGACTTCGGGTATCACTTGGGGGCTGTGGGTGTCGCAAGCCGCACAAGATCGTGCGAGCAAGATTTGTGCCGGTTTCGGTATCATCCTTTCGCTCGTCGCCGTGACCGCTTGGTGGGCTGCGGTTTCACCCAATGCAGACGATGTGGAAGCGATGAAAGCAGTCGAAGACCGAATGCATAACGCAGCGATCGAAGCGGGTGCGATTCCTGACATGCCAGAGAAACGCTGGACTCGCGAATCGGATGACCAGAAATCCGATGCCAACGAAAATACAAAAGTCAAAGCCGAAAAGAAGCCGGTAGCAACCGTGACAGAAGCCGACCTTGAATTGGTGGGGCCGATCGAGACGCCGGCCGGTGATAGTACCAGTGACAATACCGGCGAAGACGACGCAGCAGATCAATAAGATCCGCAAAGATATTTAGACAACCAAAACAGAACGCGTAGAGTTTTTTAACAAACGGTTTCAATCATGTCAGAGCATCGTGTCATTGTCGTCGGCGGAGGACTTGCGGGTCTATCGTCCACCATGAAGCTGGCCGAGCTAGGGGTCAAAGTAGATCTGTTCAGTTTGACCCCCGTCAAACGCTCGCACAGCGTTTGTGCCCAGGGCGGCATCAATAGCTGCAACGACCAGACACGCCAATTAGGCGACACCGAGTGGCACCACTTGGACGATACGGTTTATGGCGGCGACTTTCTGAACCACCAGCCGCCCGTCAAAGAAATGGCCTACTGGGCACCCAAGATCATCGAATTGATGGACCGTTTGGGCGTGCCTTTCAACCGAACGGGCGAAGGTTTTCTGGACCGACGGCGTTTTGGTGGAACCCTGTATAAGCGAACCGCATTTGCAGGTGCAACGACCGGCCAACAGTTGTTGTATGCACTAGACGAACAAGTTCGGCGTCGGGAATCCGAAGGACACGTTCGCAAGTTCGAGTTTTGGGATTTCTTGGGACCAATCCAAGACGAAACGGGACGCTGTCGCGGTATCGTCGCCCAAGACATGGTTTCGATGGAAATCCACGCCTTTGAAGCAGACGCGGTCGTGGTCGCAACCGGCGGTTGTGGTCTGGTTTACGGGCGAAGCACGATGAGTGTGTTCTGCACAGGCAGTGCAGCAAGTCGTTGTTTCCAAGCGGGTGCACGCTACGCCAACGGCGAATTCATTCAGGTTCATCCGACGGCCATTCCCGGTAGTGACAAACTGCGACTGATGAGCGAATCAGCGCGCGGCGAAGGCGGTCGGGTCTGGGTCCCGCGCAAACCGCAAGATCCTCGCCCAGCGAAGAGTATTCCTGCTGGCGAGCGCTACTACTTTTTAGAAGAACGTTATCCCGAATACGGTAACCTCGTCCCGCGCGACATCGCCACTCGCGAGATCTTTGACATCTGTGTCAATGACAACCTGAGCATCGATCCTGATCGCATGAGCGTGTATTTGGATTTGACTCATATCAGCAAGTCGGAGTTGGACCGTAAGCTTGGCGGTATCTTGGAGATCTACGAAAAGTTCCAAGGGGTAGATCCGCGTGTTGAACCGATGCGAATTTTCCCAGCTGTACACTACAGCATGGGCGGGCTGTGGGCTGACTATCGCAAAAACGACGAGGGTGGATTGCTGGCGGGCGCCCCAGAAAACCACATGACCAACATCCAAGGGTTGTACGCGATCGGCGAGTGCGATTACCACTATCACGGCGCTAATCGCTTGGGCGCCAACTCGTTGTTGTCCTGCATCTTCACGGGACTGTTTACCGGCCCATCGATTCTGTCGTATGTCTCCAACCAAGACAGTGGCGCGGCGGACGTTTCGGAATCGCTAAAATCGTCGGCGGTCAAAAAACAACAAGAGCGTCACGATGATTTACTGAAGGGAAATTCAGACAGCGACGAAAATCCCTACCTGATTCACCAGGAGCTTGGTGACATCATGACTCGTGCCGCGACCGTGGTTCGCAAAAACGATCAACTGGCTGATGCGATCGAAAAAGTCAACGATTTGCATGATCGCAGCATGAAAGTCAGTTTGGCAGATACAGGCAGTTGGACAAACCAAAACGTGATCTTTGCCAAATCGCTCCAAGACATGTTTCCGATCGCGAAATGCATTCTGAAAGGCGCTTTGCAACGGGACGAATGCCGCGGCGCCCACTTCAAACCAGAATTCGCAAGACCTTCGTTGACAGCCGAAGAACCCGGCGAACGGCGTAAACAAGCCGAAGAATGGCTGGATGAGTTCGACAAGAACAACAAAAAATACTTAAAAAGTACGATCGCAGACTGGAATCATGATTCCAAAACACCCGATCTTTCTTATGAAGATGTCGATACAGGTTCAATTGAGCCTCGACCACGGCTTTATGGGTTGGTCGGTGCCGAAGTGATCGAAGAAGTCTTCGAGGAACGATCGAAGAAAAAGAAGCAGGAAAAAGCGAAGTCTTAGGACTACGTTACGACGAAATGACATTCACAGTTTTTTACCTCTTGAGCTAGGATCGAAGGATGATTGCCCTCGACGCCTCCCAAAAGAAAACTCCCGAGTTCATCAACGTTCGCGTCCGTCGACAAGACGGCCCCGGACAGAAACCGTACTGGGAACTGCACAAAATCAAATACGAACCCGAATTGAACGTGATTAGCGTTCTACAACGGGTCGCAGCACAAGCCACCAATAGCGACGGTCGCAAAGTCGCACCGGTCGCATGGGATTGTGGATGCCTGGAAGAAGTCTGTGGATCTTGCACCATGCAGATCAACGGCAGAGTCCGCCAAAGTTGCAGTGCGCTGGTTGATCGTTTGCTGGAAGATAACGAGGACGAATTGGTTTTAGAACCAATGAGCAAGTTTCCTGTCATTCGCGATTTGATCGTCGATCGTCAGCGATTGTTCCAAGGACTGGAGCGAGTCAAAGCCTGGGTGCCCGTGGACAGTTATTACAACTTGGGTCCCGGCGAAAAACAACTGCGTGCTACTCAAGAGCAAAACTACCCGCTTAGCCAATGCATGAGCTGTGGTTGTTGCGTCGACGCCTGCCCTCAGTACCAGAAAATTGAACTGAAGCAAAAGCTGGATGAATCCAAAGAGGAATTCGAGGCACGCAAAGAAAAAGCGAACGCAGAAGCCTTTGTTGGCCCCCATGCGATCTCGCAAGCGATGCTGTTCAATAATCATCCAACCGGCAAGTCGCTGGAAGGCGAACGTTTGGAAGCGTTAACGGGCCCCGGTGGCATCCAAGCGTGTGGCAACGCACAAAATTGCGTCGCGGTATGCCCCAAAGAGATTCCGTTGACGACATCAATCGCCCGCGCCGGCCGTGCAACAACGCTGCACAAAATCAAAAAGTGGTTCGACAAGTAACCGGCTTGCTGCGTTACAGACAACAACCGCAACGATCGGCGCGGAGCAATTGCCTCTTTATGCCCCGTGCCTCTTTGCGGTTTTTTACTGGCCGGTTTCAAGTTGTCGGCCGGCTAGCTCTCGGTCGATCATGAACAAGCCGTTCTTGTTGCCTTCGACCATTCGCAGTTGATCGATGACTGCACGCGCGTTCGCTTCTTCTTCTACCTGTTCGGTAACAAACCACTCCAGAAAGACATCCGTTGCATGATCCGATTCGGAACGTGCCAAGTCTTTCAGCTTAAATATGCACTCGGTGATGTGTTGTTCATGGGCCAAAGCATCCTCGAACAAACCCAGTGGCGTTGGATTTTTGACCACTGGCTGCTCGATTGCGGCCAGCTTCACTTCGCCGTCACGTTCTAGCAAGAAAGTAAAGAACTTGTCGGCGTGCCCCAGTTCTTCTTGAAACTGCATTTTGAACCAGTTGGAAAAACCCGGCAAACCAAGCCCGTCAGCAACACCAGCCATCGCCAAATAGGCGTAGGCCGACGAGAGCTCTTCGTTGATCTGTTGATTGATTGCGGCTTCGACTTTCGTGGACTTCATCGGTTTGTGCTATCGAACTTGGTGGCAGAGAACTGAGAAAAGATGCGTACCGTTTATTGTAGCGTCGCGGACAAGTGCGAAAACGTGGTCTCGCATCGGCTAAACTACTGCCTTTGATCCTACCCGAACACACGAGCTCTATCTATGCGACGCCTTTTGCACTCAGCGGGACTACTTTGCGTATTGTTTCTGCAATCTTCATTTGCAGCCGATACGAAACCGAACTTTGTCATCATTTTCGCGGATGACCAGGGCTACGGCGATCTTGGGTGTTTTGGATCGGAGAAGATCAAGACGCCCCATATCGATCGCATTGCCAAAGAAGGACGCCGGTTTACCAATTTCATGGTCGCGTCTCCGGTTTGCACCCCGTCACGAGCTGCGTTGCTGACAGGTTGCTATCCAAAACGCGTTGGAATGCATCAGCATGTCCTTTTTCCATCCTCAAAAAAGGGTCTCAATCCCAGCGAACACACGATCGCGGACCACTTAAAGTCGCAGGGCTACGCGACGGCTTGTTTTGGAAAGTGGCACTTGGGGCATCACCCTGAAACGCTTCCACGTCAAAATGGTTTCGACGTCTACTTAGGAATTCCCTATTCCAACGACATGAACCATCCGGACAACAAAGGCAAACCCAAGGTATCGTCGGACGACCTTTGGCGAGATCAATCCAGTGCGGTCAAACTTTGGAAGACACCGCTGGTAGAAAACGAAGAGATCGTGGAACTGCCAGTCGACCAGCGAACGGTCACGCGTCGCTACACAGACCGCGCCGTCGACTTTATCAAAGAGCACAAGGACGGGCCGTTCTTTGTCTATCTACCGCACAGCATGCCGCACATCCCGCTTTATGTTCCTGAGGATGCGTATGATCCCGATCCGCAAAACGCCTACACCTGTGTGATCGAGCACATCGATGCCGAAGTCGGTCGTGTGATGGATACGATTCGCGAACAAGGTTTATCCGACAACACTTACGTGATCTACACTTCCGACAACGGGCCCTGGCTACAGTTCAAAAATCACGGTGGGTCAGCCGGTCCGCTTCGCGATGGCAAAGGCACGACTTTTGAAGGAGGCCAACGTGTTCCGTGCGTGATGTGGGGACCAGGACGGATCCCCGCTGGTACGGTTTGCGACCAGTTAATGGGGACGATTGATATGCTGCCAACGATCGCAGCCATCACGGGCGAACCGCTACCAAAAGAGAAAAAGATCGACGGAATGGATTTGTCGCATCTGCTGATGGGCAAAGAAGGCACGCAGAATCGCGAGGAGTTTATCCATTACACGTCGCAGGGACAATTGGAAGGCATCCGTCAAGGCAAATGGAAATTGCTGGTCAAGAAACCGCGCCGCAATCGCAACAATAAGAACGCCAAAGCCACCACCACGACTTTCCTATTCGACTTGGTAAGCGATTTAGGCGAGCAGAAAAACCTGGCGAGCGATCAACCTGACATTGTTACCAAGCTACAAAAACGCATGATGGAGCTGGATCAAGAGATCACCAACAACGCAAGGCAACCATGGAAAACAAACTGATTATTGGACAAACGTACAAACGTAGCCTGGTCTCTCCGAGACCGGAGCACAAATAGACTGACCAATGGATTTCACCTATTTCAAGCACTTGATTCCTGCACCGGTTTTGGAAAAACCGGGCTACGGCTAGTAAAATGACGCCTTCTGACATTCAGTTTTTTGATCGTACCGAATCGTTCTGCGTCACTTGGAACAAACTGCCGCATTGGAGTCAGGCGGGCACAATTTGTTTTGTCACTTGGCGGACGGCGGATTCGATTCCAAAACACGTGTACGATGAATTCGTTTCACGTCGTGCGGATATCCTCAGGCAACAAGGGATCGATCCGCAGGGCGACTGGAGATCCGAGTTGTCATTGCGCAAGCCGTCCGAAGCAATGTGGATCAAATGGAAATTGATTGACGAATTCGAGAACCAATTGGATGGCTGTCACGGCGTGTGTGTGCTGCAACGACCTGAAATCGCTGCGATCGTTCAGCAGAGTTTGAATCGGTTTGATGGAGAGCGGTACGTTCTGACGGATTTCATTGTGATGCCAAATCATGTGCATCTGTTGGCAGCGTTCGCGTCTGAAGAACTGATGAGTAAACAGATTACTGGTTGGAAACGATTCCAAGCGAGGCAAATCAACAAGCAGTTAGGAACATCGGGGCCTGTATGGCAGGATCGATGTTTCGATCATCTCGTACGCAGTGAAGAACAGTTTCAGTATTATCGTCGCTACATCGCAAACAACGGCATCGAAGCCGGTTTGCAGTCCGATCAATATCTACATTGGAGCCGCCAACTGTAGTGCTGTCTCTCCGAGACAGCCAAGAACCGGTAACCGTAGTGTTGTCTCTCCGAGACA
>CAZZDZ010000196.1:8215-11512 GCA_964652675.1 uncultured Pirellulaceae bacterium
CTAGGAGCAACCGGTTTTGGAAAAACCGGACTACGGCTACGCCAACTCGATTCGGCCGATGTTGCCGGTGACATCGGTGTAGTACATGAACCCGTCAAACGGGTTGGTAACGATGTCGACGATAAAACCTACGTCTTCGGAAACAATATCGACGCTGATGATTTCACCTTCGCTATTGATCCGAGCCGCTCGCAGTATCTGATCACCAATGTCCGTGAAGATCAACGTTCCCGCTAAATCACCGTAACGATCGCTGGCAAAGTCGCCCAGCACAATCGCTCTACCTCCGTCACTATGAGCCCTCGCCCAAGTCGGTGCGGTCACGTCGGGGTTGGTTGCGTAGAAAGCCTGAATCTCACTCAAGTCTTCGTACCGACCCGTTCGGAAACTCTCGCCGTCTTCGCCGCCTTCAAATGCAGGCCAACCAAAATTCTCGCCGCCAGTAGCCAAATTGATTTCTTCCCACTGAGTCCAGCCAACATCGCCGATGTAAACCGCCGGGTTATCAGCGTCGCCGTTGATCGCAAAGCGGAACGGATTTCTCAATCCGTAAGCGAACACCTTCGACGCGTTCGAATTAACGTCGCCATCGAAAAACGGATTGTCGCTCAGGCCTTCGCCCGTGATCGGATCGATTCGCAAGATCTTTCCAGCAAGACTATTCACATCCAACGCGCGGATGTTGTTGATCTCAACGCGTCCAAACGCGCCACCATCACCGCTTGCGATATAAAGGGCTCCGTCCGGGCCGAATTCCAATTCGCCAATCGTATGACTTGTTTCGTCGGCCGGAATACAGTCTTCGATGTGGCCACCGTTGCCGGTTAGACATGAATGGGGATCGTTCGATCCAGGTCGCACGCCGGGATCTCCGATGTTTTCGTAAGTGCTGTTGCCGCCCACCAGAACGACTTCTGAATCGGGATCAGCAAACGTGCCGTCGGCATTCACTGTGAACCGAGAGATTCGTGACACCCGAGCGCCGTTGCCATCGGGACCACCAAGTCCACTTTGTCCGGCGGTCTCTGGCGGATCGTAGGTAAAGGACGCGTAAATAAACGGGTTGTTTTCAAAGTCGGGATGGACCGCGAAACCGATCAACCCGCGATCTTTGGTACCCGCGTTGACAATGTCACGAATGTCCAACAGCGGCGTCGAAGCTACCGAGCCGTCTTGGTTAATGATCTGAATCACTCCAGCTTGTTCTGCAACCAACGTTCGGCCATCGGCCAAAAATTCAGTTTCGATCGGCGTATCAAACCCGGCAAGAATTTGATTCGTAACGAGTTCGCCACCCAGAGGAACATCTGGCACGGTCGCACCGTCGATCAGTTCCGTGATTTCAACAAAGCTCAGCGCCCGGTCGTAAATCCTGACATCATCAATTCCACCTTCGAAAAAGTTGTCCACGCGACCAATCGTTACTTCGCCTGAGATCACAGGACTACGACCGGCAAATTCATCGGTCGAGAAAACTTGAACGCCGTTTACGTACGCTCGATAGGAAGTCCCGTCAAAAGTTGTAGCGACGTGATTCCATTCGCCCTCCGTCAGCACCGAGCCAGTATTGAACCTGTTCCAATTCGTGCCATCACCAAACCCAGCGTGAATCCGGTCTCCCTGGTAAACCCAGATTCCGGGGTACCGGTTTACTGTGCCAGTGGACGGCTGGAACCCAAGAATTCCGTTGAAACCGTTGTCACTGTTTTCTGGTCGAATCCAAACGGATTGCGTGAACGTGCCACTGGTCAGCTCGAGTGATGGATCGTTGTCGATCTGAATGAAGTCATCGACGCCATCAAAGTTGACACCACGATTGTTCGTCGTGTCGGTGTCCGGTCGGTCGGTCGTTGGACCGTCTGGCGAAGTGAAGTTTCGATGCGTCCCGCTGTTGCCATTGCCCGAAGAATCAACGACGGTCTGTCCGATCTGCGTTTCTTCCAGTCTCCAGTGCCCGATCAGGCCACCACCGGATTCATCGTCAATGATGGTCACCAACGCAGTCCGAGGAACATTCAACTCGGCCCCTTCGGCGCGAGAAAGCGATACGCTGAATGTCTCAACTGGCTCGCTGGCCGAATCGTCCAGCAGTATGATATTGATAAAGGCACTGGTTTGCCCGTCGGCAAAACTGACTTGTCCGTTGGCGGCTCCTACAAAGTCAGACCCATCGGTCGCGGTAGCACCAAGCGTTTGGTAAAAGACCGTCGCGGGTCCATCGCTTCCATCGAATCGGATCACTTCGATTTGGACTGATCCATCGTTTTCATTGACCGTGACTTCTGTATCACCAAGCCCAATGAAACCAGCGTCGCCAGTTGCATCAGAAGCGTACTGAAAGTAGCCGTTACTGTGCAGAGTGTCGCCTCGGCCAAACCCGTCAACAATCTCATTGTTGAGCCACGTGCCCGTCGAAAAGACGTTATTGGCTTCGGTTTCGAACACAACGCCGTCGACCACGATGTTATCGACGACCAAGTTGGAATCGATTCCTTGAGCTGGATCAAATTGGTCGTTCAGAAACACGACGCGAATTTGATCGGCCGTGACAGTACCACTGGCAGTGTGGTTGTACGAAGTGAATGAGGTACTGATGTTGTCCCAAATTTCTACTGTCTGTCCGTCGATCTGCAGCGCAAAAGACTCGGTGCCTTCATCGCCAGCGGCATTCACAGTGATAGTGGTCGTATCACTCGCGCCACCGGCGAACTGAAAGTAGCCGTTGGAATGCAGGATCTCGCCGCGACCAAATCCAGGCTCCAGTCCGTCTGGAGTGTAAGTCGCGGTCGAAAATACATCCGGCGATTCGGTCTCGAATCGGACTCCATCGATCGCAATTGCGTCAATCAAAACATTTCGGTCGATACCATTGGCCGGGTCAAAAAGGTCGTTAACGAATTCGATCCGAACTTGCCCCGGCGTTACATTCTGGTCGGTGTTAAAAGTCAGCGTGCGTAGATTTCCGGCATCGGCACCCGAACCAAGGTCGTCAAAAGTCGCCACGACTTCACCAGCGATGGACAATTGGATTTCTTCTTCGCCAGTCGTTCCGGCCGCGAAAATTTGAACCGTTGCGAGCGTCACGCCCAGTTCTTTTCGCTTATGAACATCTAGCACCAGCGCCGTTTCAACACTGCCAACGATGCGTTCCAAATCCCAATCGCCGCCGTCAACAATGTTGCCGGTCACGTCGGTGGATGCCGCGATGTCAGCCGAAGTCAATTCGGCCAACAGAGAAATGAATTCAGCGCCAACGGATCCTTGCGCCGTGTTGCAGCCGTAGATCAGAATATCCGC
>CAZZDZ010000197.1:0-4190 GCA_964652675.1 uncultured Pirellulaceae bacterium
GTTTCTGTGGTTTTGATTTCCGTGTCGACGTAAAACTCAAACGCCCGTGGATGACATGGTTTGTACAGCGAATGAAAAGCAAACGGATGGGTCCCATCGCGCAGTATGTGCCCACTACTCAGAGGCTTCCCACTGTGTATCTCTGCCAAACGCTCAGCGGTTGCTTTGACGATGGCTTCTGGCGCCTTCTTGGCCAACTCATCAAACGCTTTATCCATTGCCGATTGGATCAAATACGTTGGATTGCGAACGATCGATCGAGCAAGAAACTGACAGTCGCTTGCATCGTTGGGGTCTAGCAACGATATCCCTGCAATCAAAACTTCGTCGGTTGCCCAAGGACTACCTCCCAAGAAAATGCCATTGAACGTCCTTTTTGAATTCGCTTTTCCGTTCTTGATCCAACTTTGAACATACTTTTCGATCTCTTGGTTCATTGTGATTTTTTCAGAACGCGCCAAGCTCAACAGCATTTGTCCCCTGATGCCCCGGAAAGCCCCTTGATCGTGCAACTGGTCTCTTGCTTGCGACATTTCGGTCGTATTGGTCAAGAGATTCTGCATCAACGAGTCCAACAATTTCTCGCGAGCGGGATCATCGCCTTCGTTGGCACACCAACGTAGTGCTTCGGCCTGTTTCTTCGCGTCAAAGTGTGTTCCATCATGCGGATATAAGAAACCATGGGTTAACCACAGACAGGCAACTTTGCTTTGATCGGTGCCACTGGACAACTCTGCATTGATCAACTCAATCCCCGGTTCCGGCAAATACGCGGGGAATACTTTATGAAGAATCTTCATGTATTGAGCCGATGCATTGTCATCTTCGATACTGGCGCCGCCCAACACTCGCGAAAGCAACAGCGTTGACCGGGCCGCTTCGACGCGTCTGTCCGTGTCGCGTGAGAGAATTTCCACTGCCTTGATTGCGTCAGACAAGGCCTCAGGTTCCTGCTCGCGTTTTAAGACGGACATCCAATGATCCAGTGGATGACCTTGGAACAATCTTGTTGTCGTAGGCGTTTCTTTAGTCGCTTTCGTTTCGGCAACGTCCGTTGGCTGTGCCGAAGGTTTGTTTGTCGTTGAAACATCGCCCATCCGATTTTGCAATTGCTTGATTGCATCTTCGATGGCCTGTCGATTTTGCAATTGCTTGATTGCATCTTCGATGGCCTGTCGATTCGGGGGCACAAGGAAACCACCCGCTCGGTTGGTCACCGTTTGCAATCGTTTGATCGAATCCTCGTTGGGCGCGGCGTGCTTGCCATAAAGTTCAAACACCTTGACCCAAATTGGGCTTCGTAAATAACTGAATGCGTTTCGGCCGAAACCGCTGTCAACCGGGGTCTCGCGTAGTTTTTGGTCAACTTCAGCCACGATTGTCTCGGGCGCATGAAATGAAACGGTGTCAAACGCCTTTTCCTGTTCAGCGTCCAGCCCATAATGTTGGTAGCCATTTCCATGAACCAGCGCTCGCGCCAGGTACTCCCAGTCGGCATCCGATTGGTAGGTTCGGGCCAAATCAACCGCGGCGAAGAAAGTCCGGCCATAGAGCCATGCATTTTGCGAAACGGTAAACGCATTGGCAGTTGCGGTTACTCCGGACTTTTTTTGCTCATCAAGTCGTTTTGCAGCAGCCCGGTGATCTGCGACCGATCGACGTAGCGAGCTTTCCAAGTCTGAATTGCCAATGAACGATTCGCCCGTCGCCTCCAGGATTTTGAATTGTATCTCCATTGCCATATCCGTAATCGCACCGCCAAATTTTTTCGTCCAAGTCCGCGATTCGTTCGTGACGGTATTCAGGTTTTGCATCAGCTGCGCCAAGAGCTCACCGCGCTTTGGATCTTGATTTGTGTTGGAGAACCATTGCGTTGCTTGTTCGCGTTTGCCAGCCACTCCGGTGTCGCCGACGACACCATCCAGGAAATGACTTAGGCCCCACAAGCACGCCGTTTTACTTTCAGGCGTTCCCACTTTTAATTCATCGCTAAGCAGTCGGATCCCAGGCTCTGGAAAGTAAGCAGGCATGGTTTCCAGAAACCGATCCATGAAATACGGTTTCGCTTCGATCGTGCGATCGCCGAACCCTTGGCCGCCTCCGCCCCGCATGAATCCGCCCAACTGGCGACCCAGATGGAGTGTCGCCATGCCCGCTTCGGTGCGCCGGTTTGTGTTTCGCGACAGAATTTCTACGGCCTTCATCGCTTCGCCCAGCGCCCTTGGATCCTGTTCGCGATGGATCACATTGATCCAGTAATCCAAGTTTTTGGCTTGGTACAACCGGTCAGCACCTTCTGGCGTGATCGTCTCGACGCGAATGGGGGTTTGCGTTTTTCGGCCGATCGTGACCACTTCTTCGCTCAACTTGAGGGCCGTTTCGCCACCTTGGATCTCGACACGATAAGTTCCTTTGCGAAGTGAAACACGGTTCTCGCTGTCTTGTTCGATCAGCAACCGATCGACAACTTTCTCGCCCTGTTTCACCAACACGGTCAATCCATCTTGATCGCTATGGACAACCAAGTCGCCTTTGTCGGTTTGTATTTTGAACACGAAACCAGCCAGCAATAACGCCGCCCCAAACAGGCTTGCCCAAACCCACGCGGTGGTTCGCTTGGCAGGCGGCTGTTGCGAAAACGCCACCGACGGCGCCACGCTCGATGGCAAGTTGTCGCTTTGGGGACGGCGAAGCGATTCGCGCAGCAAGCTTTTCAAGCGACTGCCCGACGAAAACGGCTCTAATCGTTTTGCCACATCTAACGCAGCGGCCGGACGATGGGTGCAGTCTCTGGACAACAGTTCGGCGGTCAATTCAACAACGCCTCGATCAACGTCTTCGCGAATGCTATCCAGCAACGGCGCATCTTCGTTGGTAATGGCAAGGATATGAGCTGCCAGCGTGCTGTGACGTTTGTGCGGCGGCGCTCCAGCAATTAAACGAAACAGCGTTGCACCAAGTGAGTACAAATCGGCTCGTCGATCCACATCACGACTGTCGGCCAATTGCTCCGGCGCCATGTATGGCATCGTTCCCATCAAGTGGCCCACCGTCGTTAGCCGATCGTCTGCCCCCAAAGGATCATCGCCGTCCAAAACCAACCCCAAGTCCAGCAGTTTCACTTCGCCCTTTTGCGTCAGCATCAAATTGGACGGTTTGACATCGCGATGAACGAGCCCCGCATCGTGAACATGAGCCAGCCCCAGCGCGGCTTGCCGAACGATCTCGCAAGCATCAGCAACGCTCAGTTGTTTCATACGGCTTGCGACACGCCCCACGTCCAGTCCATCCAAGTGCTCCATCACTAAATAGTGCCAGCCGTTTTCATGACCCGCATCGGTAGCACGGACAACGTTGGGATGTTCCAACGAAGCGATCGTGGTCATTTCGCGATCGAAGCGGTCTAACCAGCCAGGTTGATCGACGCGTTCACGAGGGAGAAGTTTGACGGCGCAATCGCGTTTGAGTCGTTCATGCTGTGCCAAATAAACCGTGCCCATGGCGCCGCTGCCCAGGGTGCCCAGCAATTTGTATGGCCCAAGGCAGTCACAGGGAATCTGTTTTGGCAGCAGATCGTTGATTGGACTAGCGATTTGCGGTGTTTGCAGCATTCGCCACAACGCAACTTGGCAAGCCGTTTCCGCTTGCAGGGGATCTACGCTTTCCTCACCCAGAGATTCTGCAAGCCATTTTGCCTCGCTTTCCATTTCCTCAGCCGCGCTGCGACATTCGTCGCAGTTGTCCAAATGCAATATCGCAGAGTCAAAAGCATCGCTCTCCAACCGCCCCGCAAGGGCTTGTTGAATTTCGCTTCGTTCGAGGCAATTTTGGTTCGTTGTGATCATGTTTTCAGCCTGTAGATAAAAGTGTGCAACAGCGTCTTTCACCTACACAACGGAGCGATTGGACAGCTTTTCGAACTTTTTCAATTTTTCTCTCCGATGGCGATCATTCCAGCCCCTTCATTTCCTGTTGCAGTCGCTGCAAAACCCTTGCTCTGGCTTTGTAGACAGCCCAGCGGCTGACATCCATTTCTTTGGCAACCTCTGCGGCATCGCGACCGATGATCGTCGTTTCCCAGAACATTCGCCATGAACGTGGGTCGAATGATTCACGCATTAGCTCAACCGTTCGCCGTCGGACCGATGCGATGTCCGAAGCGTTCTCGCTGGGTGGTTCACTGGGTGGTT
>CAZZDZ010000197.1:4290-11503 GCA_964652675.1 uncultured Pirellulaceae bacterium
TCACTGGGTGGTTGGCTTGGATCAGCGGCCACATTTTGCATTTTCAGATTGGCGTCGGTCCCACCCATCGCGAGTCCGGCTTGGTCATCACGTGCTTGATCGCGAATTTTGTTGCGAGCGATCGTCCAAAGCCATCCACGAAACGTCGCCCCGGGTCGGTCATGATCGAACCGGCCAATCGCTTTGGTGACCGACGCAAACGTTTCTTGCATCACATCAGCCGCATCGGCTGTTTGGCAACCACACTTCCGCGCCCACGCATAGACAATCGGCCCATAAATCTGCGCCAAGCGGCTCCAGCCATCCGGATCCCCGTCGCGAGCAAGTTGCAAGAGCGACGCGGAAGTGGACGGTTCGTTTGTGTTGGTTGATTCAGCCATAGATACCAGTATAGCTGCGCTGCTCAGGATGATTCAGGACGATTTACGAAGGTTCTGTTGGCGGGCGGAATCTTCGCCGCCTCCATTCTCAGCATGCCGCAACACTGAAAGTGGCAAACGCGCGTTACAACGGCGCCGGCAAGTCTCGCTTTTCGAATCGTACCACCGCAATCGCGTAGAACACGATACCGAATCCCAGCAGGATCAACGGGTACGCAAGCGGTGGCATCGCGGCGTCGGGTAATGTTTCCGTTAGGCTCCACGGCGCGGCCATGCCGTTTTCTGATACCAACGCGGCCATCTTTTGCGGTTTGTAGCAACTGAAAAAACTCATGCTCTGCAACCATTCCAGCGACTTTGCCGCTTTGCCCAACCCGAACATGATCAATTGAATGATATAGACGCCCATCACGCATCCGACCGTCCGCCAACGATATCGATCCCAAGAGCTGAACAGGGTCGCCAACCCAAGCATAAAGAAACCAAAACAAAACAGGTGAAAAGTTGGCGACGCATAGGTGCTTACGTCAACCAGTTCATGCAACGGAATTTTTTGAACAATGGGTTCGCCTATCGAAAGCGGCAAATCAAAATTCAATAGCGGAACCGTCACACTCGGCGGAGCGATTTCTTCGTCGATATCGTTTGTTTGGACTCCCAGCCCCAGTCCGGCCCACACCAGCAAACACAACAACGCCAAACCGCCAGTCGAAACCGTCGCGTGCGACAACATCAGTTTTGTTCGACTGATTGGTTGCGACAACAGCATCTCCAGCGTTCCCCGGCCCAGTTCTCCGCTAACCACATCGCTACCACGTGCGATACACCAAATCACAACACAAATGATCACGATTGGTTCGTCGTAGACCAACGCGACTTGGCCGGCGTAACTCATTAACGCTGAAAATTCGATCGGTGCAAAATGTTCGAACTCTTTCAATTGATCCAGGATCGTTTTGTACTGGCTCAGATTAAAGAACGTGCCCACCCACACTCGCACCCAAGCGAACGTGAACAGAATGAATGCGCAACTGCAAAACAGCAGCATCGACTGGCTGACGTATTTTTTGATCAAGACGCGATCGATCATGTCGTCACCTCTTGGCCGACGTTGACAACTTGGCCACCGTGAACCGCATCGTAGACAGATCGCAAACCAAGCGGTTCGATACGGACTCCTTTCAGCCCAAGTGAATCAATCCAGGGAAGGTATCGCGCCAAGTCGCCGGCCGTGTCGATTCGCAAATTCGATTCCAGTTGTTCAACGGTCACATCTGCCGCAAACTTTTCGGGTACCGCTAATTCATTGTTCGCAGAAATCGCCGTGATGCGATGTCGCTGAAAAAGGTCGGACATTTTCAATTCGTGTGCCAGTTGTCCATGCCGCAAGAACGCAATGTTGTCACAAGTTTCTTCGATCTCGCTTAGCACGTGCGACGAAAAGACGACCGTGCGCCCATCCTGGCGAGCTTCGCGGACCAAGTCCAACACGATCCCGCGAACGGTTGGATCCAAGTTCGCGGTTGGTTCGTCCAAGATCAACAAGGGTGTCGATGCGGCCATCACGACTGCCAACGCCAGCTTTTGCCGCATCCCAGTGGACATGTACCCAACACGTCGCCGCGAATCCAATTCCAATCGGTCGGCCACCTCACGACTCTTGTCCAAATTCCCGCTCGGATGCATCTCCGCAAAGAACTTCATCACCCCGTCGCCACGCATGTGCCTGGGCAATCGGGCGTCACCAGGCAAATAGCTGACGTGACGGCGAACTGCCACCGAGTCCACTTCAGGATTGATGCCTGCGACCAAGCAATGGCCCGACGTGGGGTGCAAGTATCCCAGCAACAGACGGATCAACGTCGTCTTGCCGGCGCCGTTGGGTCCCAGCAAACCAAAGATGTCACCGCGCCCGACACGAACACAACAGGACTTCAATGCGTCAAAATCGCCGTATCGCTTGCCCAGTGATTCGCAGCGAACCACATCGTCGGACGACAAATCGTTTGCATTTTTTGAATCCAATTTACTAACGGTTCCCTGCCAAAAGGCATTGGTATCTACACATTTTTTACCTATCCTCGCCGAACGTGAGGTGAGAATCGCAACTGCCTGTCTAAGCGAACGACCTACCACCCATTGTGCCCAACAGTCAAACTGTGAAAAGTACGTCGGTCAAACCCATTTACCAAACATTTTTTCAAACTTGTCAGATAACAACTATGTCTGAACCTACGTTGCCAAGTGGTTTTCGGTTTGCTGGTGTCACTTGTGGAATCAAGCAAAGCGGGAAACCAGATGTTTCGCTGATCGTGGCTGACGAACCTGTCGTTGCAGCAGGAGTTTACACTCAAAATCAGATCGTCGCCGCGCCCGTCGTATTGAGCAAAGGGCGAACACCCAGCGATAAAATCCGGGCCGTCATCACCAACAGCGGCAACGCCAACGCATGCACCGGCGACCAAGGCATGAAAGATGCCATCGCGATGTGCCAGAGAGTCGCCCAAAAAATCGGCTGCGACGAAGATCAGGTTCTCGTGATGAGCACCGGCGTGATTGGTCAGCACTTGCCAATGGATTGCATCACAAAAGGTATCGATAGCGCCGCAGAATCTTTGGCCAACGACGCAAAAGCGTTCATCGCATCGGCCGAAGCGATTCGAACAACGGACAAGGACCGCAAGACGGCGACGCGGCAAATCAAGTGCGGAGACCAAAGTTACACGATCGCCGCGATGGCCAAAGGCGCCGGGATGATCGCGCCGAACATGGCCACGATGCTCGCTGTCGTCTTAACCGACGCGCCACTCGATGGCCAACAAGCACAAGACATCCTCCGTCACGCCGCGGACATCAGCTTTAACAAAGTCAGCGTGGACGGCCACACAAGCACCAACGACACGTTGTTATTGTTATCAAGCGGTCGCGGCGAACCACTGTCGGGTCCTGCGCTCAAACAATTCACCGACGAATTAAACGAACTATCGATCGAACTTGCCAAACAATTGGTGGCCGATGGCGAAGGGGCGACGCACGTGATGCAGATTCACGTTCACGGCGCTGAAAACGACGCGGCTGCATCCACGATTGCAAAAACCGTTGCGGCCAGCCCGTTAGTAAAAACCGCCATCACTGGCGGCGATCCCAATTGGGGACGAATCGTATCGGCAGCCGGCTACGCGGACGCCAAGATCCATCCCGAAAACACATCGTTAAAAATCTGTGGCGAAACCATCTACGACAACGGTCTGCCCAAAACATTCGACGCAGCAACGCTTAGTGCAAAAATGAAAGAAAGCGCCGAAGTCGAAATCGATTTAAAGGTAGGCGACGGCCTCGGCAAAGCAACCTTTTGGTCCAGCGATTTGACAACCGATTACGTCCGATTCAATTCGGAATACACGACGTAGCGAACGCTGAGAATGACTCCACGGAAAAGTTTTTGTGTTTTCGTGAAATAGAATTCGTCGTCAGTGCATCTTTATTTCTGCTGGCAGGAAACGCGCGAACGTGATTCGGCCAGAACCGTCTAATGTGTTAGTCATGAAACCAAATTCATGACGTGACGGTCTCTGCGAGAAGTTTCTTTTCTCGTGGGTAAAAATGCGGAGGGGTAAAGCAGAGACAGCGAGAAAAACGAAACAACAAAATAACGAATCAATGTCCGTGATGTCGCCCGGACTTAAAACTGATTTGCCCTGTGGTATGGGTGGTCGGCTCCAGTGGAGATAGACGAGAAGCTGTCCAACGAGCGGCGTTAATCCGTTGCGAATTTGGCGATTGAGCTGGTGGATAACCGTGTGGGAACGGGACGCTGCCAAGTAACTGATGGTGTGAGCTGCTTGCCCACAAGCAGAATGCTGCCTGAAAGATCACGGATTTGTATCACTATCGTGAAACGTACCAGGGACGACTTCAAATCGTTTGACCACATTTTGAGTGTCCGGAAAGTAGCTGAGCCCTTCGGGGCAAGGCGACAAGTGATGCGTGTAACGCAGTTGAAGTGCCTACAACGGTCGTCGCAAGACGATCGTGCTGCCCGAAAGGGGACCAACGGACTACTTTCCGGAGTAGAAAGTTGGTCGAGCGAGGTGAGGGTGATCGACGGAGAGCTCAAACCAAACCCAGAAAACTGGTTGCACTACTGCTTGCTGTTGAGCGATCGAGAGATCAACAACAGGGGTGAAGGTGATGAAGGGTTTAACACGCCCGTGTGCAGACTTTGCGGAGTCGAAAGACGTCGATGCGAAGGCCATCATCAGTCAGCATAGAGCTTGCGCTAAAACTGACTTTCTTAAGGCTCGTTCGACTTCTGGGAGGTCGCCGGTTACTCAGACCGGAGAGGCAGGGTTCGATTCCCGCACGGGTCATTTGGCGGATTCATGGTAAGAAGCGACATGTACACCGTACTGTTTCGGCCTCAACAACAGCGAATTGGTCAGACACCCTTGCCAAAAACGATATTCTGGCCGTTTTTGAGAATATTTCTTTTTGGGGCTCGGCTGGGGCTGTACGGGCCGATAAACTATTCCGGTCAACGTTTTTTTCCAATTGGAGACTTTACCCATGAAGCGATCATCGATCGTTTGGCAGGTCGCACTTTTGGCGGTTATTGGCTGTTCGGGACCATCCGACACAACAACCAGTACGCCATCAAGTACCGACACTGTCCAACAAACACCAGAAACTGTCGTTCCAGATTCCGTCCCAGGTGACGGCGAAGGCATGACGCTTGTGAGCCTCAAAGTTCCGAACATGCACTGAGGTGCTTGTGCCGCCTCGGTCCGAGGCGATCTGACAAAAATTGCGGGTGTCAGCGACATCCAAACCGATCCAGCTAGTCTGACTTGTTCGTTTAAGGTCTCCGACCCGAACGTTGACTACAAGGCAGAGCTTGCAAAGTATGCAAAAACCAACGAGCACCTAGCCGACTACTCTATTAAGTAGTCAAGTGTTCCCAAATTGATCATACGAAAGATCGCCGCAATCTAGTTGCGGCGGTCTTTTTTTTGAAGCAGCGACAGGTCCTGGCGCTGGTTCGCCACTTCTGGCGTCTCTTCTGCCCCCTCTACTGACCTAGCAAAACCGAGAACTCTCTTAAATCTGGGCGCCAGCTATAGGCAATGGTGGCGATGTCCGCTATCTTGCCCAAATCGAGCAGGGACACATGTCCCTTCATCATCTTGGGATCTCTTCTTTTCGCTCCAGCACTTTTAGTGGTTACAGCGTCGGCCGCGGCTTCCTGGACGCTGACTTGTTTGGCTTGATGCCGTATCTATTTTTAAGTGATGTTTTGGAGAGTCGTGATGGCACAAGGTGTGATCAAAAAACTAGTTTATGACAAGGGCTTCGGCTTTATCGCGCGTGATGGTGGCAAAGACCTGTTCTTTCACCACAGCGTGGTCGAAGAAGTTCAATTTGATGACCTTCGTGAAGGTCAAGAAGTTGAATTCACCGAAGGTCAAGGTCCTAAAGGACCAGCAGCGGAATCCGTTCGCGTTGGCTAACGGGTAGTCGTTACTTTACCGGACTTAAATTCTGCCCTTTTTCTTTAGTCCACCTTCGTGTTAGTTCACGTTGAACTCAAGAAAAATTAAACCAAAAAGCTGAGCTCTCTGAATGTTTCGATGCCACTTTTGCGAACAGATTACACCGCCCAAAACAACCCGTCACACTGTCGTGATCGAGCTACGTGAAAAACGTTACTCAACGCGTCGACGGGAGTCAAAACGGGGTGGTGGCCGAGGCGGATTTCGCGGTCGTGAAGAACCCGTGCATGATCGTGGAGGTCGTGGACAAGAGATCAGCAAAGAAGTTTCTGCTTGCCCCGCTTGTGCTGCCAAAGCACATGAGGCAGTTTTGATCGAAGCACCTGGTCCCGTGGTGGAGACACCTGAATCCGAAACAGCCACGGCGGCTCAAGCAGCCACAACCGAGGCTTCGGCAACAGATTCCAGTGCAAGCGATCCGAAGGCAACCGAAGCAAAAGCCGAAAGTAAAACAGAGTAGGCACGAAGCCACTATTTAGGAGCACATATTTAGCCGTCGCAGTCTTCTGCGCCGGCTAAATTTTTGCGCAAATTTCCGCATTTGCGGCGAAATCGACATCTCTAACCGATATTTATTCTGAAAATTTCTAAGAAACCCGGTCCCGACGGTTCATCCTGTTGAGACGATGAATTCGTTGTGATTCAGACCCACCGGGCACCACGAACAGAATTAATGTTGAAACCGACTCCACGAGTCAACGAGCCGACTGCGCAAAGTGCGCGAGAATCCACCCTGCGCGCATTGTTTGATTCCCAAGAGAGTCCGTTGCTGCGCTATGCGTTTTCGCTCGTGGGTCGACGTGCGGTCGCAGAAGAAATCGTCCAAGAAGTGTTTTTGCAGTTACACGTGCGCTGGGATGAAGTTGATTCACCACAGAAATGGCTTTATCGCAGCGTCCGCAACAGAGCATTCAATTACATCCGCGACAACAAACGCATGGTTTTGAGTATGGATGAGCAGCAAATACAAAACACGAGCGACGAAGCCGACGAATCGCAAACGCAGTTGGAGCGGATGGAAACGACCGGTTCATTGCGAGAGATGGTGCGGGAACTAAGTGAATCCGACCGACAGCTTGTTGAATTGAAATATTTCGAGGGGCTGAAGTATCGCGAGATCAGCGACAAAACAGGGCTGAGCGTATCGAACGTTGGCTATCGACTGCATCACATTTTGAAAGAACTAGCCGAGAAACTGCGTCCTCTCGGTATCGACGGAAAATCATGAACGAAGAATCGAAAAATCCACCGATCGATCAAGAATTGCAAGCACGCATCGTTGCG
>CAZZDZ010000198.1:0-6702 GCA_964652675.1 uncultured Pirellulaceae bacterium
AGAGGTCCTGACTGTGATGCGCGAATCACGTCCGGCAGGACCGCTTTTGCCTTAGGCCCAGCTTTGATCAGAATGTCGGCCGCGTACCTGCTGACGTAGTCGTTTTTGGCGCCCAGGTACAAAACAACCTTGCGAAGGTTGGCATCATCGGGGTCCTCCAGGATCGCAGCTACCGCTCGCATTGCGTCGCTGCCGGTTTTTCGGTCATTGGTTGCGGCGAGGAGCGGATCCACCGCTGACCGGGCCTCTTTTCCGATTCGGCTCAGCGAGTTTATCGCGGCCTTTCGCTCCTGGTCGTCGCCCTGCTGAACCCAACGAATCAATTCTTTCAGTGCCGCAGGGCTCGCAGTTTTGATTAATCCAAGTGACTTTAGTAACTCAATACGCTGATCTTTGCGAAGACCGCTCGATAGCATTGCGGCGATCGGATTCACTGACTCACCGCCCGCATCCGAAAATATCTTGGCGATCGCTTCCCGCACCTTAAAACCTTCGCCTGGTTCAGCCAATCGTTGCACCAGAGGCTCAAGCTCGGCGGGCAGAGGTTCGAGTTTGACGATTCGCGCGGCCAGGTTTACAGCATCTCGCTCGGTTTCTTGACGTCCGTATCCTGAATTGGTGCGTTGTTCAGCGAGTTCGGCAATCATGCCCTTTCGGATCTTTTCCCCGCGTCCATGCTTGGCCAACAGTTCAAGCGATCTCTGGCCGAGATATTCCTTAGAATGAGATTTGCGTTCGATTGCGTCGAGAGTTTCGCCATCGAGTTTGACGGCGTGGCGAGCGATGGCCAAACAGTTTTGGCAACGTACGTGATCACCAGCGCGAATTCCATTGCGGACGAACTGCATTTGCTTGGAATTGAGCTCGATTGGGTCAAGTATGTCTGCCAACTCACTCAGTGCTATGTTGGCGAATCGAGTCTCCCCGAGCATTTCAGCCCAATGATCATCCGGTTTCAAATCCAAATCATGATTGTCGAACGATTTTAGCACCGCATAGGCACAGAGTTTTGCTTCATCAGCGGGCAGTTCATCCGATGTAAGCACACCGATGGCGGGTTCCCCCAACGATTTGATCATCTTCACCGCCCGACTTTGGATGCGTTTTTCGGTATCGAAACACAATTCAGCAAGCGGGCGTGCGAGCTTGGGGCCGTGAATCTTGACCATTAATTTGAGTTCTTCGTTCGCCGTTCGCTCATCGAATAGGTCCTGGTCAATCTCGGACATTTCAATCACGCCGCCCAGTGTTACTCGGTGGGCTCGTGACAATGAATTGTTGTGCGAATTGATTTCCGTGTTGATTTGGTTGGCAAACGCGATTCGCAGGTCGGCATAGGTTGGCAGCTTCGTTTCTACCTTGGATGCCGCCGGCTCCCTACGTGTCTTTTGGTAGGCGGCAAATTGTTCTTGCGTCTTGGTGACATAATCAAACAGCAATTCACCAACGGATGTCTTCTCGATGTCGGTCAGTTGTTTCCAGACGATTCGGTGAGTCTCGATATGGACGACACTGAAGCGTTTGCTACTCTCAGCCGAGATCAATTCGGCTTGTTGGTCAAGCTGATCGCTTAGCGCCTGGACTTGCATTTCAATCATTTCGTCAACACTGCGTGCCCCTTGCGCGGCGCGGCTCATCGCGATCTCCCGCTGTTGCATGGAATCTTCTTCCTTGATGTCATTCGCCACATTCATGGCATGTTCCGTCGCCGCTTTTACCGATTCATTCGACTCAGCTTTCTTGGTCAACGCATCGATGCGTTCGGCGAGGACTTCTCTGCGGTCATCAAGGGTAGCGTGTTTCGTTTTTGACGCTTGCAGTCGACTAAGCAATTGCGGCGAGTTCTGCCTGATGCTCTGCATTTCCTCCTCGCTCAGCGCGTCAAGAACAAGTCTGTCGATCGTCTGATTCTTACGCTCCTCGATTCCGTTTTTGATCAGCGAGAAGTCGCCCTCGGAAAATGGAAATGGTGAATCCGAATTCGATTCACGGACTTGCTTGATAGCCCGTTTGACGACGCCAAGGTCCAAGTTCAAATCTGTGACCGCTTCGCGTCCCATTGCAGACATTCGTTTAGAATCAAGCAATTCTCGGATTTCACTTGGAAGACCTGGGTCGTCTGCGTGTGCGGCGAGATCAGACTCTCCGCCACCGCAGCCAGCCATCAGAACGAGACCGAGAGTGAAGATTCGACGGACGATCTGGTTGCAGAAATTTGACATCTCGTTCGCTTGTAGGGTTGGTGTATCGAGTGAAAGAAAAGTTTTGGAGTTACCGCTGCTTGGCGCGCCAGATGTTGTATTCCATTTGTGCATCGACCTCTTGTTCGATTCGCAGCATCCGGAGTCGTTCTTCGTGGGCGTCGCTCTCGGCTTGGTTAGCTGCTAGCTCTTTGAGTAACTTTGCCCGAACAACACTGGGTTTAGTGTTCTCGAGCCAAGCGGCCGCTTTTCTGGCGAAGTCTTGATCGCCGTTGGCGATTCCCGCCTCTCGCGCGATCACCATTAACTCACGAGAGAACCGTGGATCATGCTCAAATGATGTTTCGGCGATTCCATAAATCCGATCGGGCCGCGATTGCATTGCATCATGCTGGCAGAACTCGATCAGTTCATCACGACGTCCGGTCAGGAATAGTGATCCCCCGAATTTCTGAGCGGCAGAGTTCCAACCCAAGTCAAGTGCGCGGCGGTAGTGCTTCATCGCTCTTTCAAAGCTCATCGCCACATGCTCACCTCTGCCATAAAAACCGCCCAATGTCATGGCGGCATACGCATGCCCCATGTCGGATGCTTTTTGCAGCTCCGTAAGAGCAAGTTGATCGTTGGCTCCGAGAAGCAGCTTTGCGGTTGCGAAGTGCGCGGTGCCATGCCCTTTGGCTTTCGCCTTTTCGCAAATCTTCGCGACCGCGAGTTCCCGTTTTTCTTTCTCGTCGTTACTTAATCCAGAATCGTTGTGCAACAGCTCGACGGCCGCCGCAGCCGCCATGCCTGCTGCGGCAGGGTCTCCTGCATCGAGGAGTTTTTCGATCAACGAGAATTTTTGCTCGCCTGACCAATCTTTCATTGGATTAGTCGCGTCGTTGGCTTGAGTCAGCTCGAAGACCAAGGCAACGTTCATTGCGACCCAATCGTCAGCGTCGAGCAGCGATTGATATTGCGACCGCGTTGATTTAGCCTCCGCAAGAATACTGGCAATCGACTCGGACAATTTGTTCGCCGCAGCGAGTGTTTCAGGCAGTTTTTCAAAATCTGATTCTGCTTCGACTAAGGAATTTGTTTTTCGCGACAGTGCGTCGGAGTAGGTTTTTACCCTGGACAATACTCGGTCCCATGACTCCGTGAACAGCAGGAATTGGCGATCGATCACGGACGTCTTTTCCCCCGCCTTGTAGGCTACATCCAGATGTTCAAGAGCCGTATTTATGGATTCGACGGTTTCCAGATGCTCATTGACTTGGCGCTGAGAATTGATGACGTAGGGACTGAGATTCTTGATCCATGACGACAAGTAGACTTTCTTGCATCCAGCGCGGTACGCGAATTGATGATCGCTTGGCGTAGGATCTTTGATAAGGCGGCGCTGCTCAAGAATGCCCTCCGGGATGTCCGCCATCAGTAGTCCGCCTTCGACGAGGCCGCGTGTCGCATTGAGGCATAAACTGGACGTCCGCGGGTCGTCACGGTAGGCCTGGTAGTCAGCATTTGTATAGACTTTGGCAGGTGGAGCCTCAGCCTCCGAAGCGATGCTGTTGCTGCTTGAAGAACTGCAGCCAGAAATCGCTTGGATTACGAGTACAACCAATAGTGTTCGTAGCCGGAGACCGGCGGTGGAGTGATCGTTCATGGCATCGATTGAAACGAAGGTGGTTTGTGGAGATTGTTTTCGAGGGTCAGTGCATGTTGGAACCATCAATCAATCTCACTTTTGATTGTGCGGCCCCAGCGACTTCGTCCTTCCTTCATCCATTGTTCTTTTGATTCGATGAATGCATTGAGGTTCTCGAACCAAATCTTCTTGGATTCATTGTCGAGAAGTGATTCGATCACTTGAAATTCTCTTTCCAAATTGTCAACCAACAGAACGTTAGCGACTTCCTGAAGCTGCCGTCCCTCCTTGACGTTCTCCTTTGCTTGCCGGACGCCTTCCATCGTCTGGGCATAGCCAGTTCGGTCTCCGTAGACCGCCTGCCGCCGCGCGATGTCTTCCCCCCGGCTCACAAAGTTTCGTGACTCACGTTCATGCGCAATTCCCAGTTTTCTCATTTCCGAAGCCTGTTCCAGGACTTTCGGTAACGCCTTTGCCAAGTCAGATAACGCTGCATCGCCGATCGCCGTTTCGATCTCGCTTGTCTCGACCGATAGAGACTTTGCGATCTGTTCAGTGGTTGCATCCGACGGGCGCAAGCCATTTTTCCAAAGTACCCAAAGGCAGACCTTGGAATCACGGTCCATCGCTTGCTCAAACATTTTGTCGATACCCGACGTTGGGGTCTCCGTTGAAACAATGTAGTTCAACGCGTGATAAGAATCTGAGTAGCAGCAAGCCGCTATCAGATCATGGAACTCAGGATTGGCCTGCGTTAAATCAAAGGCGGGAAGGTAGTTATTCAAGTAACGCAGGCAGTCACACGCGTCATTAAGACATAGAACCGCGTAGGCCGTGAGCTGGGTTTCTTCGTCAACGGTGTATCCGATATCGATTCGGCCGTCGCCGTCGACCAACCGAAGCGGCGGCAGCGGATCACGACTGGGAATGTCAATTCCGTCGATCAGTTTTAGCATTTCTGAAATCTGAGCGGCTCGATAGTCTTCAAAAAACGTATTGATCTCTGGGTTGCTCGATCGTGCATCCGCACACCGTAACAAACAGGCGACCGACTCACTGTTTCGAGGGAATTTCTGCACTGCACTGAGCGCGTACTTACCAGCTTTCGGCAGGTCTCCTGCTTCTCGGTAGCCGTCGGCCAACGCAATTAGCAGGCTGCCATTGTGCGGGTCGGCTTGGATAGACTTCTGACCTTCAGCAAGAGCGGTTCTGAAATCCTTGGAATTGACCCGTCCACTGCGATTGAAGTGACGAACGGAGACCTGCAGTTCGACCGCGGAAGCAGCAGGGTAGAAAGGAACCTGCGTGCGAATGCGTTCGGCGCTTCCCTTCATCGAAAGAAAATAGTCATTGAGCATTCCTACTTTGAGGTTGCTGTTCACGAGGTCTGCGTGCCCCTTCATCATTGCAAATCGAGCAAAGGTGTTCTTGGGATCGTTTCTGATCAGCGGAACGAGATTCTCAAGTTTCTGGTTGTAAGACATGACCGCAGACTTCACGACTTCACCCACGGCAGCGGCACGTCCTTCTCGCCTAAGTTCCTGGGCTGTTGACATCAATTCAACGAACCGTTTGTGATCCGCGAAAAACTTGGCCAAACGCGCCCGGAACCATTGGTTGTCGGGTTGTTCGTCAATTGCCTTGATGAATAACTTCCAAGCCTTCGGCATCGAATACAACGACGCAAACTCGGCTTGCGCGAGCGTTTGGTGAGACGCGGGAATCCGCCTTGCGATTTGCTCAAACACGTCACGGCGACGCAGCACGATTACATTGTCCGTGTCCACTGTGCCGACTCCAAAATCGTCAAGGATTGTCAGCTCGCCGCCACTGGTTTGGGTGACCTTTGCTATCGTTGCGATTTGGACCCGTGACGGAGCATGCTCGGTCGAAGGCGTCACATCGGCTGGATCAACAACCATGATTCGCATGCCTGCGTGGACGCTCTCGTCAGGCGTGCGAACAAAAGCAGTCTTCGCTTTGGTAAGTGAGGGTGGGTCATCGGCGAAGACACTCGTTGTACCGCAAATCAACAGAATCGGTGAGACGAGGATACGGAAATTTTGCAGGACGTTCATAGGACGACAGATTTTGAGGACGAAGGAGTCATACTTGGTCGGGGAAAACGGCTGGGCCAATTCGTTAAATGCTAACTCGGCGTTTTTGTGACATTCTTTCGGCACTTCTCGCGAATCACCGCAATACGGGGGCGTCCTACCTAACGTCGGAAGCAGAACATTCGCGTTGTAAACGGTTTGCTGGAACCACTACTCCACTTCCAACCTCTACTCCACTTCCATTGCCTTTGACCGTTCGTGAACGGGCGTCAACATGAATGCACTCAATCGCCCATTCTTGGACGCGGTGCCGACGATCGCGCCTGCGTTGTTGACACCGCGTGCGATGTCGAGATCCCAGCCGTCGGTGTTGCGAGCTAGATCCTGTAAAGCGAATACCCGGCTGTTGTGCCACACAACGGCGACTTGGTGGTCGCTGCTGGTCTTCGACCAACCCACCGACCATCCGGTGTCATTGATCGACCAAGCCCAACTTGCCGTTCCGGTTGGGAGCGGTGGGAGTTCTTGCAGTTTTTCGTTCGACCAAAGAAAAGCGCGCTTTTCGCCATTGCGGTTTGCCGCGTATCCGACGACCTGACCGGCCTGGTTCAAATCGTACGCCTTACTTTCATTGCCGCCGAGAGTGCCAAGATCTTTAGCATTTCCGTCGGTGAGCAAGAACGCGTGAATCGTTCGGTTTTGATTGAGCGTTGAAAATCCGGCGACCTGTCCGTGGTCATTAATCGCCATCGCTTCGTTTGTCCATCCTCCAAGCGTTTCGATGCTGCGAACCTTTCCATCATCCCAAAGCCACGAG
>CAZZDZ010000198.1:6802-11494 GCA_964652675.1 uncultured Pirellulaceae bacterium
CATTCGCCCAGCACGGTGCCCAGATTGTTCAGATCCGTTGCAATGGTTTTTCTGCCATCGGTCGTGCTTAGCAGTTGAAACTCAAATTTGCCCGGTGCTAAAAGCGGCGTCGATTGTTTTGAACCAACGTTGGATGTGGCAGCTGGCTCCATGCTATTTCCCGTTTCCAGGTCAGGTAGCCTCCGCAACACCTGCATGCTGCACGAACGTTTGGTGATGCTGGTGGGGCGTTCTTTTTCGCTACTGGAAACATGCGACCACGTCAGCCGGTCACCTTCAATCTGAAATACGCCGCGTTGGATGTAAGGTCTCCCGTCGATCTCGCCAATCATGTCAAAGTGTGGTGGGTCTTTCTCGAGATCCACTTTGAGTTCGAATCTGGAATACACATGTCCGCCAGACACGTATTCCGCTTTGTTGCCACGAATCCTGTATTGCCAATCAAGCAATGGATGCTCTTCGCCGTCGTCGTAGTTCTTTTCGAGATCCCAAAGTCCTTCCAGCGGCGTCGCTTGAGTGGTTGGTTTTTCCGCCAATGCAGTGCTTATAGACGAAAAAGCGATAGTCGTAGCCGCGAGCGCGAATGCTAGGAGAAGAATGCAAGGATATTGGGATTCGCGTGCCATGATGGTGCTTTCTTGATGAATGAAGTGGTCGCCTAAGGCTACAAATGCCGGGCGTTACTGGATAAACGCAAAGCCGTTAGGAAATGTGACAGACCAGTGTGAAAAAGACGATGAGCTAAGGATGTTTTGCAAAACGCATCGGATGTAGTCTCTCTGGGCGTCTGCTGTGCGGCCAGTTTGCCCAGGACTCGACTATTGCGAGCAGTCGTTCAATTTTCGGTGAATCAGATCAAGGATGACGAGGTAGATCCTAAAGATGCGTAGCCCGGATTTTTTCCACTGACAAGTATCTGGCAAGCGATATCGGGTAGTCGCAAGAATCGGCCCCCATACCGACAGGCGTGCTCGCGCTGACTAAGTGTGCATATTTGTGTGCGACTTCATGTGCGACGATTGCAGCGAATCATCAATTCGTACATGCCTGAACAGATCGCCCAAGATTGACTTACCAGCTTGTCAAATTCCCCGTTTCAGTGTCCGACGAATGCCAATGCTCCAGTCGTTTGTGTCTAGCGTTTCGCCGATCAAAGAGACCACCAGGATGCACACGATGTTGATGAGGCAAGTTGCAGCCATCACGCCGCCGACCATCGCCGCTGGCGCAAATGCCAGTTTCAGGCCGCCTATTTCGTCATCGGACTCGTCCCATGTGGTCAGATTTGACTGTGCGTTGGTGACGAGGTGAGCGTCACGGTTGTCCGTAGACGAATAGAATGCCCGACTAAGGCAAAACAGACAGACATCCATTTCGTCGGCAGTGACCTGCTCGCGGAATCAAGGCGCCTATAGAATCGCATTTGGAACTTAAAAACGCAGCGGTGAATCGCGAGCAAGCGGCGATCCACTGAGTCTGTTTTCAATTTGCGAATATGATCTCGCAATCGGGTAGTTGCTTTCGCAATTTATCGACTGCTTTTTGAGTCACTTTCGTTGCTGTCACATTTAGCTTTCGCAGCGATTCCATTTGCCTCATGTCGAACAGGAAAAAGTCACCCACGCTTGTATGCGATACATCAAGTTCTGTGATCGAATCAGGCATTACATGCGAGAAACTGTCGTCAATGCGATGCCCCGATACGCCTAGTGATTTAAGTGCGGTGAGTGATTCGAGAAACGTCAGACTGGCTACGTCAACTTTAGTTCCACTGACATCTAGTTTTCGTAATTTGGGCAAATGCGCAAGCATGTTCGCGACATCGTTCGTCAGATACCGACTGTTAGCCAAGAAGACGCCGACGACTTCACTAGCTTGTGGCAAATCTCGTGCATCGTTTAAGTCGGACGCGACAAGGGAACGATTTTCACTCAGGGTCAATCTTCCGCCCAAATCCAAGACAGTTTGCAATACCTGCTGGGGCTTGGACAAACCGATCCGGGCAGCGAATTGCATTCGAGTCAACGGCACAACGCGTGGCGGTAGATCTTCGTGGTCCGTGTAGGCAACAGTGTAGGTAAGGTATTTGTCGAAGTCGTCTTCGGATGCTTCGCGAACACGTCCCTGATTGTCGATCACAGCGCGATTGCCGTCGTTGTAAGCGACGCCGGTCCAGGCCACTTTGTGTTCTTGCAAATCGGCGACGCATAGATTCCCGCCGAATTCCTTACCGTGAAAGGAGGCTACGTTCAAAATCAAGCTGACGTAGCGACTGTTGGGCGAAACAAACTTGCTATCACCTTGCATGCTGACGTGACCACGACCTCGCGCAAACAGAACGTTCTGGCTTTTCTTGGGAAGCGTCAACTTGACCGGCTTGTGATCAAAGCTGGGCCAATGCGACAAGGTATTTCCATACAGAGCGAGGAATCCATTTTTGTACCAACTGTCGTCGGAGTGGTAAGTGTTTAAGTCGCGTTTAACAAGCTTGCCAACATCGATGTCGTAGTGAAAAGAGAACTGAGTGTTGAATCCAACAAGAACAAATTCGCTTTCATCATCATTCCAGTGACATTGCCAATAGTCGCCAGTGGAACCCTCGAAATCAAACGTGCGTGGCTCTCCATTCATTTGACGCAGAGTCACGTGAACCAGATTTTCTTCGCGATCTTCCACAATCACGGTACGACTTCCCGATGGACTAACAGGGTAGCTGCATCTTGATTCGAACTGAACGACTTCGCTGTCTTCCAAGGAAACGATGGCGTAGCGATCCGAATCCGTATAATCGACCACCAATCGATTGGAATCAGCCAACCATTGAACGGATTTCCTAGCGCCTTTGAAGGTAAACTTCTTTTGTTCTCCGTCTTCGTAAACGAGCACATCTGCCTGGTAGTGGAACGCAATCGCCAGTTTTTTCCCGTCAGGAGACCATGTTGCCTGAGATGGGTAGGTTCCTTCTGCGAGATGTGAGACCAGCTTTCCAGCAAGATCGAATGTGTGAACGCCGTTGGCATCGGCAACTGAAAGCCGTTCGTTGACTTGGTCCCAGCCGATGGATGCTCCAGTTCCCTGTTTCGTTCCAAACCTTTCACTGAACTCCAGTGAGGAACCAGCGCCATTCTCGTCCCAATTGAAAATCCACTTGCTGTTGAGGTGGTACTCATCAGTTGACGGGAAACACGTGACTAGGCGATTCGTATTGTTTCGCCATGTGCCGAGCGTGACAGGTAGCGGAACGGGACGTGCGACTTCACGAACTCGTTTTCCAGTAGGAGTCATTTCGACAAAACTGCCCACTTCGTTACCGGAAAACACAGTGAGCTTGTCCGCTTCTTCCCAGTGAATTGAATTCCCTCTCCAACCGGCTTGGTAGGGAAGTTCGATTTGGCTGATTTTTTTCCCTGATATTGAGTAGATCTCGCCTTTGTCAGTGCAGACAAATTTTCCGTCGGGACTGGGAACTATGTCAATCACATATTTCTGTACGAGTACGCGTGATTCGCCCGTCGTAGTGCAAAGACGCACATCTCCTTGCTGATACAAAAGAACGTACTTCCCAGATGGATGCCATCTAAAGACAGCCGTATTAACGCACGGTATCTGCGAGACAGGGTCCCCGCCATCCTTGTCATAGATCCTTAGTTTCCCTCCGTATCGGATGGCAAACATGCTGCCATCAGGTGACCAAGGATGCACAAATTGCTGGCCACTCATGCCGTGGCCTGGAGAGGCAAACGAGTCGACGACATCACCGTTTGAATCTCGCATTTCCATGGTGTCGCCGTTGACGGCTAAGATTCGCTCTCCATCCGGGCTCCAATAAAATGAAGCGTTGGAAACTCCGTTCTTCCAGTCATGCAGATAAGTTCCATCGGGGCTGAACATGCGGCCTTGTCGGAGATAGCGTTCGTTAAACGCAAGCAAACGTGTTTCATCCGGACTCCATTCGACATCCGAGAGGTTCGCATCTCCCGCTCCCACGACCCCACACAGGCGGCCGGATTCGCGAACATAAATGTAGAAGTCTCTCGCAAACGGAACTCTCGCGACGATGTACGTCCCTTTCGGACTGACATTGACCAAGTCGGCGCCCACTGGAAACGTTGATTGCAACTGCCAGTTTGGAATCCCGTCGATCGTTGCCGGCAGCGCGACTTCACCATGATGCCGATTGTCTTGTTTGCCTGGTTTCCAGTCGATCGTTTCAAAGCGTTTCAGCAACTCGGCGTCGCTAGGGCGAGACGTGGTTTGCGTCGCAACACTGCTTGAGATTTTTGGCGTTTCCACCGATGGCGCAGTTGGATGTTCAATCGAACCGGTTGGCAAACGCGTTACCACCAAGCGTTTGTTGTCACCATCTTCTAGTGTAAACTTCGTTTGCGACAATTCGTATTGCATTCGTTGATCGCCATCGATGCTGACACTCCACTCGCCGGCGCGAAGTCTCGCTGGTTTGCCCGGGCTGATTTCTAGTTGCATCGGAGCATCGTCCGAACCTGGCTCCGTTTCACCCGCCCATGTTGCGATGACCTTGACGTTCGGTTCGTTACTCTCGATTCGCAATGTCGAACCGTCCTTGCCCTGCAGGACCATCAATATCCCGGCAATAGCAACTCCGGCCGGCAACAATGCAAGCAGCCATAAAGCGACTCGGCGACCTGGAGGCACAGATTGGGATGCTGGTTG
>CAZZDZ010000199.1:0-11452 GCA_964652675.1 uncultured Pirellulaceae bacterium
TACGAAGCGCAGCGACGGCTAAAAGTCTGGAGCCCCAAAGTCGCTTACGTTTTGGGGGCGGGCCAAATCGGTTTGTTGACGACGTTGGTTTTGAAACTGAAAGGTTTGGAGGTTTACACCCTTGCTCGTGGCGAAGCTCCGAACTTGAAAGCCGAGATCACCGAGGGCATGGAAGCGACCTATGTCAGCACAAACCAAAAACCAATGGCTGAATTGGTGAAAGAGTCTGGCAAACCAGATTTGATTGTTGATGCAACCGGCAGCAGTCGCTTGGCATTCGAAGCGATGGAGCACATTGGTCACAACGGCGTCGTCGTGTGGACCGGTATCACCGGCGGTGATGCAACCACCGAAGTCCCATCGGATAACATCAATTTGAATTGGGTGCTGGGCAACAAATTGCTGCTTGGCAGCGTGAATGCAAACCGAGGCCACTTCGAGATGGGAATCCGCGATCTAGCACTTGGGGACATGATGTACCCAGGCGTGTTGGAAAAGATTCTTACGAACCCCGTTGATGGATTAGACAACTACGCCGAAATGATGCGTTTGCTGGTCGAAGACAAAAATGCGTTGAAGGTGTACGTGAACGTCGCGGAAGAATAACAAAGACTCTAGCTTTGTCAGCCAACACCACGCCCTTGCGAGCGAAATGCGATGAAATCCGACGACTTGAAGGCACTGCAGGCCCCCATCAAAGCTCAGTACAAAGACGACCCCCAATCGGCGGTCGTAAACATGACGGTCACCGGAACCGTGGATGGAAATGATCTGACTTGTCGGGTGCCGACTCATGCCGGGCCAGTCGCTGCCGGGCTACATCCGGCCGCTGGTGGAGACGGATCGCACGCGTGTTCGGGCGATATGCTGCTGGAATCCCTGGTCGCCTGTGCCGGAGTCACACTTCGTGCGGTCGCAACAGCGATGGAAATCGCAATCGACAAAGGGTCGATCACAGCGACAGGCACAATGGACTTTCGCGGAACATTGGGAGTCAGCCGCGAAACACCAATCGGCTTGACGAACATCAGCTTGAAGTTTGAAATCGATTCACCGGCCGAACCGGACAAGCTGGCGAAGTTGATTCAGTTGACCGAACGCTATTGCGTGATCTATCAGACGCTGAAAAATCCACCGACGATCGAAACGATTTCGGCTTAGCCGAACAGAACTTCTTCGGTTGGTTCGACGCCGGTATCGGTTCGTCCGCGTAGAATGCCGATCTTCTGCAAGATCAGTCGGGCCATGAATGCGGGATTGGTCGTCAGATACCGTTTCCACAATCTGCCTGGCTCGCGTGTTAAGCGGTACAGCCATTCCAAACCACGCTTTTGCATCCACGGTGGTGCTTGGGACAAGAGCCCAGCGTGGAACGCAAACGCCGCTCCGACTGCGATCAGCGGAATGTTCAGTCGGTCTCGCATTTCGTAGGCGAAGATTTCTTGTCGTGGGCAACCGAGTCCGACGAAGCAAATCCCCGCTCCGCTGGCATTGATTTCCTCCGCCAACAGATCGCATTCTTCTGGCGAAATGGTACGAAACTTGGAAGCTCGTCGGCCAGCGATTCGAAGGCCATCAAATTTATTGGTCAAGTTCTCTGCAAACTTGTCCAGCATTTCTTCGGTTGCACCGAACAAGAAAATGGACACGTCTTCTTTTGCCGCTGCTTCGCAAATTCGCAGAGTCAACTCTGGGCCGTAAACGCGATCTTTCAAATCGCAGCCATGCAGCAGGTTCAGTGCCCAGCGTACTGGTTGGCCATCAGGGCAAACCAAGTCGAATGAATTCAAGCGAAAATTATGGGCCTTGTCTTTGACTCCCGTCATCACGCCATGAACCGCCAGGGCGGTGACAGCCATGCTTTGGCGTGCTTTACCTGCGCGGATAACCTGATCGACGGCAGACTCGTAATCAACCGCGTTGACTTCGATACCCAGAACGCTGTGTTTGCCTTTATTTATCATAATAATCCTGCTTGGCGACGCCCTTTAGATGCGTTGCCACAATCAACATCAGGTGATTGTTGTTTGTTGGTTGGGTTGCGGAACCGATGGATCCAAGGAACCGTTTATCTGGTTCTTTCCATCGTTGTGAATCCCCATGACCGAGCGAATGGCTTCGACAGCTCCTGCGGCAGCCCACTGAGGCGTGCGATCGGCGACGCTTTCACGAGCAGTCCATCGCATTGCCGCAATCTGTTCTGACGAAGCACTAAAGTAACTATCGAGTGCATTGAACAACGAACTTTCGCTGGACGGTTCGTACTTCCATCCGTTGCGAGAGTCTTCTATCAAAGTCGTCACCGCTTGTGCATAAATGCTGCCGATGACAGGCAATCCTGCTTGCAATGCTTCATTGACCACCAACATCCATTCGTCGGCCAAAGTAGGCGCGATCAGCGCGCCACTGCGAATCATTTCAACAGCCAGATCATCTGGCGGCATGTTGCCCAGAAACTCAACACGCAAATTGGATGGCACATCGATCGATTTCAATTCTGACTTTGCTGGCCCAGAACCGGCGAACCGAATCGAGATCTCGCGTTTGTCGTGTTGGCGACAGTACTTGGCGAGCTGGTTGAGCATCAGCACGACGCCCTTTCGCTCGCTCAGTTGGCCAACGCACAACAGATTTTTGCGAACAGCGTTTTCATCGCGTTCCAGTGGGCCCATGTAGACGGTTCGGTCGTCAGCAGCGTATGGGAAATGATGCAAGCGATCATCTGACACTCCCAACGAGTTCAAATAATCTTTGCATGACGGTCCGTTGTAAGTCAGCGCGTCGGCACGCTTGACCAAACGGTTTCGCAATTTGCGTCTTAACCAGCCGCGATCTTTCTCGGTGTGCTCGCTCATGTAGGTACAGAGCAGGCTTCTTGATTCGGGGTGTTTTTGACAGTATCGAATCGCGCCCATGGATCGGGCGCCCAATTCAAGCGACATCACCACATCGGGCTTCAGTGCGCGAAGCCGACTGGAGGTGTCGTAGGGCACGTGGACATAAAGTTGGTCGTCAAAACCAACGGATTTTTTGTCAGCACGATGTTTCCATCGATGTCGAACCGTCCAGGTGTCTTGGACGGTTACATCCAACCCTGACCAGTCCGGAGCAAAGTCCCGATTGGGTTCGATGGGGGTGCTTAGCAGGATATGAAAATCGCGCACGCTAGCGGCAATCGACTGCAACACACGCACTTGATAAAGCGGTATGTAGTGAGTGAGAAAGACAACGCGTGCGTCAACAACAGGAAGTCGTTCTGCGGCGGATCGATTTCGTGTTGAACCCAAAACTTTACTCGCTTCCGCGACCTGTCAATGGAACGATGAATGTCTTTACGATTAATCGTAAATCACGCAGGAACCCTTTTCCATCAACATATTGCAAATCCATTCGCATCCAGTCGTCAAATGTCTTGGCTTTTGCCTTATTGACCTGCCAAAGGCACGTCATTCCGGGTTTTACGTCCAATCGGCGTCGGTGCCAAGCACTGCAGGCGCGACTTTCGTGCCACGGCAGCGGGCGGGGGCCCACCAGGGACATGTCGCCTTTGAGGACGTTCCAAAGCTGGGGCAGCTCGTCGATACAGCTGGCTCTCAGGAATTTGCCAATCGGTGTCACACGAGGGTCTTTTTTGATTTTGAAGGCCGGTCCGTCGCGGTGACTGTCTTTTCGCAAGTCAGCCTGGCGTTCTTCTGCGCCAACGACCATGGTGCGAAGCTTCCAGATCGTGAACGGTCGACCACGCAGGCCTTCGCGTGTCTGTTTGAACATCGCTTCGCCAGGGCTGGTCAATTTGACGGCCAGCATGCTGCCCAAGATCACGGGGGATCCCAGGGTCAGACCAACTGAAGCTCCCAGGATATCCACTGAACGTTTAACAATCGAATTGAGCATCGGTTGCGATGTCATTGGGTCTTCGGCACTCACTTCGATCTTGGCTTCGTCGACGCGCAACCAACGCTTCGATTCATCGTCGCCATAACGTCGATCTTCACCGGGCGGGAAGTGATCCGAATCAAATCCTTCTGGATCATGCACCTTCATGGTGATGTTAACTTTTAAGTTTTGATTGGCTGCCAAATTGGTCAAGCGATCCAAAACAGCACGGCCGCCCATTTCGGGCGTATCAACCAACAACACGCCGTATTTGCCTTTACCAATGGCGCCTTTTTGATCGGTCATTCGCAAGTTGCGATGCAGCAAGCGACGGAGCAACCGGTTTCGACGGCGCAATTGGTCATTGCCGATCAACTCGATCGTGACAACACAAAACGGAATGTGTCGACGCGTCGCCCGAATTCGCTCGCGAGCAATCTCGCGCGCAAATTGAGTTGACGTCAACAACAATTCATCATGGGTGGCCCCAGGCAACATTCCGTTGCCAAAAATAGCTCCGAGCACTTTTCGGTTATCCTCAAGCGTTGCTTCCGCTCCATGCGGCGACAACGTTGCTAGGTAAAACGTCTTCTATCCCTACAGACATCATGATGTAAAACTTGATGGATCTCAGTCGACACGTTTCATACGCTACTACCTACCCAACCAAGAACCCCTCGCGTTCTTGACTGGATTCCCTAATTGTCGTTCTCTCGCGTGGTTCTGCACTCGCACGTGCCTGCGTCGTGGTTGGTTTGTCACGCAAAATTGCTTGGAGCATTCCCAGTAGTACGCCAACAAACATTCCTGCCAGGATCAAAAGTGCTTTCGACGGTCCTGCTCGTTTCAAATTCAACGACGCGTCTTGGATGATCGATACATCCGACAACTTTTGACTATCTAGTTCGGACGCGACCCGAGCCTCTTCTAGACTCTTCGCGTGTCCCAGGAAATTTTTCTCGGCAATATCACGCTCCCACTTCAGCTTGGAGAGTGTAATCGCATCACGGTTGAGTCGCTGTAACTCTTCTTTGGCTTTTGCCAAGGTTTTCGCTAAGGACGCTTGTTTGCTCCTTAAACCAGCCACTTTGGCCGCCGCCAACTGGTGTTCGCCCTCCATTGCTACCCGGACGGGGTTGAGAGCCTCCATTGTTTGTTCGCCGTTTTTCTCAGCAGAATCGAGGATCGTTTGGCTGTCCTCCAGCTTCTTTTTCATCAGCTTGTAGCGAGGGTGATTTGGCTTGAATTTCGCCAGGGCTTCGGTCTGTTCGACTTGCAATTCATAAAGCTGTGTTCGCATGTCTTCGCCGGACTTCTTTTCGATGCCCTTGGTGATCTCGGTCGGCACCCATTCTTCCATCGTGATCAAGCGTCGCTCTAGCTCCTTGTTGTTGCTTTCGGCTTCGGCCAATGAACCGGCGGCTTGATCGTGAGCGATTTCCAGTTGAACGATGCGTTCACGCAAAGTCTCTTCTGCCGACTCGGCACTCATCCAACCCAATTCGTTCTTGGTTGTTTGCAGTGCTCTGTTGGCTGACATCGCAGCATCGCGACTGTCTGCAACCTGCTGCTCAAAGAACTCAAGTGATCCGTTGGCACTGTGCGCTTCGACGTGATAGCTCTTGTATTCGACCATCATCGCTTGAACGATTTCTTGAATCAGTACAGGGTCCGTGGCACGGCCATTAACCGACACGGTGTAGCCGTCTTTGGGGACGGAAATCCCAACCCAGGATCGGACTCGCTTGACCGCCTCTTCGCGGGCGATTTGCAAATCATATTCTTCTCGGCTCATTTCTGTTGACTGCGATCCCTTGGGGGCAAAACTGGCTCCCCATTTAGCAAGTCGGTCGATCCAAGACCGTGGTTCGTTGATTCGGTTGACGCCGACTTGGTTGACGGCACGTTCAGCAATTTCGCGACTGCCGATCATGTCCCCAATCGTGATGACGCCGGATGTTCTGCTCTCTTGCAGCGAAACCGCATTGGAGTTTTGCGCGGTTGGGTCAGCGCTAAGCGCGGCACGTCCTAGTCGAACGTACATCAGTCCGTCACTGTTGTAACGGTTTGGCCACGCAACCACCGCCAAGCCGACCAACAGCGCCACGATGATGCTGGTTATCAAAACGGATGGTAGACGACGAAAGACTGTGCCGATCAATTCCATCGGCGTGATGGCAGCCCAAGATTCGGCGGCGCTATTTTGCTCTACGTGTTGATCCATTTGAATTGGCTCGTGGTCAAATTCGATTTGTTTGTGACTGTCTCTTGTCGATAACGTCCCCTGATCTTCCTGCATGCGAAAGAGGTGGATCGATCGTATCAGAAAAGTCTCTTTGGTTTCCCCACGCTACACAGCTATCTCATTCTTTCTAGTCAATTCATACCGGACGTTAGAGTCACGGTCAGATCGTGGGCGATCTTGACGGTTATACTACTTTTGCGATTTTTGCCCCGTATTTGCGGTCGCCAAAAGACCGTGATTTCTGGCCAACCGCCATTTTCGGCCCAAACCGCGTTGTTTCGATACTAATTTGCGAAGAATCCTGTGCCACAGATAAAACGTGTTCTTGAACCCGAGTCGATGGATACCCCCGAAGATGCTCAAGAATTCGAGGAGATGGACCATTCCGGGGTGAATCGAACCTTTGTCGACGACCTGCTTGCTGGCGGGGAAATCGGGAAATACGTGGTCGATTTAGGCTGTGGGCCTGCTGCAATTCCCATCGAATTGTGCTCCCGCGAGGAAAATGTCCAAGTCATGGCGATCGATTCGGCGATTTCGATGTTGGAAGTCGCCAAGATCCAAATTGATTTTGCAGGCCTGCTGGACCAAGTTTTCCTGGAACACGCCGATGTCAAAGATATGGGCGAATTCGAGCCGGACATGGCCGAAACGGTCATGTCCAACAGCCTGATTCATCATTTGGCCCAGCCGGAATTAGCCCTTCAGAGTGCACTGTATCTATTGAAACCCGGTGGGCGGCTATTCATTCGCGACCT
Source organism: uncultured Pirellulaceae bacterium (assembly GCA_964652675.1). Classification (GTDB taxonomy): domain Bacteria; phylum Planctomycetota; class Planctomycetia; order Pirellulales; family Pirellulaceae; genus K23-9. The sequence continues at coordinate 6,880 of CAZZDZ010000199.1, forward strand.
TTACCGGCCCGATTCCAATGAGACGGTCGAAAAATTGGTTTCGCAATATGTCAGTAACGAAACGCAATACGCTCAGCAACTTTTTCGTCAGTCTCTGTGCGCTTCGCTGACACTCGATGAAATCCAAGATGTCGCTGGGGGCTTTGGAATCTCCAAGGAGCACGTTCAAATGACAAGCGACCGACATTGGACCATCGATTGGCGAGACTGAAACAACTCAATGATTGCTTACTTGAAACTGCTGGAGGAAGTAATTGAGTCCGGCACTGACCGCGACGATCGCACTGGCGTCGGCACACGCGGTGTCTTTGGACGACAAATACGGTTTGACCTCAGCAAAGGTTTTCCGTTGATGACGACCAAAAAACTGCATGTACGTTCCATCTTTTATGAATTGCTGTGGTTCCTTCGCGGCGACACCAACATCGCTTGGCTGAAAGAAAACGGCGTCAGCATCTGGGATGAATGGGCCGACGAAAACGGTGACCTTGGTCCAGTCTATGGACACCAATGGCGGTCTTGGCCAAGCCCCGATGGCGAAACGATCGACCAAATCGCCTGGGTCCAAAACGAAATCAAAACCAACCCCCAATCGCGTCGCCTGATCGTCAGCGCTTGGAATGTCGCCGATGTCGGCAAGATGGCTCTCCCGCCATGCCACCTTCTGTTTCAGTTCTATGTCAACGATGGAAAACTTTCCTGTCAGCTATACCAGCGCAGTGCTGATATCTTCCTTGGCGTTCCGTTCAACATCGCCAGCTATGCACTGCTAACAATGATGATGGCCAAAGTCTGTGATTTGGAACCGGGTGACTTCGTCCACACATTCGGCGACTTGCACCTTTACAGCAACCATTTTGACCAAGCTCGCGAGCAGCTTTCACGAGAGCCCAAGCCATTGCCCAAGATGACGATCAAGACCAAACCGGCGTCCATCGACCAGTTTGACTATGACGATTTCGACCTTTCCGGCTACCAGCCCCACCCAAAAATCAAAGCACCGGTGGCAGTGTGAGCGATCTGGCGGGAAAGCTGACCGCGGTCGTCGCTGTCACCGCGTCGGGGGTGATCGGGCTTGATGGTGACATGCCTTGGCGGCTCAGCAGCGATTTGCGGCGGTTCAAAAAGTGCACCATGGGCGGCGTATTGATCATGGGGCGAAAAACCTTTGACTCCATTGGCAAACCCCTTCCTGGACGCAAAACCGTCGTCATCACCCGCAATCCCGACTGGCAACACGACGGAGTGATTTCCGTCAGTAGTGCGGCCGCCGCCGTCCAAGCCGCCGCCGACCAGAGCGCCTTTGTCGTCGGAGGCGCCCAAATCTACGACCTTATGATGCCTCAGTGCGCCGAGGTCCTCCTTACCAGGGTCTGGTCCAACGTGGTCGGGGACACATCATTGCATCTGGATTGGAGCGAGTTTCGGGTGATTGAGACAACTCGGTTGCCGTCCACCGCGAGGGACGATGTTCCCACGGAGTTTTTGCGGCTACGGCGTCATCTGGCTCCTTAGACCAAGTGTTCTGCTTGATTGGATTAGATTCCGAAATTCGTTGGAAAATGATGGAAACAAGCCATTGAGCAAAAAGGGGGCCGGACGCTATATTCCGTGGTTCGTTGGCGGAGCCTTTGGCCTATTTTTGGGTCCAAATCCCTTATTGGGGAATAAACAACTTCGCTTTTTTTGACCACGTGATGACCGCCAGGAGTCTCGCTATGCCTCGTTTGATGGGCGTTGACGTCCCGAACGACAAACAAGTTCAGTATTCGCTTACCTACCTTTACGGCATCGGATTGCATTCCGCTCGTGAAGTTTGCGAAAAGCTGGCTATCGACCCAACGCGGATCGCAAAAGATCTTGGCGAAGACGAGTTAGGTCAGATTGCGGCCCTGCTCGAGCGCGACTACACAGTCGAAGGCCCATTGCGTCGGTTTGTAACACAAAACATCAGCCGTCTTCGTGAAATCAAGTCCTACCGTGGCATTCGCCATCGCGTCGGACTGCCTTGTCGTGGTCAACGAACCAAGACAAACGCACGAACACGAAAAGGCCCCAAGAAGACCGTTGCCGGCAAGAAGGGCGTCAAGGATTTGCGTTAATTTCGCTGCCTGACGTCTTATGCTCCCCCATATTTATCCAATTGCAGTAGAGACCCTTTGCCGTGGCAAAGTCCAACAAGAAAAAACGCGTACGTCGTAATGTCTCCAATGGCATCGCGCACGTCCACGCAACGTTCAACAACACGACGGTTACCATCACCGACCCCAAAGGCGACACCCTTTGCTGGGCAAGTGCAGGAACAAGTGGCTTCAAAGGAAGTCGCAAAAGCACACCGTTTGCCGGCCAATGTGCTGCTCAGCAAGCCGCTGAAAAAGCATCCAAGTTCGGTATGCGAGACGTGGAAGTCCGAGTGAAGGGACCAGGCAGCGGTCGCGAAAGCGCCATCACTGCACTGCAAGCCGCCGGTCTGAACGTGAAATTGATCGAAGACGTCACCCCGATCCCTCACAATGGTTGCCGTCCTCGCAAAAAGCGTCGCGTCTAACCACGAACAATTATTGCTTTTTCGCCGATTTCCCGCAAATCATCAGGTGAAAGGCACATCGATTTGTGTCGTAATCTTTGCGACACCACAACTTGCTTGTTCGCCAGAGCGAACGATTTTATTTACTTAGTTAAATCACCCAACAGCTTCTGAAACCCAGGACCGAGGTTTAATGTCTCAGCATCTCCGTTGGCGCGGTATGGAACTGCCAAATTCCGTTGAAGTCGACCGCGAAACACTGACATCGTCCTACGGCAAGTTTGTAGCCGAGCCATTTGAACGTGGCTTTGGCGCTAGCGTTGGCAACAGCCTTCGCCGTGTCTTGCTAAGTAGTTTGATGGGTAGTGCCGTCACTCAAATCAAAATCCGTGGCGCTCAACACGAGTTCACTTCAATCGAAGGCGTGATGGAAGACGTCACCGAAATCGTATTGAACGTGAAAAGCCTCGTCGTGCGAAACCACAGCGATGCGACGCGTGTCATCACTGTCGAAAGCAACACCGCTGGTGTGATCACCGGCGGTGATGTTCAAACAGATGCCGATTCCGAAGTCGACATCATCAACAAAGATCACGTGATCGCAACGTTGACCGCTGACGTTCCATTCATGATGGAAATGGTCATCGAAAACGGCCGCGGCTACGTGCCAAGCACCGAACACAGTAGCGTTGATCACGAGATCGGAATCATTCCAATCGATGCCGTGTTCAGCCCCATCGTTCGTGTCCGCTACGAAGTCGAAGAGACTCGTGTTGGCCAAAAAACGAACTTTGACAAACTGAATATCGAAGTTTGGACTGATGGAACGATCACGCCAGAATTGGCAATGGTCGAAGCCGCCAAGATCCTCCGCAAACACCTCAACCCGTTTGTGCAGTATCGTGAAATCGGCCCAAGCATCTTCTCTGCTGCTCGCGGCGGAGCCGGTTCGCCCGAAGCTCAGTTGGAAGCCAAGTTGAATATGACGTTGGCAGACCTGCGTCTTTCGGTTCGAGCGAACAACTGCCTTGAAAGCGAAAACATCCAAACGGTTCGCGATCTCGTGCAACGAAACGAAGATCAATTGTTGGAAGTTCGCAACTTTGGTGACACCACACTGAACGAAGTTCGAGAGAAACTTGCTCAGTACGGATTGCACCTTGGTATGCGTGTTCCTACCCAACCCCAGTTTTAAATAGGTGAATCTTTCTTAGTGAGAGATTTTATACCCGAAGATTAGAATTTTCCCCTGACGGATTTTCCGCCATGAGACACCGCAGAAAAGGCCGAGTACTAGGGCGCAGTCCTAGCCACCGCAAAGCAATGCTTAAGAACCTCGCTAGCGCTCTGTTTTTGACAGAACGTGACGCGTCGCTTGATGACAATGCTCCCAAAGTCCCTGGCCGTATCACAACTACTTTGCACAAAGCCAAAGAGGTTCGTCCTCTTGTCGAAAAGTGCATTACGATCGCCAAGAAGACGATTCCAGATTCCGAGGCTGCAGAGAAATTTGCAACCAGCGACGATCGTGGAAGCGACGCGTACAAGAAATGGCGCAAGAGCGAAGACTGGCAAAAGTGGGCAGCCGCCCGCGCTCCAGTCGTCGCCGCACGCCGTCGCGTCATCCAGTTGATCGGTGACAAGGAAGCCGCAGAAGTATTGTTCGATACGATCGCCGAACGCTACGTCGATCGCCCAGGCGGTTACACACGCATCATGCGTCTGGCCACACCTCGTTTGGGTGACGCAGGCGCACGTGCCGTGTTGGAACTGGTCGGCAAGAATGACCGAGTCAAACGCAAAGCCGAAAAGCCAGCGTTCGACGACGCACCGGCCAAGAAGCCAGCCGAAACGAAAGAGCCAAAAGCGGAAAAACCAGAGTCTGAAGAAGCCCCAGAAGAAACCGCTGCTCCGGAAGCTTCCGCAGACGCGGATGACAAAAAGTCAGACGACTGATTTTCAAAAAACGAAAACACAAAACGCTTCGACTAAACATCGGAGCGTTTTTTTATGCCCTCACAGCATGTTTTTTCGTTTTGTCCCTAA
>CAZZDZ010000200.1:0-11425 GCA_964652675.1 uncultured Pirellulaceae bacterium
CTTCGTCGACGACGTTAAAAGACGACGGTCGCAGCAGACAAAAGTTCGTTGCTACCACTCAAACACTTCCACCAATCGATTCACTTCATTGCAAATCGATTCTTGGTGCCGAAGCTGATTCAGCAACGATTCGTCGTAGGCTGCACTGGCCAGACCGACCAAGCTGCCCAAGACGCTACCGCGATGCGCGTTTTCGCCGCCCAGATTTGTGTTGACCAACAGCGCTTCGGCAGGCGTCGTGTGGTACTTCGCTGCGAGGTAACAGACGCTGGGCCAGGAATCGGTGATGTAACAAGCGGTCGAGTAAAACCCGCCGACAACCGCGGCATCACTGGGAGCCTTGGCGAAACACTCTTGGAGTTTTGACCCCGGTATCACGTTTGCCGCTTGGATAAAGGTATCGGCCAATGGTTGCGAGTCGTCGTGTTGCAGAAGTTGATTTATCAACGACACGTACTGACAAACCACTTGCATCAGACCCGTATCGGGATGGGTTAGCTGCACGTGTTCACAACAGATTTCTTGTGCTCTCTTTAACGAATGCTTGCTCAGCATTGCCAAAGCCAACGGACCAACCGTCACCAGTGCGCCCATTGATGGCGTGTCGTGCGTGACGGCTCCGCATTGATCCGCGGGCAATCCTTTTTGCAGGTTGGCGAAAAAACCGCGATGATAAGATTCGGCGTAAGTATCTGGGTGCTGCGGCGAATCGGCGGTCATGAATGCAATGTAGTCGTCCAGCCATTTCGCTTTTTCGTAACCACTGTTGTCAGCCAGATGACGCAACATCAGTCGTGCACAACACGCGTTGAGTGTGTTGTCTCCCGCTTGCATTTCGTGGTGGTAGTGATTTCGATTTCCGCCCCACAGCGAACGCTTTCCTTTCAAGATGACGTCGCCAACGATCTCGCCTTCCAACTGACGTGTGCTCGCAGCTGACTTTCGTCGCCCACCCGCCTTTGTCGAGTGCAACGACATGATCGAACTGGGATGCTGGGCCGGTGCCGCTTCCATCCGCGTGATGCCGTGAGGAGGAAACGTTTGAAAGATATCGGAGACTCGATAAAACCAGTGCACCGGCATCGACAATGCATCGCCAATGAAAATGGAATACAGCGAGGCTTGGATGCGTTTGACTTTTTCAGGCACTGTTTTATCAGGCATGGCTTTATTCAGTAGAGCAGGGAACCGGCACTACATCACTTCGCGACGCGGTTCTAAAACGCGACGACCCAAGTTGCCGTATCGGTGGTAGTTATTGGAGATCGACTGTTCGTCCATGTATCGCAAACACTCTACGCGGCCGTCAAACAACACCGGTTCGCTGATCGATGTCACAAACATTTCGCCGCAAGCGATCAACAATTCGTGTTGGTTGGACGACCCAGGTAACAAACGCAACCGATTCACATCACCTGCGCGAATTCGGTCCACCAACTGGGCGGCTGTTTCTTCGACGGGATCCAGCAAACCAGGAACATAGTCTGCAGGCGATTCCAACAACGATTTTGTTTCCGCCGGCACACTTGGATCAATCGACAATGTCACTTGCGCCCTGACGGCGACCGCTGCCATCACGCACACCAAAGCATCCTGCAACTGCTGTGGTGAATCGATACGAATCGTCATCGCTTTGACCGGACGATACCGACGCAAATTGTCTTGACCAACAAGTTGCACGGTGTCGTGTTCAAGCGAGAATTCTTCAGACATCGCATCACGTTGGCTGGCAACCGCCCGTCGCAACGATTCCGCCAAGTCACTCGGCATCACCTCCGTTGCTTCAAACACCTCTATCCAACTTTGCAAGCGGTCCAATTCCGCGTGTTCACTGTCACCTGCCGCCGCAGCACTCTGACCGTCGGCTACGCGCATTAACGCCAACACATAATGCGGCCCGCCCGCTTTAACACCTGGTCCGTAGGCACTCAAGCCGACGCCGCCAAACGGTTGCCTTAATACGATCGCGCCGGTTGTTGGACGGTTGATGTAAAGGTTTCCGGCACCGATGCATTGTTGCCAAAGCTGGATCTCGCGATCATCCAAACTTTCCAAGCCGCTTGTCAGGCCGTAACCCGTTGAACGAACGATTTCGATGGCTTCTTCGAGACGCGAAAATCGCATCACACCCAAAACGGGGCCGAACAACTCCGTCGTGTGTGCAAAACTACCTGGTGCAATGTTCCATTTCACGCCTGGGCGATACAGATTCGGGTTGTCGACAACGTGTTCGGGAACCACCAACCACGACTCGTCCCCTTCGAGTGTTTTCAAGCCTCGAGTCAAATCGCGATGCGGTTGGCTGATCAGCGGCCCCATCTTGGTCGACAAATCCCAAGCCGATCCAACGCGAATGCTCTCTACCGCGTCCGCCAAAGTCTCTTTGAACTTTTCGTCGTTGAAAACTTCGTCTTCCAGTAGTAACAACGAAGTCGCGCTGCATTTTTGGCCACCGTGTCCAAACGCGCTGTGGATCACATGCTTAATTGCTTGATCACGGTCGGCCATCGCAGTGACGATCGTGGCGTTCTTACCACCGGTTTCTGCCAACAAGTGCAAATCGGGTCGAACTTTCAACATGCGCTTCGCCGTCGATGTTCCTCCCGTCAAAATCACGGTGTCAACTTTTTCGTTCTTGACCAATCCCGCTTCGGCATCTTCATCGGCACAAGGCACCATTTGCAAAACGTCTCTTGGAACACCTGCGTCCCAAAACGCTTGGCATAACATCCATGCGGTTAGCACGGTTTCGTTGGCCGGTTTCAAGATGACGGTGTTTCCAGCCGCCAGTGCCGCCGCGATTCCACCACAGGGAATGGCCAGCGGAAAATTCCACGGCGTGATCACGGCCACCACACCTCTCGGTGAGGTTTTGATCGTGGCACGATCTTGCCAAGCTTTCATCGTCAACGGATAGAATTCGCAGAAATCGATTGCTTCACTAATCTCCGGGTCCGCTTCGCTAACCGTTTTACCAGCGTCACCCACCATGGCACCCATCAATTCGCCGCGTCGCTGCCGCAAATTCTGGGCAACAGATCGCAACAGTTCATGCCGCTGGTCAATCGATCGACCAGCCCAATCGCTCTGGTCCGCAGCCGCAATGTCGACGGCTCGATTAACATCATCCAAACTGGCATGCGAAAAACGACTGACAACCACACCGGGCCGAGACGGATCCGCCGACTCTTGTTGCACAGGTGACTCGGCGGGTAAGTCGCCAATCATCAATGAAATCTGCGGAGCCTTATCATCGCACTTGGATTGCCATCGATCCAAAATCTCTTCCGCCCAAGCAGCGTTCTCTGGAATGGACCAATCGGTATCAGGTTCATTGACCAGTTGCGACCAATGTTCGGCGGCGGCAGGTTGTTCGCAATCACTACTACGGATCGATGAATGACAGACGCCCGAATCGGCCAACAAAACATGGCGAGGCGCATCGCTAATCGTCTCGCTCAGCGCGAGTGCTTCTGAAAAATCCGCGGCCAACTTTTCAAACTCGGGCGTATCAGGTTTCAACCGATACGCGTGGCGCAGGAAGTTTTGCGGCCCCGTGTTTTCATCCAAACGTCGTATCAAGTATCCGATTGCATTTAGAAACCCTTCGCGTCGACAGGCAGGTGCATAGAGCAACATTTCCGATCCCCGCTCGGTGATCGCGCGTCGTTGGTGGTTTGCCATGCCTTCAAGCATTTCGATTTGAATCCGATCACCAAGATCTTTCTCGCTCGCCCAAACCAACGCCAGTGCGACATCAAACAAGTTGTGCGATGCCACGCCGACTCGCAAATCGCCACTGGCAGTTGCATCGATCAGCTCGCGCAACATCTTTTTGTAGTTCGCGTCGGTGTCCATTTTCTCTTGGTACGGAGCTTGGGGGTGGCCGCCGACGGACGCGTGAACGCGTTCCATTTCCATGTTCGCACCTTTGACCAGACGGATCGTCAGCGGTTCACCACCTTGGGCGACTCGCTTGGCGGACCACTTGATCAGCCGTCGCATCACGCGACAAGAATCCGGCACGTAGGCCTGCAGCGCGACACCGGCTCGCATTTTCTCCAGACCCTGTCGCTCCAGCGTTTCACACAGAATGTCGGCGGTCAGATAAAGGTCGCGATACTCCTCCATATCCAAATACACAAACTTGCCCTGACCGGTGTCCGGATCCGTTTCCTGTAATGCAGTTCGGTAGAGCGTTTCCAATCGGCCCGCGACTTTTTTGATCGTGTGATTTCGCGCCAGCGAAGAAACTTGGCTGTAGACGGTCGATATTTTGACGCTCAAACATTTCACTTCGGGCATCCGCAACGCATCGAAGCACTGTTGCATGCGGCGTTTGGTTTCGCGTTCACCCAAGATCGCTTCACCGAGCAAGTTGACGTTCATATTGACACCTTGGCCCTGACGATTTCGCAAGTGTTCGCCAAGCAACTCCGGTTCGGCAGGCAGAATCACGTTCGCGGTTTCGCGCCGCATTTTTTCTTTGACAAGCGGAACGGAGACACCCGGCAAGTATTCGCCGAACGATTGAAAGCCAAGCAACATGGCTTGTTCGACGGGACTGAAGAAACGTGGGACGCCTTGAACGTCCAACAAGTGAGTCAGTTGATCGGCAACGCGTGCAGGCGTGTGAGTCCGAAAGGCTTGGTCGGTCATTTCCACCAACGTCGCCTTGTCGTCAGCATGGCCGATCATCCGATCCAACTCCGCCTGCTGCCGTCGTTCCTGCGGCGTCTGCAACTGAACAGCATGCCGTAAAAGTTCAGCGGCCAAGTCAATTGCACGTTGCGCGTCAGGGGATGGTTGTGGCATATTCAATCGATGGGTTTGGTCGTTGTAAACAGAAATTCTACACGACAAGGCTGATGACACTGTGGTTGCGAATTGGCAGCGGTCCCGACCGTGCTATTTCTCGACGTTATCCAGATTTGGATCTGGATGGGACCAACCGATGGAAAGCCCCGCCACTACGATCCGAACGAACCGAATTGGCGACCAGATAGTCGGGCTACATCTCTCGGAGAGAGATGGCTACTTTTTGGGAGCCCGTGCCTCTGACGCAATATCCAACCTTGGGCCTCGACACCGATGTATTACTGCACAAACCGACCGTTTTTTTCAGTTTGCTACTTTTCGCAACCTTCCGCATCTGTTGCCTGAAGCCTAGAATCTGCGGTTTGATTTTCGTTTGGTCACCCCACTTTCCCCAACATTTTGGCTCAACGATGAGTGCTACTGCGACCGCTCAACGCGTCTTCAATTTTTCCGCTGGCCCCGCTGCCTTGCCACTTAGCGTCTTGAAAGAAGTTCAGGACGAAATGCTGTGCCTGCCTGGCGCTGGATGTTCGCTCTTGGAAATGAGCCATCGCAACCAAATGTTTGTGGATATTTTGCACGACGCAGAAAACTCCATTCGTTCGCTACTGGGCATTTCCGACGACTATGCTGTTTTGTTTTTGCAAGGCGGTGCGGCTTTGCAGTTCAGCATGATCCCGGCCAACCTGGCAAAAGACACTGGCAAGAAAGCCAACTACATCACGACTGGGACTTGGGGCAAGAAAGCCGTCGTTCAAGCCAAGAACGAATGCGATGTCGAAGTTGTCTATGACGCAGCCGACAGCAACTACAACCACGCTCCTACGCCAAGCGACTACAACGTCTCCGACGACGCAGCTTATTTGTACTACTGCAGCAACGAAACCATTCACGGTGTTCAGTTCCACGACGAACCAGTGGTTCCATCGGGCGTGCCGCTGATTTGCGACTCGTCCAGCGACATCCTTTGCCGCCCATTGGACGTCAACAAGTACGGCATGATCTACGCGTGTGCACAAAAGAACGCTGGCCCGGCTGGCGTGACGATGGTCATCATGCGAAAAGACCTCCTTGATCGCGGCAGCAAAACGTTGCCTGGCTACATGCAATACAAACTGCACGCCGACGCGGATTCGGAATGGAACACACCGCCAACCTTTGCGATCTACGTGCTTGGCAAAGTCGCCCGATGGCTGCAAAACGACATTGGCGGCTTGGAAGCGATGGAAAAACAGAATCGCGAAAAAGCCGAATTGGTTTACAGCGCCCTGGACGGCAGCGATGGTTTCTATGCCGGACACGCAACGACCGAGTGCCGATCACTGATGAACGTCACGTTTAATTTGCCAAGCGACGAACTGCTAGCGAAATTCATCGGCGAAGCGGCCGAATTGAACATCGCGAACTTGAAAGGCCACCGCAGTGTCGGAGGCATTCGTGCGAGCATCTACAACGCCATGCCAGTGGAAGGTGCCCAGGCACTCGCAAGTTTCATGAACGACTTCGCCGCCAAAAACGGCTAGCGTTTTCTTTTCCATTCTTTCTGCTCCAAACTCCACGCTCCCAGCTCCTTTCATGTTCAAAATCCAAACCCTGAACAACATTTCGGGCAAAGGCCTACAGCGACTCCCAAGCGAATCTTACGAAGTCGCTTCAGACGTTGATGCACCGGATGCAATCATGTTGCGTTCATTCAAAATGCACGACATGGAGCTACCCGAATCAGTCAAAGCGATCGGTCGGGCCGGCGCCGGCACCAACAATATCCCGGTCGACAAAATGACCGAAAAAGGTATTCCGGTTTTCAATGCACCGGGTGCAAATGCAAACGCTGTGAAAGAACTTGTCTTAACAGGCCTGTTGATGGCGGCGCGGAACATTTATCCCGCACAGCAGTTCGCAGCAAGTTTGACGGGCGAAGACGCAGAGATCAGTAAAGCGGTCGAATCTGGTAAAAAGAACTTCGTCGGATACGAATTGCCCAGCAAAACGCTCGGTGTGATCGGCTTGGGCGCAATCGGTTTGCGTGTCGCCAACGCCGCGCTGTCGTTGGGAATGAAAGTCGTCGGGTACGATCCGTTGATTTCTGTGCAAAGCGCTTGGCAGTTGTCCAGTGGCGTCGAACAAGCGGTCAGCCTGGATAGCCTGTTTGCTCAGTGTGATGCCGTCACCGTTCACGTGCCACTGTTGGACGCCACCCGAAACTTGGTCAGCGCACAACGAATTGCGATGATGCCCAAAGGCGGTGTGGTTGTGAACCTTGCCCGAGGCGGGATCTGTGACGATGACGCAATCATCACTGCGTTGGACAACGATCACCTGCACGCTTACGTGGTCGACTTTCCAACCGGCGCCCTGCTCAATCACAAAAAAGTGATTTCGTTTCCACACTTGGGCGCTTCGACCGGCGAAGCGGAAGAGAACTGTGCGATCATGGTCGCCGACCAAGTGCGCAATTACTTGGAAGACGGTTCGATCAAAAACAGTGTGAACTTTCCAGAAGCAGTGATGCCACGAAACGGCGGCAGTCGAATCACGATCGCGAACGCAAACGTCCCCAACATGGTCGGCCAGATTTCAACGATTCTTGCAAACGCGAACCTGAACATCGCTGATTTGTTAAACAAATCTCGCGGCGATATCGCCTACACGATCATCGATGTCGATGGCGACGTAACCGACGACACGCTGAACGCTCTGCAAGCAATCGATGGAGTTTTGTCGCTACGATCGCTCGCCTAAGGCGAGCGGCGCCAGTTTAAGTCGATTTTCAATCATCACCTCAGCGTGGTTGCTCTGTGGAAACCAAGTTTCACGGCTTTCGTACTCGTACTCGTACTCGTTCGCGAAACCGTTGCATCGAGTAGGAGTACGAGTACCGGCGAAACGCCTGAGTACGAGTACGATCAGAAAAAGCTGCGTTTACAATTCAAAGTGGCGTTGTCCAGCCAAGCGGCCAAACTCGTTCACTAGCGTTCCAGCCCTTCGCCAGCGTCTGCGCGTCCAACAAAGTCATCCAGGATGCCAAGGTACATATCATAAATGGGTGACCAAGCGCCGATCTGCTGTAGATCGCGTTTTGCGGCTCGCAGTTCCTTGCTGGCGTCGGCTGCTTGATTGCGAATGTCTCCGACACCCAACTGGCCACCGATCACCTTTAACAGTTGACCCTGCAACTGATTTTGCATCGCGGGGTTTCCAGCGGCCGGAAAAATCTGCTTCAGTTGGTTCATGGCGGCATCCAACTCTGGATCACCTTGTCCGCCAAGCAACGCGCCGATGTTTCCGGCCTGCAAAATACCCTGCGGATTACCTTGCAGGATCGGATTCACCACTGGCGGTCGTGCTGCCCCCAAAGCCGCTGGGGCAATTGGTTTGTTTGCACCCGCGTTCTTGACTGCAGCTCTTTCAGCGAGTGCTTTCTTGGTCGCTTCCTTGATGACTGCCGCGTTCTCTTTTTCGATATCGGCTTGGATTTCTTGTGGCGATCCAAATCGAATGGATCGAACATCCGTCCGCAATAACTTCACCGATCCCATCAACGGCGAATCAATCACAACGCGACTACTGTTTACTTCCACCAACGTGCCACTGACCTTATCGCCGTTGCTAAGCACGACCATGTCGGCCAGCAGAGCAGGGCAGGGGAGTAGAAAAACTGCCAAGGTTAAGATTCGGTAAGTCATCACATTGCTTTATTCAGGGACATTTCAGACGCAAGCCATCATAGGGCCAAACGCTCCAAAAGACCAACTCTACGCTTGGGCAGGCTACAATACGGGCCCAACGATTCCCCTCCAAAACCAACTGAATCACCATGACAACAACTCGCCTGCTCGCTCCCGCCGCCGTTCTTTGCTTCGCTGCCATTTTCCCCGTTTCACTACAAGCCGAACGACTGGTCCTGGTCAGTGCTTCGTATGGCAAGAACATTGTCGCAATCACCGACGCCGATGGCGAAGTCATCTGGTCGCACAAAACACCTGGTCCTCAGAAAGGGCACGCCGGTCACCACGACGTACATCTTTTGCCAAACGGCAACATTCTGTTCCACGACACTTGGACCAAGACCAGTGAAATCACTTTGGACAAAAAAGTAATTTGGGATTACGAAAGCGCCAAAATGAATGGCAACGAAGGCAAACGCGTTGACGTTCACGCCTTTGCCAGACTGCCCAACGGAAACACCGTGATCACCGAAAGCAAAGTCGGTCGAATCATCGAAGTCGACGCCAGCGGCAAATTAGTTCACACAACCCCGCTGAAAGACGGCGGCACCACATCGACTCGGTTGATGCGAATCACACCCGATGGCAACTTCCTCACGTGCAGTGAACAACCGGGCGTTGTCGTCGAGTACGATCGCAACGGAAAAATCGTGTGGGAGTACATGATCAACACACGCGTCTACGGCGCCATCCGCTTAAAGAACGGTAACACGTTGATCGCATCAGGCAGCGGCAACAGCATCATCGAAGTCACGCCGGACAAGAAAGTCGCTTGGGAGATCAAAGGCAAAGTCCCTGGTACCGAAATCGAATTGAAATGGACCACTTGCCTGGAAGAACTGGACAACGGCAACTACATCATCGGCAATTGTCATGCCGGCCCCGACAACCCGCAAATTTTCGAGATCAATCCAAAGACCAACGAAGTTGTCTGGCAATTCGACGAATTTGAATTAGTTGGCAACGGACTCGCATGCTGGCAAGTTTTGGATGACGAACAATCCAAAATGGTCCGTGCCAAGTTGGCCGAACTGAAATAAGCTTCACAGGGGCATTCTTTTGACGAACCACGATTCAGACAGTTTGTCGAAGCCAACTTCCAAACGGGTTTATCAAACCCCGCGATCTAGCTGAACCGCTTGAACGAACCCCAAGCTCTCTGGCGTGTCCTGTTTGGACACGGTGTATTTTCCGTTTCTGACCGGATCTGAGAGCCTATCTATGACCAAAATCAAAATCGCAAAGTCCGTCCTGATGGATGCGATCGAGCGTAGCGTGCTGAGCGCTCAAGAGAGAGAAAAGCTGACCAAGGAGTTTGGCCCCACCAAAGGCTCCATCAGCACAGAACTGGGATCGCTGCCCAAGCCCTATATCTGGGCGTTGCTTGACGATGCGCGATTGTCAGCAAACCAACGCGCCACGATCGCCTTGCAAGCACACGGCATGAAGCGCGATGACGTCGACATGAAGACGATCTACGCAACCAATTGCCTGAATCCTGTCGACTTTGGATCGACGTTTATGATGCTGGGCGCAAAATCGCCCAACTGCGAGATCTTTCACAACGGTCGCTGGTATCCAGTGATCATGCACGTCGTTTTCAACAAGGATTCCGCCAATCAAACACGCAGTGTCAACTTGGTCGCTTATTTGTCGATCTGTGAAATAACGCACCCACAAAGCTACCCGATCTACCGAGAGTTGTTCTTGGACGAAACGGGCGAAATCGTCGAACGTACCGTCGAAGAAGTCCTGAACCGTTTCGGGATGCGCCGTTTGCAAAAGTCAGCAGCAGACTACAACCTGAAATTGGTCAAAGCAGAGCGTGCCGCGCGGGAAGACGGCACGGTAGTCAACGTATGCGGTCCCGTGATCGAATTTTCGGACACCAATTGGTGGTGCCGACTGCAATCTCGAACACTTGGAACACCCGAGTGCCCTCGCAAAGCAGTCGTCGAACCGGAATTGGAAGTCTCCGAAGGACACCGCAGCTATCACGCACACTATGGAAACGACGATCACATGGTCAGTCGTTTGCCGTTTGTGCGAGTGTTCTCGTTAGATACCAAACGCTATGTCTTTGCCGACATCGACGACGTTGTCGACTATGAATTCAGCGAAGACGCCATGTCGCGACTTCACTTGCCCGAAACCATGTTGTCGATTTTGTCGAAAGTGTTCAGCACACCTAACGATCGCCTGTTTGGTGACTTGATCGACGGCAAGCACGGTGGTGTGGTTGTTCTGGCAGCCGGCAACCCTGGTGTTGGCAAAACATTGACCGCGGAAGTCTATTCGGAACAGACGCAGCGGCCATTGTACGTGTTGGAATTGGGCGAACTGGGAACGAACGTGGAACAAGTCGAAGAAAACTTGAGCCGCGTGTTCGCGCGCGTTTCGCATTGGAACGCAGTGCTGCAGTTTGATGAGTGCGAGATTTTCTTGACCGAACGTGGTGAAGATCTGAATCGATCCGCGATCGTGGGCATCTTCCTGCGGCTGTTGGATTACTACGAAGGCATCTTGTTCTTGACGACCAACCGTGCCGACGTGCTGGACCACGCGGTTCGCAGTCGAGTCATGTTGCGGTTGGAGTATCCCGATTTGGATCAAGCATCACGAAGTCGAATTTGGGAAACGATGTTTGACGCCGCCGAGTTGAAACTAACCGAAGGTGAATTCACTCAATTGGCCGACAAACCAATCAACGGTCGCCAAATTCGCAACTTAACCAGACTTGCCAAAGTACTGCATCCAGACGGAGCGATCTCGCTAACGCAAATGGAAGACGTACTGACCTACGGCAGTGCCTAGCGGTTGCGTGAATCGATGTAGATAGCAGGCTGGCTTTTCCAATGGAGAAGCCAGCCTTTTTCTTT
>CAZZDZ010000201.1:0-11411 GCA_964652675.1 uncultured Pirellulaceae bacterium
GAAAATCTACCTGTAGCGGAAGTCTTGACGGCTTGTCGATTTATTGTGGCCGAACCAGGGCTGCCGAAAGTCTTGAAGACTTCCGCTACGTGGAAATTAACTTTTTCGCCGTTGCCTTATCCGGCGGTAGCTAACCCTTGGGCTTGGGCGATTTGGTTCTTGATTGCGTCGACTTTCTGCTGTGCTTCGGCGACCGTTTTGGCTGAAGCGTCTGCAGCCGCTTTGGCAACGTTTGCTTTCTGCTGTGCCGGTGCGATGGCAGCTGCAAGACCTGGGATCGCTTTCTCCATCGCCACTTTCTGCGCGGTCAAATCCGCAGCGGCCTTTTCGTTGTTGACGACCAACTGGGAAGCGTCCTGCATCGCCTTCGTTTTTGCAGCCAAATCTGTTTTGGCGGCTTCCAGCTGCTGAGTTGCCTTTGCACTGGCGGCTTTGAGTTGATTTAAGGCGGCTGTCACGGCGGCATCCTCTTTCATCAACGCCAAGACTTCGTTTGTTTTACCAGTGGCTTCGTTCAACTTTGTGACGACGAGAGCGTACTGGTTGACTGTGCCGTTGGCAGCGTTTTTTGCGTTGGTGGCGTTGGTCAGATTGGTTTTCGCGGTAGCGATTGCAGCCAATGCGGCTTTGTGCTTCTCGCCATATCCTGCGACGATATTTTTGGCGTTCGCAAGATCACTGTTGGCTTTTGCAAGAACGCCAGCAGCTGCGCTGGATGCTTCGGCGACTGGCGCATGGACGTCTTGTCGCTGACCGAGTACTTTCGCTGCGGCGCTGCGTTGGTTGGTCAAGTCGGTGTATTTCTTGGAGAACGCTATTTCGTTGTTCCACCGTGACACCAGTTGCTGGGCCGACGTCAGTTCGGCTGCGACTTTGTCTAGCTTGGCTTTTTCGCCATTCATTTTGTCTTCGCTGGGTTTTAAGACCGGCAATAGCTGTTTCTCTTTTGCGGCCGCTGCGTTGTAGGCAGCCGTCATTTCCGCCATTGCCTTTTGCTTGGCTATCATGTCTGCCTTCGCTTGGGCCATCGCGGCGGCTTTGTCCGCAGCCGCTTTGCTCATCGCCGCAAACTGATTGGCTTTATTGACCGATGTGTCCTTGATCGTTTTCGCGGCGGCCGCGAGCGCCTGATCCCCTGGAATTGCGTTTGCAGCTGCGGCCGCTTTTTCTGCTGCGTCTTTCAGTTGCGGAATGCCTTTCCCCATCGCATCGGCTTGCTGTTTTGCAGCTGTGTGCTCGGCGGTCAATTTCTGAATCAATTGATTTGCGGCTTGGAATGCGGCGGTGGCTTGTTCCGATTTCGCTTTTGTTTGGTTTGCCGTGTTGAGCGCAAGTGTGTGTTCGTTTTTGACTTTGTCGAACGCGGCTTTGGCGGCAGCGTAAGCGTCGGCGATCGGTTTATGCTCGGTCTGTTTGGTCGTCATCAACTTATTTGCTTGGGCCAAGCGATCTTCCAGCTTCGGGGCGTTCATCAACAATTCGCCAACACGTACGCCGTCTGCCGCATTCCAAACTCGAATCTCGCCGGTCCAATCACCTGCGATCGTGCGATTGGTTTCGTCGCAATAGCTTGCTTGGAGCGCCAAGTCCGCGAACGCTTCGTAGACGCGTTGTTGCTTGCCGTTCTGGTCCCAAAGTTTTGCCGTTTTGTCGCGGCCGCATGAAAACAATCGTCCATCGCGAGAGAATTCGACGCTCATGGTTCCGCTACCGTGCGCGTTCCAATTTTTGATGTTCGCTCCGTTCTCCATTTCCCACAAACGGATCGTTGTGTCTTCGCTGCTGGACGCGACGATATTCGAATCGCTTCTCCAACTAACGCTCGTGATCCCCTTGGTGTGCCCTTTCAGAGTCAGGTATTCGCGGCCCGTCCAGCCTTCCCAAACGAACAGACCGCCGTTGCGATCACCTGATGCAAGTAAGACGCTGTCGGGGCTAAATTCCAATGCGGTGATCCAATCGGTGTGCTTGCGGATCTCGTGCAGCAATTGACCGGTATCGGTGGAATAAATTCTGACAACGCGATTGGGGCCGCCTAGCGCGATCAACGTTTGGTCGCTACTGATGTCAGCAGCCAGAACTTCATCCAATTCACTGCCGATTTCGATTATGCGTTCGCCGTTGCGAATGCTCCAGACGACGACTCGGCCGCTGGCACCACCGACTCCGCCGCCGGCCAGCAACAATCCGCCGCTGCGACTGAATTTCAGAACCCGCGGTGTTCCTTCGGGGAACGGCAGAGCGCCCAGCAGTTGCAGTGTTTGGGTGTTGTAAAGCAAAACCTGCTTTTGGCTGCCAACGGCTGCAAGCGGAGCCCAAGGGCTGGTCGCAATCGCATCGACGGCGGTCGCAGTGGGGGCAACGAACGATGGCTGCAAACTTAATCGACCCGGCATAGGAACGACGGCTGGCCGTTGAGTCGATGGTGCGGCCAACGCCAAGTTGTATTTCTTTTTGTTGGACGCTTTGGCTTTGCTGCCAGCGTTTTCAAGTACGCCACCGTCGATCCACTTGCGCAGGATCTCGATCATTGGGTCGGGAATCTTTGGCGATTCCGGCGGCATCGAAGGCTCTTCGGCGTGCGTGACCAATTGGTACAAGTAACTTGTCGATGCATCACCGGCTTCGATGACCGTCCCCGATGCCCCACCGGTCATCGTATTGGTGTATGTCGACAAATCCAGGTCGGCACTCTTCTTGTCTGGGTTATGACAAGACAAGCACTTTTGCCGAAAGATCGGCAGGACGTGTTCGTCGAACGTAATCTTGGGCGGTTTCTTTTCTTGCGCGACCGCAGAAACCGACGTCGACGCAACAAGGGCGGCGATCAAACATGCAGTTTTCGTTATTCGATTCGTCATAGACGTTGCTGTTTTTAAGTGGTCGCTCGCCCCCGAAACGAACGCTTGATTGGTTTCGATGTGATTAGTGGTTGAAAACAAACTCGCGCGAATTCAACAATGCCCAAAAGGCGTCTTCTAGAATCTGCTTTTTGTCTTCAGCCGGGCCAATGACTTCGTTTAACTTTTTCATTTCAATTTCGGTTGGCTTTCGCGTCAAACATCGCACATACATTTCTTCGACAATTTGCTCTGGCGTCTTGCCTTCGGCGAGTCGCGTTTCGACCAGTTTGCCTTGAGCGACTTTGTTGGCCAACGTGTCACCGTTTAACAAGTGCAATGCTTGCGATAAATTTGGTTCAACTTTGACTTCACACGAACAAACACTTTCGCGACGTGCGCGTCCAAACGTTGTCAAAAAATACGTGCTAGTGTTGCCGTTGGCGATTTGCACGGCTCGAGCCCCGAGAGGCAATCCGGCAAATTTGTTCTTGGTCGATGTGACTTGGCTGATCACATCCAGTAAAACTTCGCTGCGAACACGCCTTAATGACGCGTGCGAGAAATTCTTGTTGTCTTTTTCGTTTGTCTCGTTGGTCTTTGTGCTCAGTTGATAGGTTCGCGAATTGCAAATGTCACGAACCAAGCTTTTGAAGTCGTAGTTGTACTCGGTGAACTTGCTGGACAATGCGTCCAGCAGTTCTTTGTTGACCGGTGGGTTGCTGATTCGCACGTCGTCCACTTCGTTGATGATCCCTTTGCCAAAGAAGTGGTTCCAGACGATGTTAGAGAGGTTGGTTGCGAAGTAGGGATTGTCTTTGGATGCCAACCATTCAGCCATGACTTTGCGTCGGTCTTTGCCCTTCGTCTCGGGGGAATCGCCGCCCAGAAATTTGGGAGGCATGACCCGTCCGCCGACCGGATGTTTGACTTCGCCACCGCGACTGTTGAACACGATCGTCTCGCGCGGGTCTTCGGCCCTTTTGCGGCCAATCTGCGAAAAGAACGCTGCGAAACTGTAGTAATCATCCATCGTCCATCGATCGAACGGATGGTTGTGGCATTGGGCACATTGAATTCGCATGCCCATAAATACTTGGGCAACATTCTCAGAAACCTTCAACGGGTCGGTTTCCATTTGGTAGTAGTTCGTGGCTGCGTTTTCGAATGTTCCGCCACTGGCACTCAAGAGTTCTTGGACCATTTGGTCGATTGGCATTTCATTCAAAATGCGTTCTTGCACCCAGTTGTAATATCGCAACATCGGTTTGTAGGCGATTTGCTGAGTGGTGCGAATCATTAGCAGTTCAGACCACTTCATCACCCAAAGTTCGACAAATTCTTTGCGATCCAAAAGGTTGTCGACAAGCTGCGCACGTTTGTTGGGATCCGCGTTGGCAAGAAACTCGCTGTACTCGTCGATGGTTGGGACCACACCGGCAATGTCCAGCGATGCACGACGCAAAAATTCTTCGTCGGTACAAAGCTCGGATGGATTGATGCGTAGCTTTTTAAATTTGTTGTGCGTGTGTTCGTCGATGTAATTGTTTGGCTCCGCACCGCTCCACTGAAACGGCACTCCTTTGGGCAAAACAATAAAGTGAGAACCAACGGTATGCGTCTCGAAGCGAGCCATGATGAACGCTTCGCCACGGTTAGCCGCCGTGACAACGCCGGTGTCGGAAATCGGTGCCGAGTTGTCGTTGTTGGAGAGAAACACCGCTAAATCGGTAACGTCTCGATCGGTACCATCACTGTAGTGAGCACGAACGGTGACTTGCTGCGTCGCGCCTTCGCCATCCAGAACGGCGTCTTTTGGGAAAATATCGACCTTGGTGACTTTGGGGATTTCTCCCGAATCATTCGGAGCGCCGGCGGCATGCCATCGCATCAGCGTGTCCGCATACTCGCTGTCCATTCCAAAACGTTTGCCGCCGGTGTGCGGAACGGCACCAACCGATTTTTGCATCAACAGGCTTTCTGTTGGAACGGCCAAATTGATACGTCGCCCCGGGACCGCTCGGGTCAATCGAAAGTGGTCGCCGTTGGGATCGTAACCGAACAGCGAAAGCATGAAACCGTCTTTGCCGCGTGCGGCGCCGTGGCAACTGCCGGTATTGCAACCCGCACGCATGAATACGGGCATGACGTCCAGTTGGAAACTGATTGGTGGATCGGTTTGAGCGTTTTTGACAACAACGGGAAGCTCCGCGGTGTGGCCTGCGAATTCAATTTTCAGTTGCGTCTGGCCGTCGGCAACGGGATGCAGCACGGAGCCATCTGCTTTTGCGAACTTGTTGTCAACCAAAGTGAATTTGGCTTGCGCGGTGACGTCGTTTGTGATTCCGTCAGCCATCACGCTTTGCACCAAGATCGATTGCCGATCTCGCAAAGAAGTTAGATTGACCTCGGGTGGGTAAACGTTGATCTTGATCGGTTTGGGCGGAGCCGCTGGTAGCTTGACTGCCGTCGTTTGCGCTGCGGTCTGCTTTTGCGAATCGGGTTCGGCTGCGACAGCGACATTACCAACGATAACAAGGGCAATCATTGCCATCGTAAGCGTTATTGCGATTCGAGCGAGTTGGCTGGTCATGATAGATTCCGGCTTCACGTTACTTTGCGATTCAAGTTGTTTTGGTTTTATGCGACAGGCTGAAAGCCTATGAGCCGTTGCGTGCTTTCTGTCGTTCTTCCGCTGCTTTGCGTAGCTTTTGCAGGCGTGTCAGCGGTTTGGCTTTTGGCGGCTCTGGTTTCTTGGGTGCGTCGGCCTTCGGTTTCTCGGCTGGTTTGGCTGCTGGTGGCTTTGGCTTGGGCGCGTTCTTTGGTGGTGGAAGCGGTTTGTCGATTTGAAACTGCACGGTTCCTGCGCGGCTGGTTACCGATTCGCCACTCATGGGAATCACCAACTGGCAAATCAAATTGTGTTTACCGACCGGACTGTCCTTCTGCGTTTTCAACGTAAACGTTAGTTCTTTGGTGTCCTTGGTCAGTTTTAGTGGTTCCGCTGTGACCTTGGGTGGCAATCCAACCAGTGTCGCTGTCGCTTCGCCCTCGAACGGTGTGGTGTGATTTACTTTGCACAACACTGCTGCTTCTTGACCCTGTTCACAGGCGGGTCGCTGCAATTCAAATCGTGCATAGGCGTCGGCAATCTTCAAATTTGCAAGCTGTGTCGCCCCCCAGTGCCCTTGAGAGCTTCCCAATGCGTAGAACTTCCACTCTTTGATCTCCGCGTTGCCGTTCGCGTTGATTGGATACAGAATTTCGTTCTTGCCTTTTGGCATTTTGACGCTGCTGCTTGCTCCCAACCCTGGTGGGCGATAAGGGAAGGTAATGTTGATGTCCTCGTCCCAACCTTCCTTTTTGGTTGCCACGATTTTGACGTGCATTGAACCATCGCGAACGATCGGCACTTTCGGTTGGACCACATCCAGCTTGAAAGGGATCTCGTTGATCACGGCCATCGCCAATTTATCGACGTCTTTCCATCGATAAAGCGATTGCCCAGGGCCAGCGATGATGTAATCGGCGCGGTTGCGAAAACCGCCCGTGATGTTTTTGCTTGGGTCCGTATGCGTTGCCAAAAAATCGATCAGTTTGCCATTTAGCTGCGCGTCGGCCGTTGCTTCGAAAACCACTGGCATTGTGTTTTGGTTTGCAGGCATGTCGACGCAGTGCATCGTGATACCGGGCGGTAGGTTTTCGCCCAAAAGTTTCAGGTCGCCGCCAAAGTTTTCGCGTTTGGCACTGATGAGCGTTCCGAACCGGTTGCCTTTGGGGACGTAAATCTGTTGCCGAAATTGTCCGTAGCGTTCATTGCGTGGAATACCCAGTGACAATTTTGGTTTCACCGGTTGAAACTCGATCCGATAAACCAAATCGGGTCCGCCACGACCAAGGTGGTCGGCGATGCGAATGTAGTATTCCCCATCGGCGGGAACCGTGAACCGAACGTAGCTATCGGGGCCACGCGAGTCGTCGTTACCAACTAGGCCGCCGCGATCGGTTTTGTAGATGTTCATGACCGGATCAAGCCCCGATCGGATTCGTCTGGCAAAACATTCGACATCAAACGCTTGGCCTTTCTTGGCCGTGAACTTGTAAAAATCAACATCGCCGGGCGTTTCTATCGTGCCGTTGAACGCGAGCGGCAATTCAGCTGGCGATGCGACATCGAAACTATTGTTGGGCTCTTTCTCGAATGCATTGTCGTGAGAGAACAGCCGGAAGTTGTTGGCGGTGGGCGCGATTCCGCCCGCGTCCATTGCGACCACACCAAAATCGGTCACATCGGTTTCGGGCAACTTAATTTTTGCGGCCAAGTCACCAGTGGGCATCCCTAGATACTTCACATCGATTTCGGTGCCCAGTTTTCCGCCAGGAGGAAAGACAGCTTTCGGTCGCGGAAACGTCCCAACATGCAATCGGTAATTGCTGCCGGCTGCGTAGGCGCTCTCACGGACTTCGATGATGTACTTGCCGTCCGCAGGAGCGATCACCGAAGCAAATCCATCTTGCAGCGCCAAAGCGGTGTCATCATTGGTCGCCAGTTCGAAACGCTTTTCGTCCAAGATGGCAACATACGGATCAAAGTTTGCGGTGCTTAAACGCATCGCTACGATTTCTGCCGTGATGCGTTGCCCTTTTGTTGCTTGAACGACGTAGTAATCGACGTCTTCATTGGAGATGTGTCCGTTGACGACGTGGTTCAGCGAGATTTCTTGGGGTGTCTCAAAGACGCTGTTGGGCTCTTTTTCGTTTAGGACCGGCAGGCCTTCGACGTAGATTGTGCGGTAGTCGGAGATGCCCGACGCGGTTCGGACCTGGGCAACGTGTTCGCCCAATCGACAATCACTGCTGACCTTTACTTTGACAGTCGCTTTGTTGCCTTCGCCTTTGACTTCCAGAACCTCGAAACCTTTCTCGTAAAAGAAGATCTCTTGGGCGTCACCCAAATTGTTGCCGTTGAACGTCAACACGTGCTCGGCGCCCCGCTGCACGCCGCGCGGTTGAATGTTGCTAAGCCGTGGCGAAGCGGCGTGGGTGTAATTGGCGAATGCAATCCCAAGTAACCAGGCGACGATGACAAGGATCAGTTCACGGAGTTTAGTGCGTTCGAGCATCGGACGTTCCAAACCTTTGTTCATGCGAAACGGTTCTAGATAAATTCGATCGCGATGTTGCGATCTAGCCCCAGCAGCAGTGATATCAGGCAGCAGTCAAAATCAGCAGCAATCAAAATCTGATCGCAACCAATTTGGCTAGATGATCAAGTCCTTGCGAACTTTTCCCCCGTCGACGATTTCGATCGGGCGATCGCCAGGAGCCATCAGTTCTTTGTCTGCAGTGATTCCCATGCAGTGGTAAATCGTGGTCGCCCAGTCTTGGACGCCAAGAGCGTTTTCGTCGGGCTCGCTGGCAGTCGAGTTTGAGGAACCGTACACGATTCCTTTGCGGATACCGCCACCGGCCATTGCGACACTGAATACTTTTGGCCAGTGGTCGCGACCAGCGGTTCCGTTGATCTTTGGCGTGCGGCCGAATTCGCTGGCGATCACAACCATGGTCGAATCAAGTAGTCCACGTTGTTCCAAGTCGCGAATTAACGCTGCGTAGGCTTGATCAAATGGAGGGACCGTGCGTTCGATGCCGCCTTTGACATTGTCGTGCATGTCCCAACCGCCATAAGTCGTTGTGACAAATCGCACTCCGGCTTCGACAATCCGTCGGCACAGCAATAACCGCGAACCGGCTTGGTTGCGGCCGTAGGCGTCGCGCGTCTTGGCGTCTTCTTTATTTAGGTCGAATGCTTCCTGTGCCTTTGGCGAACTGATCATCGCGTAGGCGCGTTGGTAGAACGTATCGACTGCGTCCAACGCGTCTGATTTTTCTTTGTTTGCAAAATGGTCGTTCACCACGTCCAACATTCGCCGGCGTTTTGTGAACCGGCCCGAGTCGACTCCATTGGGCAAGTTCAAATCGCGAACTTTGAAATCGCCCGCAGCTGGATCCGCACCGATGCTGAAACCCGCGAAAGAAGAACTCAGGTAACCGGTGCCCGCAAACTCATTTGGTTGATTGGGAACGCAAACGTACGGAGGCAAATTGTTGCGTGGGCCGAATTCGTGAGATACCACACTTCCCATGCTCGGGAACGCCAATGCAGGGCTAGGCCGATAACCGGTGAACATGTTGTGGGTGCCACGTTCATGTGCGGCTTCGCCGTGAGTCATCGAACGGACGATCGCGATCTTATCGGCGATGGTCGCGGTCTGTTTCCACATTTCGTTGATCCGCACGCCTTCGACATTCGTCGCGATCGAATTCATCGGTCCGCGGTATTCCACGGGGGCGTATGGCTTGGGGTCAAACGACTCTTGATGAGCCATGCCGCCGGGCAAGAAGATAAAGATGACAGATTTTGCTTTGCCTTCTTTTGTCTCGTAAAACTTTTGCCCTGCGTTGGCTTCCAGGCGGAGCATTTCGTTCAATGACAGTCCTAGACCGCCAAGATATCCGACGTGCAAAAAGTCGCGTCGATTGAGTCCGTTACCGCGGCATTTCATTCGGTGGGCTCCTGTAGATTTTGCTGACCATGGCAAAACCATGGATTTACAAAAGGGGTGGGATGTAGGCGGGTCTTCAATGGCGGGAACCATAGTTTAACTTAGATTGCGCTCACGGCGATACACGTGCCCATATCCAAGGCCGTTTTTGTCCAATAACCCGCCTTGGGAGGGGCCTGGAATCGGGGCCGAAAATGGCCCATTTCTTAGTCTGAGCATTGAATCGGGCTGGTTGTGCCGAAACAAGTAAACCGTTTGTGTGCAATAACTTCCGTCGATTTTGCGTTGTGATTTTCAAAGATACACAACCGCTCTGCCCAATCAAAGAACCGCTTCGACATTCTTCACCGTTATCGAATCAAAGTGCTTTCGTGTACTGATCCCGCGGACACGCATGAATCGCTTGATCCAATTGACGTATGCCTTCTCCGTTCGCGGTGCCAGTCTGTTGCGGCGCAAATGACATCGCATCTCGCGAATGACGTCAGGCTCCCGCTGATTGATCTTTTCCACCACCTCTTCAATCAGATCCCCATCAAGCTGCTCTGCTGATTCCCTCACTGCGATCTCCGCCAGCTTGGTGCGAATGTCCTCCAACTTCGGAGTATTGGATCGCAAGAAAGCATTTCGATAGGTAATCAAGCCCTGAACAATCATCCTACGCTTCTTGGCAGGCACACCCTGATCTCGTCGAAACCGCAAATAACCAATCACGTCGCCTCGCGTGAATCGCCAACCCTTACGGTCCTTCACCCCATGAAAATCAGCCAGTTTGTGGAACCAGATTTCAGCCCATTCTTCGCGAGTCTTATGCTTTGACCGAGCGTTTGAACCTGAATGCTTAGTGAAAGTCGACATTTCTTAAACCTCTATTGCCCAAAAGATATAAACCAACCACTGGATCCTATAATAGCAAGCAGGTGCCCCGTTCGACAAACGGGGGGTTCACTACGCCTCTGGCATATTTGGGTGGCATGGAGTCACAAAAGCCCCTAAACTATCACCCACCCGGATAAGAAGTTACTCCGGTCAACCCAAACCGGGATAAGTGCCATCCAAACCGGGATAAGTAGGCCCAAACCCGGGATAATTACAACGTTCGCTGGACGAGTGAACCTCTCCACATTGATCGCGTCTTTCAATGGAAACAGGAGTTTCACATTGGAAAAGCCGCTGATTATTGACAAACGCCAGGAGTCTTACGGGACGTTCTTCGCTGATGATTTCGGGCACAAAGCGTTTGCTGCATCGGACAAAGCGAGCAAAATCGCAAAGCCGATTTTCGACCTAGTGGCCGATTGGCGCAGTGCGTCATACGTTGGTGCATTACCCGCATCGATACCTGACACAATCAAGCAATTCCACGACGGTTATGTAAACGCAGACCAAAACGCATCGGGAATGTTGCGTTTTTCAGATGTCGTGTTGGCCAGACTCTCTCGGGAAATACCCGAGCTTGATGCTGATCCTGCGCTTAAGCGTACTATACGCGAACGTGTCGTAGCGCTTTCAGCTGAGATTTCTGAGCTTAAGGGTTCGGTGCGCCCTGAATTAGACGGCGACACCGTATGGAAGGAGTATCTTTCGCTTCATCCGTTTCACATGGGACTTCACGGGACAATGCGTCTGGTCTATTTGGCTGTATATGGCGCATACGAGAACTTTGTTGTTCGCCTAGTTTCTATCGCGCATGGAGGGATCCGAATTCGTGTCACAGACAGAGATTTCAACAAGAGCCTGCGAGGTGCGATTGGCGACCTAGCTGACCGAGCATGGTTCGCTGAGGACATTCGTGTCGCACGTCTGGTGCGTCATTCGTTGGTGCACGCGGGTGGACGTGTCACGGATGACCTAAGAAGATGCAAGATTCCGCTCGTCGAGCACGACGATATATTGAATGTATTTCCCGAGCACATTTCAAACCTATACAATGCGCTCAAGGGTCCGGCACTATAGATTATGGAATGCGACGCGTTTCGTGACGAAGCCAGCGAACCATGAGATG
>CAZZDZ010000202.1:0-3737 GCA_964652675.1 uncultured Pirellulaceae bacterium
TTGCCGAAAGTCTTGACGACTTCCGCTACGGCATTAGCGGTAGTTACGTGGAGCGCCCGTTGCGATTCGTCCTGCGGGACGCAAAGCAAATACTTTCGGGTCATCCACGACAAACGATGTGCTCCAGCTTCGTCCGTCATCTGCACTGCAGATGTTGTAAAAGAAAGTTCGGAATCGTTCGCAGCGATAGTCGTATGGGAACTGGCTGGTGATGTAATCCGCTTCGGTCAGATTGTCGACGCCAGGCGATGCATAGTAGTGAATCATTCCATCAGGCGTGATGCTCATGCCCAGCGTCCACCAACCCGTTGTCGTGATCTGTGGGCCACGGAAATCTCCGCCGCGACGATTGCTTCGTACTCTCAAATAAGCGTAGTCTTCTGCCTTGCCGGTTTTAGTCTTACTCTCGAATTCGATGAACAATCCTGGCCAATAGATTTCGTTGCCCATTTCCATCTTTTTGCGTTTGAAAATTCCACGGCCGACTTCCTGTTCCGTCATCGCGGTTGTTTCCAGAGCGAGGCGGAAACCGAAGTGCGGTCCACTGCGGTCTTCCCACTGTGCGACTGGTGGCAAGTAAACGCGTGTTGTCACACTTGGTGCTTCGTGAACACTGATCGTCCGACGAAGTCGATACTGCACGTTGGCGACAAAGTCATCTTGATGCATCTTGTAGCTTGGCTGGTGGGGCAGCCCTGTGTACATCGATCGCATCAGCAACGCACCTTCACTGCCTGGGATTCCACCAGGTGGTGTTGGCACGCGTTTAACGATGTCCGGATGGCCGCGTTTGATACCTTCGTACCAACGACCATTCGTGCTGCGGCCCATCGGGGCACGTTGGTTGTCGTCAATGTCTTCGGTACTTTTGGGATCACGAGGAATGTAGCCCCAGTTGGGATCCTCAAAGTCGTCGGCGACGCCAATGATTTCGCTTCCAGATCCTGGCACAACAGGTCGCTGTGCGTCAGCGGAATTCGCGACGAGAAAAGAAAGCAAAGTTGCAGCGCAAAGGCTGCGCAATAGCGTGATACGCATGATCCAATCCGACAGTTGCCTGAACAACGGTAAATGTGTTTTGGCAAGCGCACGGAATCACCATGCAAACTCGCCCCCCTTCTAAACCAAAGAATCGGCACAACCTGCATTGTTCTACAGTCAAAATCGAATTGCGCGATAGCAAAACGCAGAATCGCTGGCTCTATGGTCTGGATCGACCGTCGGATTTGATCTTGTCCAGCGCGGCGAGTAGTTCTTTCAACTTCTCAGGATGATCAGCCGCCACATTCTTCAGTTCCTCGGGGTCGTCGGCCAAGTTGTACAGTTCGTATTTGCCTTGGGCTTTTTCGTACGTCAACTTTTTGTGTGGCTTTGCATTTGCCCACGAAAGAACTTTCCAATCGCCGACTCGCAATGCGAGCGAGTCTCCTTTGTTGGGTTGTTGCAGCAGGTGATCGCGACCTTTCGCGTCCGTTTTACCCAGCAAGGCGGGCAAGACATCGAAACTATCTTGGCAGGCGTTTGCTGGCATGTCCTGGCCAACCATTGATGCCATGCTGGCGGCCAAGTCGACGGTACAAACGATTTTGTCCGATGTCCCCGGCTTGATGGTCCCCGGCCACGTCGTGATGAACGGTGTTCGCGTTCCGCCTTCGTAAATGCTGTACTTTCCACCGCGATAGTTGGCCGCTGGTTTGTGCGAACCCAACTGAGTGATCGCGCCGTCTTGGTAGCCGTCATCCAACACCGGGCCGTTATCACTACAGAAAACAATCAGCGTGTTTTCGGTTAACTTCAGCCGCTTGAGAGTGTTGGTTAATTCACCTACACACCAGTCCAACTGAACAATCGCGTCGCCACGAAAACCAAGCTTCGTTTTTCCTTGGAATCTCTCGTGCGGCATGCGTGGGACGTGCAAATCGTGCGATGCAAAAAACAAAAAGAAAGGATTATCCTTGTTGTCTTCGATCCACTGAACCGATTTTTCCACCCACTTGTCTGCTAGATCTTCATCGCGCCAGCGCGCCTTTTCACCGCCAGTGTAAAACCCGATTCGGCCGATGCCATTGTGAACCGTCTGATTGTGACCATGGCTCCAGTTCATTTTCAGTTTCGCACGGACTTCTGGATCCTTTCCCATTGGATGATCCGGATCTGGTTTCTTGTTACCAACCCACAACGGGTCGTTGGGATCCAAGTTCACGACGCGATGGTTTTCAACATAGACGCTTGGCACGCGGTCGTTGGTCGTTGGCAGCAGATAGCAGTAGTCAAACCCGATTTCCAATGGGCCGGGTTTCAGCAGGCCATTCCAATCAGGTTTGTCACCGCCGCCAATTCCTAGGTGCCACTTTCCGATCACGGCTGTTTTGTAGCCGGAGCGATGCAGAAGCGATGCAATCGTTTCGGTGCCAGGTTTGATCAACGCGGTCGCATTTGGCGGCGCGATGCCCGCACCGGGTTGCCGAAACGCGTACATCCCCGTCAAAAACGAAAATCGTGTCGGCGTACAAGTCGACGCGCTGCAATAGCCTTGAGTAAATCGCAATCCGTTCGCAGCAAGTGCGTCGATGTTGGGCGTCTCCAATTCTGTCGCGCCATAACAACTGACGTCACCGTAACCCAAGTCGTCCGCCATGATGACGATCACATTGGGTTTATCGGCCGCCAACAGGCTACCAGCGAAAAGGACAACGAGAGAAAACGCAGCGAGGATTGATCGCATCGGAGAACCGTATTTCAAAAGTAGAAAACTAAACCAGCGGCCTCAGTTTAGCAGGAAAATATTGGCCTGCATTGGTTGTCGTGTCATTCGACATACCAGCACGCATCACACAGCGCGAGCAAGTGAATCCTGGGCGTTTGTAGGAAATTCACTTGCTGGCGCTGCGTGCTAGTAAACTCCGTCAAGCGATCAATGAATCGCAGACGGTCGAATCGCCCTACTTCTTTAAGCGATTCAAAACCGCTTCCCAAACGGGTTGTTTGGGTGCAGTGGTTGCACGGCTGACCATGTCGATGTGTGACAATTCGACCGTCACAATATCATCTTCGCCTGCGATCGTTGCCCGGTCGACCGCGACAACTCCGTCGCCTTTGCCGCGTGCGAGTTCGTCGAAACTCTGTAGCAGCGGTTGTATCCTAGGCCGGATCAAACGCAACACGCTGCCTTCCTGATCCAAGCTCTGCAAGGTCTGTCGCAACCGAACGACTTCTGTTTCCGCGACAGGGCTGCCTGTTCCCACGATCGTGGTATACGACACGCCGGCTTTTCGAGGCCGCGCCTGCATGTCGGTCAAAAATTTAGACTCGGGCGCCAATTCTCGCATGCCAGGCGCCGACGGCTTGTGCAAAATCACGTCGACCAAATCCTGTGAGTCCAAACTGCCGGTCGCAAACAAATCCAACAGCGGTGGCAAGCTTGCCCAATTGGATCCTCGATGGGGTGTCCCAATGGTCACCAATGACACGATCTTGTCGTTTGAGATTGTCGGGTTTTCGGTCCACTCACGCGCGACCAGTCCGCCCATGGAGTGCCCGACCAAAAAAAGTTCAGGAGTATTCGGGCCCACAAACATCTGTGCGGCAATTTGACTGATCTGTGTCGCCGAATCCGTGATGCTTTGGTGATCGTCATAGCTGATCGCGGCCGTCGCGTATCCTTCGGCGCAGAGGTACGTGCGGAAGTCATCGAACTTGGCAGGGCGGCTTTTCAAGCCGTGAAAAAATACAACGAG
>CAZZDZ010000202.1:3837-11332 GCA_964652675.1 uncultured Pirellulaceae bacterium
GTCGGAAACATGCGTTCTAAAGTTGGCGCGTCCAGCGATAACGATTCCGCCAAGCTGCCAGCGACATCTTTCCAAACAAGCGTTCCGTCGACCGTCGGAATGAGAACTTCAACAGAATCACCGCCTGCATCAACTTTGGCGGGGATGATTTGATTGTCGGGCAATTGAGCACCAGCTTTGGAGGATAAAATGGCGACCAGCAAGAAAATGCCAGCGGAAATAAACCGTGTGTTTCGAGTCATTTGTCTGCTTTCAATATTCGATCAAAGAAGTCGGCAGATTTTTGTGCGAGTTCTTCGCGACTTTCGGCTGCCCCACCAAAGCCGTGGTTTCCCGATTTAATCATGATCAGCTCTGATTGCACACCGGATTTGGTCAGCGCTGCTTGCAGTAACTCGCTCTGAGCGTACGGGACCATATCGTCGACTTCGCCGTGCATGATCAAAAACGGCGGGTCGGCTGGGCTGACGTAAGTAATTGGGTTGGCCTTGGCTACCAGGTCTGCGCTGTCCTGAATCGGAGCGCCAATAAACTTGGACTCCGGCGATGTGGCCGAATCGTGATCGATCTTTCCTTTTACATCATTCATGCGATTGAAATCGGTTGGGCCAAACCAATCACAAACGGCTTGGACCACTGAATCGGTTTGCTTGGCGACATCGTGGCCTTCGAACTGGTCGGTATCGCCTGTCGTACCGACCATCGCAGCAAGATGTCCACCGGCGGATGATCCCCAAACGCCAAAACGATCGGGATCAATATTGAACTGCTTGGCGTTTGCACGCAGAAAGCTAACCGCTGCTTTGCAGTCGTCGACCGCCGCAGGAAACTTCGCTTCCCCGCTCAACCGATACTCGACTGATGCGACCGCGTAGCCTCGGTTTAGCAATTCGCCTGCCGGCCCATAGCCTTTCTTGGAACCGGCCTGCCAACCGCCTCCATGAATCCAAATCACCAATGGCGTCGGTTTATCCGAATCGGCAACGTAGTAAAGATCTAGCGGCAATTTGCGATCGCCAACAGCAGCGTAAGTGATGTCACGCTTTGCGGTGACGTTGCTGGGCAGTTTTGCAGGCTTGTTACGCTGCGCGTTGCGGGCACGATAGGCGTCGTCTTCTTTGCGCGTGATTTTCCCATCTTTGTTCGAATCGATTCGATCAAAAAGCGCTTTCGAGAATCGCTTTGGAAACTCAGCGGGAGAAAGAGCGCCGTCGGCATTGGCGTCCCAACTCTCAAACGGCGATTTCGGCGGAGACTTTCTTTCTTGCTGTGCGTAACCGCTAAGGCACGTGGTTGCGATGATCAGCAAGGCGCAGGGTAAACGCATGTTTGTTTCTCAAGAACGTTTGGCTTTATGGTTGGGCCGAAAGTCTTGCCGACGATCGCTACCAACAACGTCAGTATTGCACTGGAAAATCACTCGACCAGCAGGTCGTAGCAAATCAGTTCATGCTTTCCACGAATGTAAAGCAATCCGTGCGATAGCACCGGTGCGGCCCAAGCGGGATACGACGGTAGGACTTGGGCGTTTTCTTTGTCGATTCGACCGGTTTCTTGGAAACCATCGGGCGTCACGCGGATGCATCGTAAGCGACCGTTTTCGCCAAGGCTAATAAAATGGCCGTCCGCATAAATCATCGAAGTCCGGTTGGACATTTTCTCTTCCCACCGTGTAGTTCCTGTCGCCCAGTCAACACACTTCAGTGCGCCGTGGGCACTGTGGCGACCGGAGCAACCGTACAGAAAACCGTTGTGCTCGATGGGCGTGGCCCAGTGCGAAGCCATGATCTTTTCACGTTTACGAGTGTCTTTCCAAATGGGAGTTAATTTCCCGGGTGCAAAATGCAACATAGCACCTCCATTGGTATACGACTCGGTGATAAAAACTTGATTGTCTTTCACAACCGGACTTGCCGCATTGACTGACCCTGCAACATTGCTTCGCCACGTAAACTGCGCGTCGATGTCGCCGTTATTGGGATCGAACGCCACTAAACCGTCTCGCATGAACGCAAAACACCAATCGCGCCCAGCGTGCCGAACGAGTTTGGGTGAAGCGTAATTCGCGTCGTCATCTCCGACGCCGAATTGAAACACGCCGGTCCGCTTGTCGAATGCGACCAGACCAACGTGGCCAACCGATTCGTGTTTTCCGCCGACCGCTACAATCAGCCGATTGTCATGAACAACCGGAGTGCTGCCGACACCGTACATGATAAAGTTCAGCTGAAACTCTCTGGCAAGGTCGACTTCCCAAATCGATTTGCCATCGACAAGTTGCAAACATCGCAGCATGCCTTCGGGGCTCAACAAATAGACTTGATCACCATCGATCACGGGCGTGCATCGCGGACCGTCGCCGTAACCGCTCAAATCCTCATACTGAGTCGGAAAATCAACTTTCCACAAATCCTCGCCTGTCTCTGCGTGCATGCAAGCAAGACGTTCGGCGAACCTAGACCTAGCCTTGGGGTCGTCCGTTCGAACTCGGTGGTACAACAACAAGCGGCCTTTCGCGATCGAGGGCGCGGCAAAACCAATCCCCACTTTCTTGTGCCAACGCAACTTGGGCAATTGGGTGTTCCAATCCGTTCGCAAATTCGTTTCCTCTGACTTGCCATCGCCGGTTGGTCCCAAGAAGGCTGCCCAATCGTTGCCAACGGTGCGCGATGCCAGATTGGTCGCCTGGGCAACTTTGGTCGGATTCAAGTTGGTTAAGCGTTTAACCTTTTCCCGCGTTGCACCGGCCGAAACAAGCATGGGCGTATCGTGGCGATCCGTTTTTCCCCATATAAAGATCTTGGTCTCCGGCAATGCATCGCGCAGTCGCTTGACTCCTGCATCCGTAAAGCTTGACTCGGGAAAATTGCCTGCGTGTGAATTGCCAATCGTCAAATACCGAAGCTGCTTGCACTGCGCCAACTGATCCAGGCCTTTGTCGGACAAGAACGTATCGAACAGATTCAACCGTTTAAGATTCTTTAGTTGTGCGATGTGAGGTATCGCATCGTCGTCAACAAACGTCCGATACAAATACAGCGTTTCCAATTGCTGCATGCCAGTAATGTTCTGCAGTGCGATCGAATCGATCGGGCATCCAAACAGATTCAGGTTCCGCATTTTTGTTAGCGGTCTCAGATATTGCAGATGTTGATTCTCCGGCGTGAGCGCTCCCCAATCCAAATCTTGCAAGTCTGTTAGTCGTGCAAAGTACGGCCAGTTCTGTTCATGAAGCCCGCGCGTCTCGGGCATCTGAAACCCGATGTACCGCCCCGAATCATCAGTCGTAAACACGGCCCCACTGCGACTCAGAAAATCGGCCGCTTGTTGTGGTGTCGCAGTCCGTGGGTCCGGGATTCCTTGCCCGCTGGCGGCGCTACACAGTAGGCCAGAAACCAACAGGCCAGAAACCAACAAAACCGATGCGGTATAGATTTGCCAAAAAGCCGTGCGATTCATCTCCGAAAACCCCCTTGAGCTATGGTTACGCGAATATTGCCCCAATGTGATAGCCGCTAAGGAAACAAGTATACGGTTTCGCAGATCTCTAAAACACGCGTAAATGACGTTATTAACACTTAACCTCGATGAAACCGTGACGACGACCTACAATAGTTAGTGAAAGCCCCTCCTCCCTTCCCCACCGATGCCGACAGATGCCCCGAGCTGTTTTTCGCACCGTTGCTTTAGCCAAAACCCTGGTCATTGCTATCTCCAAAGCTAAGGCGAAAACTCTGCCGACGCGATTGATCTGCACGGTTGCCGCCTTGAGTTGCTTGGTGGTTTCGATCGGACACGCTGCCCCACCGCAAGCTGCCATCGGCTTTTTGCGTGACCATTGCATGGATTGCCACGAAGGTGATTCGGCCGAAGCTGGTTTTGATTTACGCAAGATCGGTACCGAGCTAAAGCACCCCGCCGTTTTGGACAACTGGGTAAAAGCAGTCGACCGTGTTCGCGCTGGCGAAATGCCACCCAAGGACGCTGGTGATGTGGACAAAAAACTATCCACTGCGTTCACCCGCGAAACCGGCAATTGGATTCGATCGTACCAGCGCCGCGAATACGCTGCGCTTGGCCGTGTGCGCGGTCGCCGACTGACGAACTTGCAATTAGAAAACACTCTGCAAGATCTGTTCGCGATCGATGTTCCTTTGGCAGAACTCATGCCCGACGAACAACGCACCGATGGATTCACGAATATCGCCGAAGGCCAGTCGATGTCCCATTTCCAACTGCAAAACCATTTAGTCGCCGTCGACGCCGCGTTGGATGCTGCGTTTGATCGGGCTGCCGATACGGAAAAACCATTTCAAAAGACGTTTAACGCAAAACAACTTTGTCGCAAAGATCAAGAAAGGCGTTGTCGCGAACCCGAGTTGTTGTCTGGCAAAGCGGTCGTATGGAGCGGTGGACCCATTTTTTACGGTCGGTTGCCAATGATGACGGCACGTCGCAGTAGTTGGTATCGATTCACGATCAAAGCGTCCGCGTTGAAACCGCCGAAGGATCATGGCGTGTGGTGCAGCGTGCGATCAGGCCGCTGTACATCAGGAGCCCCGTTGCTGAAGTGGGTCGGCGCATTCGAGGCGACCAGCAAGCCCAAAGAGATGACGTACGAAGCGTGGATTCCAGAACGCCACATGCTTGAAATACGTCCGGCCGATGTAACGCTTAAAAAAGGCAGGTTTGAGGGCGGGCAAGTTGGTGCGGGCGAAGGTGGTCCGCAAAAAGTACCGGGACTTGCGCTACACTCGATGACTGTCCAAGAAATTTTTCCGGCCGGCAGTGTCGCTTTTGTCCAAGAACGATTGTTTGGAAAAGGCGTCAAGGTTTCGGTTGATCGCAAGTCTGGCAAACTGAAAGTCGGCTACAAAGATGCTGCCAAGGAATCGGCACGTCAGCTTCGCAGTTTTGCTCGCCGCGCATTTCGGCGCGACATGTCCGAAGAACAGTTGAAACCTTACCTACGGCTACTTAGCACAAACATCGCCAACGGTGACTCCGCCGCCGACGCTTTGCGAGCTGCGTATCGGGCCATTTTGTGTTCGCCCCGCTTCATGTACTTCAGCGAAAATGCCGGCATCCTTGATGACTACGCGATCGCGACGCGACTTAGCTACCTGATCTACAACAGCACTCCTGATTGGAAACTGTTGTCGCTGGCCAAGGACGGAAAGTTGCGCAACCGTGAAACGATTTACCAAGAAGTTGAACGGATGTTGAAAACGCGACGTGGTCGTGATTTTGTAACAAACTTTACCGACCAATGGTTGGACATGGTTGACATCAGTTTTACAGAGCCCGATCGAAAACTGCACCGCGATTTTGACATCGTCGTGCAAGAGTCCATGCTTGCTGAAACACGCACGTACGTACAGAAAATGTTGGACCAAAACGCTCCTGTATCTGGCTTGGTAAAATCCAATCACACCTATCTAAACAGTCGACTAGCGAGGTTCTACGATATTGATGGTGTTACCAGCGACAAAATGCAACGCGTTTCGCTGACCGCGGATTCGCATCGCGGCGGCTTGTTGGCACAGGGCGCCATTTTGAAAGTCACCGCTAACGGCACGAATACCTCGCCTGTGTTGCGTGGCGTTTGGGTTGCCGACCGCATCATGGGGCAACACATTCCGCCACCACCAGAGAACGTTCCCGCGATCGAACCAGACATCCGCGGTGCGAAGACGATTCGCGAGATGCTTGCCAAGCACCGCAGCAACGACGCTTGCGCCAGTTGCCATAAAAAGATTGACCCTAATGGTTTTGCATTAGAGAATTTTGACGCTGCCGGACAATGGAGAAACCGTTACCCGGGCAGTAAGAAATCCAAGGGCAAAGCGATCGACCCAAGTTTCCGTTTGCCAGATGGACGTGCATTCAAAGATTTTGCTCAGTTTCGTGATTTGGTTGCAGCCAAACCTTGGCCGCTGGCCAGAAACTTTGCCGAAAAACTTCTTGTCTACGGAACGGGTGCTCCGATCGCTTTTTCAGATCGAGACGAACTAAAGAAAATCGTTGAACAAACCAAAGATGACCGATTCGGATTGCGCTCGCTGCTAAAAGCGGTCGTGACCAGCCGTGTTTTTCTGACGAAGTAACCACTACGGATATAAAAACGTGAAACGCGTTCATTTCAGTTTTAAGCGAATCGTTAAACGCCGTACCCTGTTGCGCGGCGCCGGTGTTTCGATGGCCCTGCCATGGCTTTCGGCAATGCAAGAGTCCTTTGCGGCGCCCAAGACTGACCAGGCACCACGCCGTTTCGTCGCCATGACGCTGGGTCTTGGATTGATCAGCGAAAACCTAAATCCGAAAAACGCTGGGCGCAATTACAAAGCGTCTAAGTATCTCAAGCCGCTGCAAGATTTACGCGACCAAATTACCGTCGTTTCCGGCAGTTCGCATCCCGGTGTCAAAGGTGGGCACCGCGCCGAAGCCAGCATTTTGACGGCAACGTCGATGGGATCGGCGGGAAAAGCCAAGAACACGATTTCGTTAGATCAATATTTGGCCAAACACCTCGGTGACGCAACGCGTTTTCCGTCGTTGGTGCTCAGCAACGGTGGATCGACCAGTCCATCGCACACCGACAATGGCGCGATGATCCCACCGGAGTCTTCGCCGTCGCGACTGTTTGCCAAACTGTTCATCGACAACTCCGCCAAAGAACGTGATCGGCAAGCCGACCGGGTTCGCCAGGGACGCAGCATCATGGACTTGGTTGGTGAAGACGCCAAGTCGCTGGCACGCGAACTGGGCGTGGGGGATCGAGAGCGATTGAAAGCGTATTTCGAGAGCGTTCGTGACTTGGAAAAACGGATGGCGGCCAACGAAAAATGGGCCAAGCTACCCAAGCCAAAAGTCAAAGCCAAACGCCCCGTCGACATTGGCAGTGCAAGTGACTTGATTGGTCGCCAAGCAATGATGTCGTCGGTGATCAAACTGGCATTACAAACCGATTCGTCTCGCTTCATCACGTTCCATATCCCCGGCGCTGGCGGGGTGATTCCGATCAAAGGCGTCGACGAAGGTTACCACGGCCTGAGCCATCATGGACGCGACGAAGAAAAGCTTGCGCAACTCGCGTTGATCGAACTGGAGATGATCAAACAGTGGGGCAAGTTTCTGCGAAGTCTAGAGGAGACAAAAGAAGCGGGCGGGAGCTTGCTGGATCACTCGACAATTTTCATGACCAGCAACCTTGGCAATTCGTCCAACCACGACAATCGCAATATGCCTGTGTTGTTGGCTGGCGGCGGATTCCGTCACGGGCAACACTTGGCGTTTAACCGAAATAAAAACTATCCACTTCCGAATTTGTATGTTTCGATTCTGCAGCGAATGGGTTTGGAAGTGGACAAGTTCGTAACCAGCACCGGAACGATGACCGGATTGGAAATGTCGTAGCGGTTTCCGTTTCTGCGATCGATTGGTTAGCTGGACAGCGCCACTTTGAATTGTAAACGCGGCTTTTGCAGTGTTTTCT
>CAZZDZ010000203.1:0-11304 GCA_964652675.1 uncultured Pirellulaceae bacterium
GTTAAATCTGTTCGCGTTGTTTACTTGTATTCGGTTTACTTGTGCAGCTTCAACTGACCGTAACGCTTGCTTTTGCGACGGCGAACAATCGAAGAGTTGCTTGATTTGGTTTTCTGACGTGTGCGTCCACCCTTGGCACTCTTGCCTTGAGGGCTAACTGGGTGACGACCACCTTTGGTTCGACCTTCACCACCACCGTGTGGGTGATCGATTGGGTTCATTGCCGTACCACGAACATGGGGACGACGACCAAGCCAACGAGCACGGCCCGCTTTTCCCAATCGAACATTCATGTGTTCGCTGTTACCGACCGAACCAATCGTTGCTCGGCAAACACTTGGTACACGTCTGACTTCGCCACTAGGCAAAGACAACTGAGCCCAATCGGCTTCGCGAGCCATCAATGTTGCATAAGTTCCAGCCGAGCGACACATGCTGGCTCCGCCACCAATTCGCATCTCGACGCAAGAAACTTGAGTTCCCAACGGAATGTTTTTCAGTGGCAAGCAGTTACCAAGTGTTGGCGGTGCGTTTTCGCCATTCATGATCTTGTCGCCAGCTTTCAATCCCGAAGGAGCGATCACATAACGCTTTTCGCCGTCAGCGTATTTCAGCAATGCGATGCGGGCGGTACGGTTCGGATCGTACTGAACCGAATCGACGATCGCTTGCACATCATCTTTGACGCGACGGAAATCGATCAGGCGATACTTTTGCTTGTGACCACCACCTCGGTGACGAGCTGTGATCTTGCCTTGGTTGTTGCGACCACCGGTTTTGCGTTTTGGACGCAGCAACGACTTTTCAGGCTTGTAGCCTTTCGTCAGCTCAGCGAAATCGCTGACGGAAGCATTTCTGCGTCCGGCGCTGGTCGGCTTGTATATTCGGATGCCCATGGCTGGTTAATTTAATACGTGGTTGTTTTGTTTCGTTCGACGCGATCGTGTTTTAGAAGAAGTCGATTTTGTGTTCGGGCTTCAACTGAACAATCGCTCGCTTCCAATCAGCCGTTCGGCCATAACGGAAACGGTAACGGCGAAGCTTGCCTTTGCGATTCTGTGTACGCACTTTGGCGACCTTGACGTCAAACAAAGCTTCGACTGCTTCGCGAACATCGATCTTTGTCGCGTCACGATGAATTTCAAAAGCGTATTGATTGTGTCGAGTCGCGCGGTGCACGCCCTTTTCGGTCACAAGTGGACGCAACAAGATCTGATGCGGCTCCAACTTGATGCCACCCTCTTTTGGTGGCGGCGGCTGAATACGGCTCATTTGGCTTCTCCGCTTGAATCTGCATTCGTGTTCGCGTTAAACGAACCATCTTTAATCTTGTCCAACGCGTCCTTGGTCATCAACATTCGCTTTGGCTTGAGCACCGAAAGTGCATTCAGCTCGCGAACTGGCTGCAAGCTAACGCCGGTCAGGTTGCGACAACTCTTGTAGACGCTCGCGTCTTCTTCGGCCGTTGCGACCAATGTTGTCGTGCCATCCAGATCGAGAGCTTTCAAAACCGATGCCATCTTGCTGGTCTTTGGCTCGTCAAAACTTAGCTTGTCGACCACTACTACTTCGCCATCATCGATCTTGGATCGAATCGCCATGCGAGTCGCCATGCGAATCGCTTTCTTTGGCATGCGATAGCTGTAGTCACGTGGCTTGATTGTGCGAGCAACACCACCACCGCGACGAACGTTTGTTCGCTTGGATCCAGCACGGGCGTTACCGGTGCCTTTTTGGCGATACATTTTCTTGTTCGTGCCGCTTACTTGACCACGAGTTCGTGTGTTGTGCGAACCCTGACGCAAGTTAGCTTGGTACATCACCACCGCGTCATGCATCAATTGCTTACTGACGCGATCAGCGATCTGCTCTGTATCGATTTCGTATTTGCCGACTTCTTTGCCGGCTTCGTCGTAGACAGTCAAACTGGCCATGATGCTTCCTTAAACCTTATTCGTCTGGCGGATAGAAACAAAACCACCATTGGGCCCGGGAACAGCACCGCGGATCAGCAACAAGTTGTTCTCGGCATCGACTTTGACAACTTCTAAGTTACGAGTCGTCACTTGAGCGTTACCGTATTGGCCGCCCATGCGAATGCCTTTGAACAAGCGACTTGGCGATGCACTGCAACCAGTACCACCAGCGTGTCGGTGAACTTTCTTGACACCGTGCGAAGCTCGTTGGCCACTGAAATTGTGCCGCTTCATAACACCGGCAAAACCACGACCTTTACTGGTTGCGGTCACGTCGACCTTTTTGATCTCGGCAAACTGTTCAACCGTGACCGTTGTGCCGACTTCTAATTCGGTGTCGCCGCGGAACTCGCGAATGAATCGCTGTGGTTCACAATCGGCTTTGGCAACCAACTCGATCTTGTCGGCTGCACGTTTCTTTTGACGCTTTGAGTCAAGCTTGGCAACATGACCGCGTTGAGCACGCGAGGCCAAGCGACGTGGCATATCCTCGAAACCCAATTGAACGGCAGCATAACCATCTCGGTCTTCGCTGCGGACTTGCAGCACATGACACGGACCTGCCTGGACAACCGTAACCGGAACGGCACGCCCGTCTTCTAGGTAAATCTGAGTCATCCCGACTTTTCGGCCTAGGATTGATGGTGACATATCTCTTCCGCCCCGCTCTAGCGGGACGCCCGTCGTTCGTTATGAATTCCAAGGTCGCCCGGACGATTCAACAGTGCGAACACTGATGCTGTCGCCAAGGCCTCCGTTCATTCAGAAACCAAATACTCTTCGTTACTATCACTCAATGCATACCAACGCGGCACACATGTAGCTTTTCTTTGAAATCAGAACTAACCGCAGATGCGGCTTCGGTCCAAAACAATTTCCTCTCGTCGTCAGGCGTTTCGCCTGAACAACTATCTTGCAGATGCCTTAATCTTGATGTCGACACCCGCTGGAAGACTCAATTTATTGAGTGCTTCAATTGTCTTGGCCGTAGCACTGACGATATCTATTAAACGCTTGTGCGTACGAATCTCGTACTGCTGCCGCGCTTTCTTATTTACAAAAGGGCTGGACAGAACCGTGTACCGCTCGATTCGAGTCGGCAATGGAATCGGACCATGCACTTCGCTGTGAGTTCTTTTTACCGTGTCAACAATTTCTTGAGCACTCTGGTCCAGTACAGCATGATCGTATGCTTCCATACGAATTCGAATAACTTCGCTTGCTCCGGCAGACACAGTGACAAAACCTGAAAAATGTTGTGGTAAGTTGGTATACCGCGAGCGACACGGATGGAGACCCGCGACAAATCCACGAAATACAGTGTTTGCGAATGACTTTCACTCGCTGAGCGGCAAAATTTAGAGGGCTCTGGATTTGACGTCAACGGCTGTTGCCAATTTCCCTGGAATCTTTGTGCAGAACCATTCACCAAGCACGCAAAACCCTGCTGACCCAGATTCGCCAAACAACCATCGGGAGATGTCGGTTATCGATAACGGGCCCACTGATTCAACCGACCCTGAGAGCCAGCTGGGCCCCAGGAAAACAAGTGTTTTGTTGCGTTTGATGGCTTTTCTGGCTGCCGCGTTGCCTCTTGTTTTACTGGGAGTCACCACGCAGTTGTCGCCATCGGCCAGCGGACTTGGGACACATCAACAGTTGGGATTGCCCCCTTGTAGCACCCGAGTTTTTTTTGGAATTCCGTGTCCAGCTTGCGGAATGACGACCTCTTGGGCCCACTTTGTCCGCGGCCAATTTCTAAAAAGTGCTCAATCAAACATCGGCGGACTAGCTCTGGCTTTCTATTGCTTGGCGT
This sequence comes from uncultured Pirellulaceae bacterium, assembly GCA_964652675.1. GTDB lineage: Bacteria > Planctomycetota > Planctomycetia > Pirellulales > Pirellulaceae > K23-9. Next base: position 3,793 of record CAZZDZ010000203.1, read on the forward strand.
TCGCGTTGGTGAGTGCGAAAACGGCTTTTCTAGGCGATTGGCCAAGTATTCGAGTGCAGAAATGGTTGGCGTTTTCATTGATGGCGATCGCAATCGTGACCGTTGTCAGCTGGATCTTTCGCCTTGGAATCCTGTAAAAGCACGCTTTTTCCTGCCCAGGGCATAACAAGGAGGGCATAAGAAGCAGTGCATCAAAATCAGTGTGGATTCCGGCGGGCTTGTTTTCGTATGACCGGGGCCTGTTACACCCATGTTGGCTGCGCGAAAGGAATCGCCAGATGAAACGCCTGAAGGCTTCTACCATTCTCACGCTCGCAATTGCGGGATTTCTATTCACCACTCAAGCTGGTTGCATCATCCCGATGATCGCCAATGTGATGCATGCACTTGGCAAGGATCAAATTCCTCCCGAATTTGAAGGGCTTGAGGAGTCAACGTTGGCAATCGTGACCGTCACTGACGGCAGCAAATACAGCGACGATGCTGGGGCTCGTGAACTGAGCCGAATGGTTGGCGAAATACTGAAAAACGAAGTCAAGGACATGAAGATGGTGCGAGAAGATCAAATCTCGCAATGGCGCGATACCAACGGCTGGGACTCGATCGATTTTGTGTCGATCGGCCGCGGGGTCAAAGCTGACAAGGTCCTGGGAATCGAACTGACCAACCTGCGTCTTCGCGAGGGCGCGACGTTGTATCGAGGCCGCGCGGACGTTGCGATCAAAGTAATCGACGTGGCAACGAAGGAAGTGATGTACTCAAAGACGTTGGATGAGTTCACTTATCCAACATCTGCTGGACAATACACAAGTGAAACCAACGAATCAAAGTTTCGCAAGCTTTACTTTCGCATGCTCTCCAAGCAAATTGCACGGTCGTTTCACCCGTGGGACTTAACCGAAGACTTTGCCAACGACAGCATCATCGCCAGCCAGTGAGCAATGGCTAGCGAGGGCATGACAGACGCGGCGTTTAGGCCGAGCCAATACGATACGAAAAAAGCTGACCAGGAATTTACTGGCCAGCTTTTTTGCTGTTGTTAGCAGGTCTTTGCGGGAACGAGCCGCTTAGTGATCTTTAGATCTAATTCTTGGCCGCAGCGGGCGCCATCTCGTCCAATCCTTCTGGGAATTTTGGGTTCCCGTTCTTGTCGACTGCTTCCATTTCTAGCTTGGGTTGCATTGTGGTCGCGACTGGTCCCGCATGGCCATCGATTTTGATATCGATTTTGGCAGCGGCAGCGGCTGCCGCTGGTCCAGCCAATTCTTCGAGCGCTTTGACTTGAGCGTCCAGGGCAGCAATGTACATGTCGACCGTCCCGATGGATGGTTCGTTCAATCCCGCTAGAACTTCTTCCATTCTGAGTAGCCAGGCTTCGATTTCCAATCGACCATCTTCGTCTACAGCAGCCATCAAACCCGCGGGCTTGTTGGGCACCCCGGCAACTCCGTTGCCGCTAACTCCCAAGTGCAATTGCTGCAACACGTAGTTTAATTTGCGACGTGAAGCCATCACCTCAGGCGGCTGTTTAGCGCGAGCTCCTCCACGCATTCCCATCCCCATTTCCATGTCCATGTCCATTCCGCCACCCATCCCCATTTCCATGTCAAAGTCCATGTCCCCGCCCATGTCCATCTCCCTGTCACGATTCATGCCCATGGCCATTGGAGACCCGGCTTTGGGTTTCTCGGCTTTGGTGACGATCGATTTTGGGTCGATTGGCTGAGAAGAGGCTGGGCGGACACCATCGAGGGCATTGAGGCGAGCGATTTCGTACTGGAATGAACGCATCGCGCGGACCGCCCAGTCGTCCAAGATTTTCTTGGGCTGGACGCCTTTCAAGCCTTGAGACATAGAAGCTATTTGAGCGGCCGAATGCAGCGCGATCAGATCGTGGCTTTCAGTCTTGGTGCTGATGCTAACCAAGGTTTTGCCAAAATTGACATCTGCCGTGCCTCGAATTGAAGCCAAAATATCAACGGCAAAACGCTGCAAATAAGCATGGGCTTCTTCGCTACGTCCTTCGGGCGCCTTGGATTTCAGCAAAGCATCCATTGCAGTGGCCAAGGCTGTTATGTTTTCAGGTTTCATCGATGTGCCTTTGATCGTTGCATAGCGATGCAGTCCCATCAGTGCTGCGGCCCGCACCCCGTCGGAATTCTTGTCGTCCTGATAGATCGGCAAGAAAAGTGAGGGTATGTATCGGATCGGAACTGGCACTTGGCCTCTGACCGCGGGTTTTTCGCTCATCTTCGCGATGAACAAGATTGCATTGATCCGAGCGGGAGGTGAGTAGTTTCCTACCGCAATCGGCTTGAGGCCGCCGTAGAGCCAAACAAGAACCTTTTGACCTTCCGGTCCTCTTTGCGCCTTCTTTAAAAGGCCCTCAGTTTCGGTGAGCAATGTTGAGATTTCACTCAGCGCATCAGGTTGAGTGATTTTGATTGGAACGTATCGCTGGTAATAACTTTGTGCCAATTTTGGGTCGGCTTTTGAGGCATCCCTGATAAAGGTTTTGGCAGACGACTTCATTTTGTCAAAGAACTTGGGCTCCTCGATCGCTGGTTTCAGCTCCAGGACTTCATACTTCTGCCCAATCGCTTGAGTGCTCATCAAAGCCACCAGTGCGGCTGCAAAAAACAACGTGATCCACGAGATTGCCGCTTGGCGATCAGGTTGGATAACCGCAGTTGCACTTGCGGCACTACCATTTCGGACGGTTGCCATCAGCAAGTTAGATTCCATACGACTGTTCATAATGCATTGCACCAATCGTTAGCGGTGTGCTGGGGGCCCAGCGAAAAGAGAAAAGACTTTTTAAATTATCTCAGAAACTACCCCTCCAGGTCAAACAAAATCGACTGAACGCTCGGGATCTGTCTCCTAAAAACAACGAATATTCCGGTATATTAGCCAAAACACATCGACTCTCATTTCTGGCTCCTCGCTGCTGGATGGTCACGGTTTCACGCAAACCGCCGTTTAACCCGTGCTTTTCGGTGTCGAACAACCACTGTGTCCACCGCTAAATATGTGTCAGCCACGAAATAACAGCATCGCTTGACGAAAGAGTTAGACGCTTGGCCTCCAAATCCAGACGCACCAAAGCAAATGCGTCGCGCAGCCGTGCGAAGCAGACCAGAAGCCGGACGAAAAACCGGCCCAGTGGCAGTGCGCCCCATCCCGCAGCGAAAGGTCACCGTCGATCCAATTTGCAATCGATCAAGCCGCGTGATCCTGCGGTCCTGAGCAAACTTGCTGGTGAAGTTGCGTTGCGGACGTTTGACTCCAAAGACATCTTGCGATGGCAACACGAGATTCACGAACAGACTCTGATGCTGAGTCGTTCGATCGACGCGCCCAATTTCACCAAAGTCAGTCGTGACGATGTCGCTCGGATGATCCGCATGTACGACGATCGGTTCTTTGCTGGAAAAATCCTGCCAGTTGCCGAGGCCGAAGGAATCACGTTTGGTTTGTCGTCACGAATGACGCGGATCGCTGGCAAACTGGTCACGCGTTATCCCGAAGACCGCTATGAAGGCAGACGAGAATTCGAGTTGGTGCTTTCGTCGACGCTGCTGTTCCAGACTTTTGAAGACGTCGATCGGCCCGTCGAAGTCACCGGCCGTCGCTGCCGAGATCGTTTGGAAGCGATGCAGCGGATCGCCGAACATGAGTTCGTTCACTTGATCGAAATGCTCATTTGGAACGATGGCAACTGCAGCGAAGCACGTTTCCAGTCAATCGCTAGGCGATATTTTGGTCACACCGATTATCAGCATGACCTGATCACGCAAAAAGAAAGGGCCGCGCGGAAATTCAACATTCGCGTTGGGGACCACGTGCGATTTGGGTACGACGGCCGCTATCTACAAGGTCGCGTGAATCGAATCACGCGGCGTGCAACGATTTTGGTTGAAAACGATTCCGGTGAACGGTTTAACGATGGCAAACGCTACGTGCGTTACTACGTGCCGCTGGAAAAGCTTCAAAAGCTGAATTAGCTGATCAATCCCACCACCACTGTCCGTCAGCCAAGTCGCTTGGACCTGCTGACTTTTTGACTTGGTTGTTTTCGCCAGCCGTGTCGATGGTCAGCTTGTCAGGGTTCAATGCCAATCGAGGCTGCATGCTGACACCGCCACCAAGTGGAGTCATCAGCGTGTTGCCACGCCAAATGGCGTTTACTGCGGTTTCGACTTGCTCGGGAGCCGTGTAAGTCTGCACCGCGACTTTGGCTTCGTTGCCCAATACGGGCATGTCCCAATTGGCCTGAGTGTAGAAATCTCGTTTCTGGATGTAAGCTGCTGCGATTGAAAGGTCGATCAACTGACGTAGCTCGGCGTAGATGCGAACTCGCTCGGCGATCAAGTTGTATTTGTCGGTGAAATCTTTACAGAACGCTTGGCTGGCTTTGTTGCCTCGACCAGCGACTCGGCGTCCGCCATTGGCAACACGCTCACCGGCGCCGACCAATTGAACACCACGCTCTTTGATTTTCATCGCCAAACCGTCTTCGCTGACCGCGATGCCGTCATAGTTTGGTTGGAAGTACCAGCGTTCCATGGCGTTGGCGGCAATCGCGTTTGGGTTGGCTCGTGCAACGTAACTTTTCATCGCGACAGGCAGTTGCTCCAGACCGATGCCGATCAGTTTCATCCGATAGTCGGCTTCTACCAAAACGCGAGCAAAGTGGGTGGAACTTGGAATGCCTTTGATTGATACGGTTTGCAAACCGAGGTTGTTTTTCAAGCCTTGGGCCAAACGATTGGTATCGCTGCGATTCGCGTTTCGACCAACCGAGGCCAAGAACCGCTGCATCCGGGCAAGGCCTTGTTGGGTGGGATCGATCGAGACGCTGATGACCGATGTGTCTCTTGAACCAGGACCGAATGCACGCAATGCAGTGATGAGGTCTTCCAGCAAAACAACCGGACGGCCAGATCGAATGCCAACAAAACGATCGGTTGGATCAGCGATAAAGCCCTCGGCGGGGCCAGCGATCACAATATCGTTTGTGTCAGGGTAAAAGAAAACGTATTGGACTGATGTGATCCCCGCCAAACCCCGCATGTCTTCGGGCAGAGGTTCTCCCGCAGCAATGTGTTTTGCAATAGCCGCTTCGAGCCGATTCAACGAAACTTTACGAAGTTCGCTTTGCTGGTTGACGCCGTTGGGAGCTTGTTGGCGCGCTGCAGCAAGTCGTTGTTGATGCAATCGCCCGTCAAACATCTTGACCTTCAGCACTCCAGCGGCATCGATGTCGATCCCCGCCAGGGCTGTTTGTGCGTGGCTATGAGTTGCCGTCATCACGGAAAAAACAAGTACAGCGGCTGCCGCAGCCAGAAACGATTTTACAGTACGTAAGATTTGACGATTATTCATGTTTGGGATCAGCTCGAGCTGTGAGCGCGAGAGCGAAAGCAGGGAAAAAGCTCGACATTTACGATTGTTTGAGCGGATGAGCACCATTGGGAGTCTAGTTGATGACTTGTGGTCTCTCAACAAAAATTCAAAGGTTGAGCGAATCGGACAACGGATTGGGACGATTTTGCGAACCGGTAGCTCATGCGACCGTGCAGCAACGTCCTTTACGCCAGTTTTACCGCTAAAAACAGCATAATCTGCACGAATCGGTAATCATCATTTCCGTTGACCAAAGCCAGCTCTGAACAACGGGCGAAACGGTCGCGGGGATTCGTCGCTGCGATTCTCTGTGACGCACCAATCACAAACCGATCACTTCGCGGGCTTTTCCTCTGAGCCCTAACGCCTAGAATCTCGTCTTCGGTTGATCACCAACCCAAGCACGCTGTGGATTCCTGTAGGAAATTGCAGCGGAACCCTTGGCGAATTTCCCGAGCGTCTGGTTGGTGACTGACCTTGGTAACTTTTCGTACTCCAATCAAATGAATATCAAGATGAGCGGTGACTGTGATTTTGGCCTGATCGGTTTGGCAGTAATGGGCGAGAACCTGGCGCTGAACGTCGAGAGCCGGGGCTATAAGGTGGCGGTATACAACCGCACGACCAGCAAAGTGGATGACCTGATCAATGGTCGCGCCAAAGGCAAGAACTTTGTCGGCACGCACTCGTTGGAAGATTTCGTCAAGAGCGTTAAACGACCACGCAAACTGATGATGCTGGTCAAAGCTGGTCCCGCCGTTGACGCGATCATCGAATCGCTGATTCCGCTTTGCGAACCAGGCGACATTATCATTGATGGCGGCAACACCCACTACGTGGACACCGAACGTCGTACCAAGAAGGTCGAAGAGGCCGGCATGCTGTTTTTGGGCTGCGGTGTTTCGGGCGGCGAAGAAGGAGCGTTGTTGGGACCAAGCATGATGCCTGGCGGAAGCGACAAAGCGTGGCCAGAAGTCAAAGAGATGTTTCAAGCGATCTCGGCAAAAGTCGGCCCCAACAACGACATTCCGTGCTGTGAATGGGTTGGTCAGCGTGGTGCCGGTCACTACGTCAAAATGGTCCACAACGGAATCGAGTACGGCGACATGCAGTTGATCTGCGAAGCCTACCAGTTGCTCAAAGAAGTCGGCGGGCTTGATAACGACGAAATGTACGACGTGTTGGACGAATGGAACCGTGGGGACCTGGAAAGTTATCTGATCGAAATTTCGCGTGACATTTTCAGCGTCAAAGACGACCAAGGTGGAGACGACTACTTGGTCGACAAAATCATGGACATCGCAGGCGCGAAAGGCACCGGGAAATGGATGAGCCAGCTTGCTTTGGACCTGGGCGTCCCAAGTACATTGGTGACCACCGCCGTTTTCGCTCGCGGACTGAGTGCGCAAAAGGAGGCAAGAGCAAGGGCCAGCAAACAGTTAAACGGCCCCTCCGAATCAGCCAACCCCGAGATGCGTGCGGTCGCTCAGAAACTTGTGGGCGACAAAAAAGCTTTCACTGAAGCCGTTCGTCAAGCATTGTACGCGTCCAAAATCGTCAGCTACGCGCAAGGGTTCGTGCAGTTGCAAGCGGCTTCGGTCGAGCACGATTGGAAATTGAATTACGGCGACTGCGCTCTGTTGTGGCGTGGCGGTTGTATCATTCGCGCTCAGTTTTTGGATCGCATCAAGGAAGCGTTCGACGAGAATCCAAATTTGGAGAACCTGCTTCTGCATCCGTTCTTTGAAAAAGCGGTCGAGGACGCACAAGCGGCGTGGAGATCGGTTGTCGCAGCGGCATCGATCTTGGGTATTCCCGTTCCCGCATTCAGCGCAGCCCTTTGCTACTTTGACGGCTACCGCATGGAACGCTTGCCAGCAAACCTACTGCAAGCTCAACGTGATTACTTCGGCGCCCACACCTACAAGCGGTTGGACAAAGAAGGCACGTTCCACACCGAGTGGATCCAGCTTCGCAAAGAGCCCAAAGCGTAGCTTTGGAAGTCGCGTCTTTCAGTAGAGCATTCGATGGAAGCGTGACACCAGATTTCACTCTCCCTCCGGGCATTGGTATCTACACAAATCCTTGCGCGGCTGATTTCTT
>CAZZDZ010000204.1:0-11282 GCA_964652675.1 uncultured Pirellulaceae bacterium
TTCGGTGTGTTACCAGACGAAATCAAGCTGCTGAAATGAACTTGTCGGATCAGGTCTTTTCGCGACGGCTTACCACGGCATCGCTTAAGTCTTGCAGGATTGCTTCGGTTTCTTCCCAGCCGATGCAGGCGTCCGTGATGCTTTTGCCTCGGACAAGGTTTCCGTCTGACAGTTTTTGATTGCCCTCGACCAGATTGCTTTCGACCATCACGCCCATGATCCGCAAGTCCCCATCGCTGACTTGGCTGCAAATGTCGCGGCAGACGTATCGCTGACGTGTGTGTTTCTTGCGACTGTTCGCGTGGCTTGTGTCGATCATGATTCGCGGATTCAATTTTGCTTTTTCTAACAGCGCGGACGCTTCGTCGATACTCGCGGCGTCATAGTTCGTGTGCGCGCCACCTCGCATGATCACGTGGCAGTCTTCGTTGCCAGTTGTCGCAAAAATTGCCGACGTTCCTTCTTTGGTGACCGACAAGAAATGGTGCGGGCGCTGTGCCGAACAGATTGCGTCGACCGCGATCTGAACATTCCCACTGGTTCCATTCTTAAAACCGACTGGACAAGAAAGTCCCGATGCCAATTCGCGGTGGCCTTGGCTCTCGGTCGTTCTCGCGCCGATCGCGCCCCAACCGACCAAGTCGGCAACATATTGCGGGCTGATCAAATCCAGAAACTCTGTCCCCGTCGGCAAACCGATTGCGTTGATGTCACGCAACAATCCGCGTGCGGTTCGCAGTCCGCGATTGATCTCGAAACTGTCATCCAGTCCTGGATCGTTGATCAGGCCTTTCCAGCCGACCGTGGTGCGTGGTTTCTCGAAATAGACTCGCATGACGATCAGCAATTCGTCCGCGAACTTTTGTTTCTGCGCGAACAATTTATCCGCGTATTCTCGCGCGGCGTCGGGATCGTGAATCGAACAAGGGCCAATCACAACAACCAGCCGATCGTCGTCTTGCCGAAGCACCTTTTGAATTCCTGATCGACCATTTGCGACCGTTTCCGCCACTTGAGCATCGGCAGGGATTTCTGTCATCAACTCACACGGCTTCATCAGTTTTTTGATGGAGCCGATTCGTAGGTCGTCAGTTTGTGGCGTTTGAGTTTCTTCGGTCATCGGTGGGCTTGAAATGGTGCGTGAGGAGTATGGGGTGACACCGACTATGGTTGAAGATTCAAAAAGATCAACCAGTGATGTTTCCCGCAGTATGCAGATCTGGAAGCTCAATTGGGGAGATTCAGCCCTAAGCCTTGCCGTCGTTTTGAATCTTCTCGCGGAGCTCTTTGCAGGCGTCAGCGGGGTTGCTGCAGAGGGAACAGGCGATACTTCCGTCTTCGTTCGTTTTGTTCGCGATGCCGCCACAAGATCCGCTGATCGATTTGCGTCCAAAGATCACACCGACGGCCATTGCGATCAAAACGATCGCCATCACCGTTGCCGTAATCATCATCATCGGCAACATGCCTGCGTCTGGTTGAATACCTGTGCCCGACTGGGCGACCGGTGCTGCGGTTGCCGCTACGTCAGCGGCGATCGTTGGTGCGTACTGAGCGAGAGTTCCAGTCCCCATCATGTCAAAACCGTCTAAGGTTCGAGTAATTAAAAAAACGTTCAGGTCTTCTTTTTCCGCAAGTGCCATCGCGGCGGTTGGCCCCAATACGTTCAATGCCGTTGCCCAAGCGTCCGACGCCATGCATGAATCATCGACAACGCTAACCGATGCCAAGTTGTGTTCGATCGGCGATGCGGTTCGCGGGTCGATCGTGTGCGAATATCGTTTGCCACCCGATTCAAAGTAATTGCGATAGTCGCCCGATGTTGCCATCGATTCATCCTTTCCCGATCCACCGCCCATGGCATGAGCAATCACGGCGGCTTTTTCTGGGATATTGATGCCGACTTTCCACGGTTCGCCAATTTTGTCTCCGCTTGTTCGCACTTCGCCGCCGATTTCGACGAACACGTTTTTTGCGCCAGCTTTGGCGAGCAATTTGACGATGCGATCTACGCCATGTCCTTTGGCGATCGAGGATAAATCAATTTTTAATGTTCCGATCGATTTGCGAAGCGAGGGTGGATCCAGTCGAACGGACAGTTTTTCGCAGCCGACTGAATGCTTGATTTCTTCAAGGATAGACGGATCGGGTGCTTTGCCGGTTCGCTCGCCGGGGCCGAATCCCCAAGCGTTGACGATGGGCCCAACGGTAATGTCAAAAGCCCCATCGGTTTTTGCGGACACCGTTTGTGCAAACTGAACAACGGTTGCCGTTTCGCGGCTGACATCAAACCAGTCGGTCGAATCGGAATCATTAAAACGGCTGATTTCCGATTGACTCAAGTACGTTGACATTTGGTCATTTACGTTGCGTAGCTCCGCATCAATTTCGAACCGAATATCGTCACTGACATCTTCGGCTCCAAAAATCTTGACCATGAACGTGGTGCCCATTGTCTGGCCACGAAACGCTCGGATGTGATCTTGCGTTGGAACTTGTGCCTGAACGGTTGTTGAAAAAATCAGCGCAAGAAAAAACGCGACGATGGAAACCGATCGTCGCGTTTTGTGTTGATTCATTTAACTTCGTTTGTGCAAGACTAAAACTGCGGATCAACCGCCGAAATCATCGAAAGCGATGTTTTCTGGTTCGACACCCAGATCATCCAGCATGCGGAATACCGCTTGGTTCATCATCGGTGGACCACAGATGTAGTACTCGATGTCTTCTGGTGCTGGGTGCTTGCTGAGGTAATTGTCCAGCAGCACTTGGTGGATGAATCCTTGGTAACCGGTCCAGTTGTCTTCTGGGAGCGGCTCCGACAGCGCGATCTCGAACTTGAAGTTCGGGAATTCTTTTTCGATCTCTCGGAAGTGATCGATGTAGAACAGTTCACGCAAGCTTCGACCACCGTACCAGTACGTCACCTTTCGGTCGGTCTTTTGGCGTTTGAACAGTTCAAAAATGTGACTTCGCAGAGGTGCCATTCCAGCACCACCACCGATGTAGACCATTTCGGCTTCGGTGTCTTTGATAAAGAACTCGCCGTAAGGTCCGCTGATGGTGGCTTCATCACCTGGTTTCAGATTGAAAATCCAGCTGCTCATTTTGCCTGGCGGTGTGCCTTCGGGGGCACGTGGCGGTGGCGATGCAACGCGGATGTTCAGCATGATGATGCCTTTTTCACCCGGATAGTTCGCCATCGAATACGCACGCACGACTTCTTCATCGACCTTGGACACGTAACGCCAAACGTCGTACTTGTCCCAGTCTTCGCGATACTCTTCTTCGATGTCAAAATCTTTGTAATTGACAACGTGTGGCGGGCATTCGATTTGAATGTAACCGCCAGCGCGGAAATCAACCTGTTCGCCTTCGGGCAACTCCAACACAAACTCTTTGATGAACGTCGCAACGTTCTTATTGCTTTTTACTTTGCAGACCCATTTCTTGGTGTCGAAAGCTTCCGGTGGAACTTCGACGTTCATGTCCTGGCGAACGCCAACTTGGCAACTAAGCCGTTCACCTTCGGCGGCTTCTTTCTTGGAGATGTGGCCCTTTTCCGTTGGCAGGATATCGCCACCACCGCTGTGAACCTTGACCAAGCATTGAGCGCAGGTGCCGCCACCGCCGCAAGCGCTGGAGACGAAGATGCCTGCGTCGGCCAACGCCCCAAGAAGCTTACCGCCAGCCGGAACTGCGATTTCTTTCTGGTCGTTGATCATGATTTTGACCGGTCCAGAGGCAACCAATTGCTTCTTGGCACCCAAAATCACTGCGACCAAAGCGAGGATGACAAGAGTGAACATTGCCACGCCTAGGAAAACTTCCATCAGTATTCGCTCGTTTGAAGTGTTTGTTGTATATCGAAATGACCAGCCGGGCCGGTCTTAGAGTTGAATTCCACTGAAAGACATGAAGGCCAGGGCCATCAGTCCAACGGTAATAAATGTGATCCCAAGACCTCGTAGCGGCGGAGGCACATCACTGTATTTCATTTTCTCGCGGATACCTGCAAGCGCGGCGATCGCAAGCGCCCAACCGATCCCGCAACCAACACCGTAGGTGCACGATTCCAAAAAGTTGTAGTTGCGTTCTTGCATGAACAGTGACGCACCCAAGATGGCACAGTTCACAGTGATCAATGGCAGGAAAATCCCTAGAGCGTTGTAAAGCGCCGGTACAAATTTCTCCAAAAACATTTCTAGGATTTGCACCATCGCGGCAATCACCCCGATGTAGCTAATGAATCCCAGAAAGCTAAGGTCGACCGTCGAAAAATCGATGGTCTCGGTTGAGATTCCGATTTTCTCGTTGACCCATCCCATCGCTCCTTTCTTTAGGAACCACGAGTAGATGACTTGGTTTGCTGGTACGGTGATCGCTTCGATCACGATCACGGCCATGCCTAGGCCCAAGGCGGTTTTGACGTCTTTGCTGATCGCCAAGAACGTGCACATTCCTAAAAAGAATGCGAGCGCGAGGTTCTCGACAAAAACGGCTTTCATGAAAATGCTGAGGTGTTCTTCTAACATCGTTTACGCCTCCTCAATCTGGTTGGGTTTCCAAGCACGGATGATCCAAATCATAAATCCGATCAAGAAAAATGCGCTTGGTGGCAGGAGCATCAGGCCGTTAGGGGTGTAGGCTTCTGGCATGATTTGAATTCCGAACAGCGTTCCGCTGCCGAACAATTCACGAAAGAATGCAACAAACAAGAGGACGATTCCGTAACCAAGACCGTTGCCGATCCCGTCCAGGAAACTCATCCAAGTTCCGTTCTTCATCGCAAAGCCTTCTGCACGGCCCATCACAATACAGTTCGTAATGATCAAGCCGACAAACACAGAAAGCTGCTTGGAGATATCAAACAGATAGGCCTTTAGGATTTGGTCGACGACAATCACCAGCGACGCAATCACGGTCATCTGGACGATGATACGGATGCTGCTGGGGATGTAACCGCGAATCGCACTGACAGCCAAGTTGCTGAATGCGGTCACGGCGATCACGGCGATTGCCATCACGACCGACGTTTCCATTTTGGTCGTCACCGCAAGCGCCGAGCAGATGCCCAGAACTTGCAGTGCGATCGGATTGTTGTCCACTAGCGGATCTAGCAGAACTTCTTTTGCTTTTGACATGATTATTGGTCTCCTGATCCGCTGAGTTCCGTTTTGAATTTGGCAAGGAACGGACCGTAGCCATCGTCGCTGGCCCAGTAACGCAACAAGTTCGTTACACCGCGACTGGTAATGGTTGCTCCGCTAAGACCGTCCACTCCGTAGGTATTCCCAAGCGGTGCAGGCCCTTTGCAGACTTCACATGCGGGAACGCCATTGGCATCAAACAGCTGCTTGCCTTCCCACTGAGCTTTCCAATCTGGATTGTCGACTTCACCACCAAGTCCGGGCGTTTCAGCGTGCTCGTAAAACGTCAGGCCTTGAATGGTTTTCAAGTCACTTTTCACAGCCAAGTAGCCGCGAAGTGTTGACCACAGGCCTTTGCCATAGACGGGCAACACAACTTGTCGAATCGCGTCTTCGCCAGGTTTTTTGACAAAGTAAACCTTGGCGACTTTCTCGCGATATTTTTCGCCAGGGTTGAATTTTGGTTCTTGCTTTGCAATCTCGACCTGAGATTCTTTTTTGCCGGCGGCTTCCTTGGCGTCGTACTTCTCGATCTTTTCCTGATCATCTTCTTCGGTGTACTCGCCGGTTTCCAAGTCGACCAGCTTGGCGCTGATCCACTGGCTTAACTCTTCGATCTGTTCGCTGCTCAGATCTTTGGCTTGCTTGCCGTACTCGCCGGTCGACAATCCGGTTGCGTCCAGAATGTTCTTCTTTTGATCGAGCAGTTTGTTCTTTTCTTGTTTGTCTTTGAGCGAAACCGCGGCCGCGCTCACAACAAACGAACAAACAATGCAAAGCATGGCGGCGACCGCGAAGGTCCCCATGGTGGAGTCTTTATTAAGAGGCATACCGAGCGACCCTCCTGCGTACGTTGGCTTGAACAACAGCCCAGTCAATCAGCGGTGCAAACACATTGCCGAACAAAATCGCCAACATGATGCCTTCGGGAAAAGCTGGGTTGATACAGCGGATCAACACGGTCATGAAACCGATCAAGAATCCATAAAAATATTGACCTTTCAACGTCATCGCGGCACTGACCGGGTCGGTCGCCATAAAGACCAGCCCAAACGCCAAACCGCCAACGACCAAGTGCCAATGGGGCGGGACGCCCAACATCGCGTTGGTAGTGCTGTTGGCACCGGTTCCATAAAGCAGAGCAGACGTAACCACGACGCCCAAAACCACACTGACCATGATTCGCCATGAACCAATACCAGCCGCGATCAAGATCAGAGCTCCCACAATGCAAAGCAGGGCACTGGTTTCGCCGATGCAGCCTTGGATGGTTCCGATAAAGGCGCTGAACCAAGTAATCGGTTCGCCGTTGCCCCAGGCGTATTGAATATTTGAAAGCGATTCGACCGCTGAAATGCCGGCCTCCGCGTTTTCGACTTTGGCCATTTGCCCCAGTGCGGTTGCACCGCTGAATCCATCCACTGCCGTCCAGACTTTGTCACCGCTGATTTGGCCAGCATAGGCAAAGTACAGGAACGCGCGACTGGTCAGGGCGACGTTCAGGAAGTTACGTCCCGTACCACCAAAGACTTCTTTGCCGACCACGACGCCGAACGTGATCCCAAGCGCTACCTGCCAGAGCGGTATCGTCGGAGGCAACGTGAGCGGGAATAACAATCCGGTCACCAGGAACCCTTCGTTGATCTCGTGACCTCGAAGGATACTGAAGACTGCTTCGACGTGACCGCCAACGAACATGCAAACGATGTAGATCGGCAAGAAATGAATCAAGCCGAGCGTAAAGTTGCCTGCGTGGCTGGTCGCATCATTTTCAAAACCGATCGCGTGGTAGATGTCGTAATGCCAATCACCATCGTGGTCGATTCCAGCGGCCTTCATGCTCTGGATGGACTTGTTTGCTTGGTATCCTGTGTTCCACATGCCAAAGAGCGTGACCGGAATCAAAGCGAAGACGACCGTGATCATCATTCGCTTTAAGTCGATGCCGTCTCGGACATGGGTCGTGCCATGGGTGACTTCACCCGGCGTGTACAGAAACGTATCGAGCGCTTCGTACATCGGATACGCGAATGCAAGCGGTCCACCCTTGGTAACCAAGGGATGAACATGTTTGTCGAGTGCGTCGCGGAGTGCTTTCATATGCCAAGCTTTCCGGTTTTGACTTTGACTGTTGTCGAAAAAGTGGTTGGTTTAAAGCTCGCAAGATAGCGAGCGACGTTGTTTTGTTTTGCGGCGAAAGTTATCAAACCTTCGCGTTGGACTGTTTAACCTTCGCGTTGGACTGTTGTCAGGTTTTCCCTGAGCAACGATCCGTACTCGTATTTTCCTGGGCAGACAAACGTGCAAAGCGCGATGTCTTCTTCTTCTAATTCCAGCAGACCCAAGTCTTGGGCCTGATCCGTGTCACGGCAAATCAACGCTCGCAACAATTGGGTGGGTAAGATGTCCAATGGCATGACTTTTTCATAAGTCCCCAGTGGCACCATCGCTCGTTCGCTACCGCCCGTGGAAGTCGTGAAAGCGAACTTTTGATTTGGGATGCCCGCCGAAGCGAATACGCGAGTGGTCGAGTATTTGTCGAAGCCAGGTTTTTGCCAGCCAAGAAACTCTCGCACGTTGCCTTCTTCTAAAATCGAAATCTGGTTGTGGTATCGACCCAAGAAATTGTGTGGTGTCCTGGCGGTGCGACCACAAAGCACCGATCCGGATACCGGGCGGATATCCACGTCGGCGTGTTCACCTTCGATCAATTGCGAAATGTCAGCACCCATACGGGTTTCCAACAAGCGCGGTTGATTAACAACAGGGCCGGCGAGCGAAACGACGCGTCGGGTGTCAACGATGCCGTCGGTTAACAATGATCCGATGGCGGCGACGTCTTGGTAATTGATGTACCAAACGGTTTTTGTTGGGCCCACTGGGTCCAACATGTGAATGTGTGTGCCAACCAAGCCGGCTGGGTGCGGCCCCGAAAACTCTTCAACCGAAACTCCATCGGTGCTGGTGCCAGGAATCTCGCTGTTGGGACTCTTGCAAACAAACACTTTGCCGTCTGTCAGTTGCGTCAATGCAGCCAATCCTAGGCTGAACTGTTCCTTGCGATCGGTCAGCGCGACGACTGGGTCAGCCGCGTGCGGATTTGTATCGATCGCTTGCACGAAGATTGAATTGGGCACCGATCCAGGTGCGGGAACTTGACCGTATGGTCGTGTTCGCAAGCCAGTCCAAAGACCACTCAGCGTTAGTTGTTCGGTGAGGGCTTCGCGTCCCAACGAAAGTGGGTCTTTACCGCGAGCTCCGTCGAATTCGATACGATCGTTTCCGTCGCCATCGACGTCGATCACAATCGATTCAAACTTGCGTTTCGCACCTCGGTTGACTTCCGCGATCGTGCCCGATGCCGGCGCCGTAAACGTCACGCCTTCGGTTTTCTTGTCCGTAAAGATCGGTTGACCAGCTTTTACCTTGTCGCCGATCGCGACCAACATCGTCGGTTTCATCCCGATGTAATCGTCACCAAGCAATCCAACTCGACCAACAGGTTTGGCTGGTTCGATGCGTTGCTCGGGGGCACCCGTGATCGGGAGGTCCAAACCCTTTTTGATGACTGTCATCGGTATAAGTGCTCGTGATCCGAATGTTGACTTTGGTTGTGTCTGTGCCGATCTGTTTCTGCCAATCCGTCTGTCTCTTAAAGGAGTAAACCCTCGCGAAACCGCCAGCCTGGACTGGCTTGTGATATTTTTCACAAACCAGGTCGTGGCCAAAGCCCGCAATCATCTGTTTTGTAAATTGCGGGCTTACCACCAATCAAGAGAACGTAGTGTGTACGAACTGATTGATTGTTGTTTTGATCGTTCGCAACAAGAAGAGTCTTGGGTCAAAACTGGATTTCCTTCACGAAAACCTCTCACCACATCTCTGTCTCGCCTGCACTTGGAAATATTACACAGCCGACACAAAGTCGCAACGCCACTGTGACATCATTCAAGGCGGAATTGTACGGTTTGAACAACTAACGACGCACCCGCTACCACTAACGCTTTGCAAGGGTGCAGTGTCAAAGAGAGGAAAGGCGATGGTCGATTCAAGGCATAGTTGTCCAAGTCGCCCAGATTGGTCAATTGCCGGTGGAGTGTCTCCGTAGGTTTGATTGCGAAAGCACAACGAAAGCAAGTTCCCCAGCCAAAAAAGTAGGGTTGCCGTGACTGGTGTCACTGCGACGATTCGATTGTAGGCGGCTGCGGCAGGCTTTAGACGGCTAGGTCATGTCGGCTTTGGTGAACGAGGCGACTTTGGTCAATTCGACAAAACCCACCTTAGCTATTCCCCATTTGGGCAAGTTCCGCCACACTCTGCCGCTCCCATTCCCTGAACTTTCGTACTCCGAGTCATTCCGTTGCGCCGCACCGACATTCGAAACGTTGTCATCATCGCCCACGTTGATCACGGCAAAACCACCCTCGTTGATTGCTTGCTTCGACAAAGCGGTCAGTTCCGCGACAACGAACTGCAAGGCGAACGGATCCTCGATTCGAACGACTTGGAACGCGAACGTGGGATCACAATTCTTTCCAAGAACATTGCGATCCCGTACAAGGGCGTGAAGATCAACTTGATCGACACACCCGGCCACGCGGACTTTGGTGGCGAAGTCGAACGGGTCGTAAAAATGGCTGACGGTTGTTTGGTGTTGGTCGATGCCGCCGAAGGGCCGATGCCGCAAACAAGATTTGTTTTAGAAAAAGCACTCAGCGCTGGCGTGCGTCCGATCGTGGTTGTCAATAAAGTCGACCGCCCCGATGGACGCCCCAACGAAGCGCTCGACGAAGGCCTTGAGTTGTTGGCCGATTTGGGCGGCGAAGAACAATTGGACAACGCCGCCTACGTGTTCACCAGTGCAAAGGAAGGTTACGCAACAACCGATCCCGCCAACCCAACCAGTGACATGCGTCCGCTGTTGGACTTGATTGTTGATTCGTTGCCGGGCCCCGAAGTCGACGCGGACGCGCCGTTGCAAATGATGGTGACGACGCTGGACTGGAGCGAGTATGTCGGCCGCATCGCGGTTGGACGAATCAGAGCAGGCAAGATCGCCGCTGGGCAATCAATCGAGTTGCATCAAACCGATGGACCAAAGAAACAAAAGATTGCGGGTCTGTATGTGTTTGACAATCTGGGTCGCGTGGCAGCCGAAACCGCCGAAGCCGGCGACATCGTCGCGATCGAAGGGCTCGCCGACGTAGAGATCGGCGACACGATCAGCGCCGTCGACGCCAATAATGCGTTGCCACGTTTGAAAGTCGACGAGCCAACATTGGAAATGGTGTTCAGCGTGAACACGTCGCCAATGGTCGGTCGCGAAGGCAAGTACGTTACGACGCGTCAGATCAAAGGTCGCTTGGAAAAAGAGCTCGAGCGAAACGTTGCCCTGCGTGTCGAAATGGTCCCGGGCACCGAAGCCTACGCAGTCAAAGGCCGTGGCGTTTTGCACTTGGCCGTGTTGATCGAAACGATGCGCCGCGAAGGCTACGAATTGAGCGTCGGCAAGCCTCGCGTGATTTTCAAAACCATTGATGGTAAGAAACACGAGCCCTTTGAAACACTCCGCGTCGAAGTCCCCACCGACACGATGGGCCCCGTGATGGAATTGGTCGGCAACCGCCGTGGCCAATTGGAAGAAATGAGCCAACGTGGTGATTACAGTTTGTTGCGATTCATCATCCCATCACGTGGACTGATCGGATTGCGAACGCGGCTATTAAACTCAACTCGCGGCACGGCGATCATCAATCACCGCGTCGAAAGCTATCGGCCATTCGAAGGCGATTTGCCAAGCCGTTCCAACGGCGTGATGATCTCGATGGCCAATGGCAAATCGGTCCCCTTCGCGATGTTTAACTTGCAAGACCGCGGCGAATTTTTGATTCCGGCTGGAGTCGAAGTATACGAAGGCATGATTGTCGGCGAAAGCGCCAGAGACAAAGACGTGCCAGTGAATCCTTGCAAAGAAAAGAAGCTGACAAACATGCGAGCGTCCGGCAGCGACGAAAACGTCGTGCTGAAACCGCCACGCGATATGTCACTGGAAGCCGCGTTGGAATACATCGAAGAAGACGAATTAGTCGAAGTCACACCAGAGAGCATCCGACTGCGCAAGATTCTTCTCAA
>CAZZDZ010000205.1:0-11235 GCA_964652675.1 uncultured Pirellulaceae bacterium
GCAGCTGACGTTCAAGTCGTCGAAGAATGATACGGGCAAGTGAATCTTCGTCATAATAGGCCTACGCACTGCGTCATCGGATTGGTTCACTAGTCATCTAGCTCTCGTCGGCGCCTACAGCGCAACGGGTGATCCGCAGAGTGCCGACCGAATTCTTGAACAACTCTCGGAGATCGCGAAACGATCAAGCAGGAAGCCACCCGATGCATTTGGCAACCGTGCGGACAACATCCCGCTCAGAAAACCACTGGAGATGTATTGGGAAAAATTCCGTTGATGCTGCTCTGAGATTAGATCAGCTTCGTCTTTCCTGGAACAGCGAACCCGGGGCTCTCTAGGTCTCCCTTGATGTCAAATTCGGCGGGGAACAAATCAAGCTTTGACTCGTTAACGGCAAAATCCCATGTAACAAGCTGCCCAGTGTAGGCAGCCATCCTGCCGAGCACCGCTGTCATCGAACTCTGTGCGGTTTGCTCCAACTCGACAATCGGTTCCTCGTTCAAGATCGAATCGACCAAATCCTTGTGCTCTTGTTTGTAGGCCGCTGCTATATCACCTTTCATCGACCAAAGTTCTTTGCCTTCGCGGTCCACGATATTGGCCCCACTGTTGCTCCCCTTGATCGTACAAGTTCCTTTGGTGCCGTAAATGGCATTGCTGTTATCGCCTTTGGTACCTGGGATTTGACGACACATGAACGAACAATTGCGACCGCCTGAATATTTGAAATCCACTTCGATATTGTCCCACATCTCACTGTCGTTGGGCCGCGTAAACCGTCCCCCGGATCCGTAAGCTGACTCGGGAGGTCCGCCCATCACCCAGTTCATCGTGTCCACGTTGTGGACCGCCTGCTCGGCAATTTGGTCACCCGACAACCAGACAAAGTGCATCCAGTTATAGATTTGGTATTCCGTGTCGGACATCCCGTCTTTGCGAGGACGATACCAGATACTATTGCTGCAATAGCGCATCGTGGATCCGATGATGTCGCCAATTTCACCGTCGTGAATTCGCTTGATCGCTTCGACGTAGTTGGTCTGCCGACGGTACTGGGTGCCAGTGACAATCGATGTTTTGTTGGCTTCTGCTTTGGCGTGCGCCCACAGGCAAGTTTGATATCCCGCTGGATCCACGCAAGTTGGTTTTTCTGCAAAGACATGCTTGCCAGCATCGACTGCTTCGGCCACGTATTTGGGACGGAACCCGGGAGGCGTTGCGAATAGAACAAGATCGATTTCTTTGTCGTCTAGGATGCGTTTGTACGAATCGATACCGCTGTAAAGACTATCGTCTGCGATGGCAACTTTGTCACCATACTTCTCGATTCCCTTTCGCAACCTGGCCGGTTTGTCTTTGTCCAAGTCCGCGATGGCGGTCACGCGAATGTTCTCATTGATCTTTAACGTGTCGTTGATCGCACCACCGCCCCGTCCACCCGCGCCGACAAGTCCAATTCGCACGTAGTGCTTAGAACTATCCACTGGCTCGGCGCCGCGAACCGCACGAGTCGCGCCTAGTCCCGTCGCGACGCCTGCCGAGATCGCAGAAGTCGTTTTGAGGAACCCGCGACGGGAATTGGTTGGTTGTGTTGCTGGATCGGTGGAGTTGCCGGACTGGGGTTGGTTTCGCATCTATGTTTCCTTGTCGAAGCGAATGCTGCAAACGACAAATCGGTTCGCAGCGATCAGGTGAGAATGTATGGGTGGGTCAAAGCAACAGACGTTGTATCAGCGCTTCAGGCATACATCGTAATACAAACCGCGAGGCAAGCGACACAGGTAGCCTTGACAAAACACGCTTTGAACTGGGTTTATTGCCGCGAGACGAGCAAATCCGCTAACCAGCGTGGTTGCGAGGCTTGTTGGTGGCAGACGAACCCAGCGTTTGATGTGCCAACCGGTGACGCCCAAGTGGGTAACGAAAAAACCCTGGCGACCATTTCTGGTCACCAGGGTTTCGAGGGTTTCGTCGATAGACGTTCGCTTTAGAAGGCTGACGTTAGAATCGCGATTGAAGAGACGAAGTTCGTTCGCGGGATCTGAAAAGTGTCACTGTTTTCTAAAGGGAACTTGATTGTCAATCAAACGGTCTAGCAAAGCAAAGCTTAGTTAGCACATCCGCAAGGAGCTTCAACGCCGCAAGTTGGCTCAGCGATCATGCCGCATCCGCCAGCACATCCGCCGCCACAACCCATGACTTCGACGCCACAAGTAGGCTCAGCTGCACATCCGCATCCGCCGCCACCACGCTTGCCGAAGATCTTGCCTAGCAAGCCGCACTTCTTAGGTGCAGCGCCGCATCCGCTGTCGCAACCACAAGGTGCAGCAACTTCACAGCCACAGCTAGGAGCAGCGATACCACAGTCGCCAGCACATCCGCCGCAACCCATGACTTCTACGCCACAAGTAGGCTCAGCACTGCAACCACAGTCGCCACCACCACCGCCCAAGCAGCCGCCGCATCCGCCGCCGCCGAACAGTTTGGCCAAAAGACCACGCTTAGGAGCTCCACATGAAGGAGCAACTTCGCACCCACATGAAGGAGCGACTTCGCAACCACAAGATGGAGCAGCCATGCCGCATCCACCCAAACAGCCGCCACCACAAGGTGCAGCTTCTAAACCGCATGATGGTTCTGCGTATCCGCAGCCATCAGCACAGCCAGCTACTTCGCAACCACAAGATGGCTCTGCAGCACATCCGCCGCCACCACATAGTTTGCTGAATAGACCAGCTTGAACATCTACATTGCTACAGGCAACCAAAGCGATTGCCAATAAAGCAGGAACGAGTACACGACGCATCGTGATTTTCTCCATGACTAGTATTCGGAAGGTTCTTGCCAGCACCCAAGTCGCGTCACAGTCGAAAGGCATCTCATCCCCTCGGAGCAAAGCCCCGACCAGGCCTAAGGTTCCGGGAGTTAGCCGGGGGGCCGATCGGTGTAGTGCGACTTGAGCACCCACCTGACTTGAGTCAGGTGTTCAGAAAGACGTATCGGTGAGTTGCATTCATAATCAGCTCCGATACTCGCCTTTTTCGCTCACACACGGCGTTTTGCGGTCAGGTAAAGACAGCAATGTTGCTTGGTCGACTCGTGCCGATTAGTCCACGTCTGGATGTATCGGTTGTGCGCCACGAGATTCGGCAGCTCGACGCAGCAGGCAATTCTTAGCGATTGCGACGAACGTGACTTGTGCAACAGCCCCAACAGGCCTGAGCCGATTCGACACGAAAAATCGTAACACCCGTACCCCAATGTCTGAGTTGGCAAACAACCTTGATCACTTGAGCCCTGCAAAACACGTAGCGAAAGTCGTCAAGACTTTCGGCAAGCCACATTGAAGCCGAAAGTCTTGGCGACTTCCGCTACGGCATTCAATCAAGCAACACTGTCAAGCGGCATTGTCCGCCGCAAAGAACTCTGCGCTCAATATCAGTTTGACTGTGTTACCATAAAGCGACTGATTCTTCTTCGCACCTATTTTTGATTGAGAGACCACGAGTGGTTTGGTTGTGTCGCCTGCTGTTTCTGTTTTCGTTCGCGTTGTATTGGGGCGGGCTGACTTTCTACACTGGATTTGTCGTGCGGATATCCCACGACATCCTGAACGACCCAATGGACGGTGGATTGATCACACAACGCGTCACCGTCATCCTGCAGATACTTGGTGCTGTGACGGTTGTGATGATGCTTTGGAATGCGCTTGATGTAGCGCGATATGCCAAAAGCCGCGGAATCACATTGGGCGTATGCGCGCTCGCGCTGGGGCTTGCTGTCGCAATGTTATTCGTTGTTCACGCACAACTTGATTCCGTCATCGATGTGGACGCGAGTGAGATAACAGACCGCGCGGCTTTCAAAGCCAGACATCGAAGGTACAACCAAGTAACGACAGTCCAGTGGATCACCGCAGTTCTCTACCTGCCGTTGACGGTTTTTGCATGGAGACACGTGGACCAGAAGCAGGCTATGATGAACGATAGCTCGCCGTCGCCTTCATTCAGCTTGTCAAACGGCGACAATTAAAACGAGGGAATCGATTACGGTGAAAACCAATACTCCGTCAGCTTCTCGGCCTCGGATACCAAAAACCTCGATCACGATCGCTCGCTTGATGTCTGCGACAGCATTGTTCGCAATCGCGATGGGTTTGTGCATGCCCATCTGGGCCGATCACTTTGAATTCGGAATACACGCCGCAGCCACGTTTTTCGGAGCCGCCTTTGGCGTTGCCCTGTGGGGCTACAGAGGAATGGCGTTCTGTGCCCTATTTGTCCTATTCATTCTCTCGGCCGGCTAGCTGACAAATCAGGGCCCGCCGGTTAGCTGGCAAATAGGGCCTAGGTTTGCGATCGCATTCAAAAGCGAACCTTACAATTCTTCCTGGATAACTTCCGAAGACGCACGCGTGCCGAGTGCCCCCCATAAACCATAGGGGCTCATTCGCCCAGGAACATTGTCATTGGCGGCTGTGCCAGCCGAAGCCACTGGTAGAGCTGCGCTATCACCTGCTTCGATCGAATCAGTAATGAACGTAACCGAACCGTCTCCCAACAATATGTGGCATCCGCCCAGGTGACGGCTGCTTGGTGGCAGCACACCAGAGGTTTGGTGCACCATGGAGGTGCCTTCGGCCGCTGAAGGTATTCGGCACACCGGACTGTTTGGTGGCAGCATGTTGTTTACAACGGTGTAGATCGGATTTCCATCCGCCCAGCGAAACCCGCGCATGCGATCGGCCAGTGAATTTGTCGCGACGGACCAGAATTGTGGTCGCGCGGGATCGATGTTTGGATGGTTGCGGCAAAGGTTGGGTGCTCCCATATTCACGTCCATAGCCAAGTTATGAACACCATCCGTACGAACGTCTCGATCACCAAGGTTAGTCGCGATTTCACCCATCAAGATGGTGTTTGACAGACCGTCAAGAATGTCACGAAACCGCATGGACTGGCGTGGAACAAAAGCACCACGCATCGATGCGCGAGTTTCTTGAGCAAAAGCGCTCGTTACGGCACCATTGGAGTTCGTCGCACCTGCAGAACCGCGGAAAGGGCTATCGCCCAAGCAAGCGGCATAGTTTGTGCGTCCGAAAGCTGGAAGCCCAACACCTGGATCACTAGGACAACGCAGCGTTGGGATTTCCGTGAACCATGGTGAATAGTCTGTACCTGAAGGGCCCGAAACATCAGGAGTCGGTCCCATGGCGTTGTACTGCGTGCCGCCTTGTACAAGTGGATTGCTAATCTGCTCCCATAAAGCCTGACCCTCGATGAACGGAGTCAAACCTACCAGCATGCTCAGTTCTTCGTTGTTTCGAGCCAGACTAGTGCTGAACCATGTATTCCCTGCGGTGCCTGTACCGGACTTGTGTTTGGGAAGTCGCTTGTAGGCGCTGTGGTAATTGTGAATTGCAAGCCCAATTTGTTTGAAATTATTACTGCAACTCATGCGACGAGCAGCTTCCCTTGCTGCCTGGACTGCTGGCAGAAGCAGCCCAACCAAAATACCGATAATGGCAATCACGACAAGCAACTCCACTAGCGTGAAAGCGCTGTGCTGCTTCTGACGAAATTTCATTCTAAATACCTTTTTAAAACCAAAGCATCACCGAATCCGCTGGTCAAAAGTTAAGTCTTGTCGACAACAAGATTTCTGGTGATTCGAAGTGCTACTATCAATCGGTTGCAAAAAGCACACCAATTCGATGAGCAATTGAACTTGCGAAAAGACATTTCGGCAGCGCCGTAATGCGAGAAAGGACACAATCGGATTGAGTATGCGACCAATGCCATCCACAACTAAACGCGGAAACGCGCGTGTTTTCAACACCGTTTTTTTTAAAAAAAAAGAAACGAATCAAGGCTCGTGGCCCCCAACGTTCCCCCCAAAAGAACAGGCTTGCTGAAAACGCTGAGCTTGATTCGGCTGGCAAACGTTACGCCGCACGCACTTTGTTGACGAAGTTCAGGATCTCTGCCACGGCTTGGTAGAGTTCGATTGGGATCTGGCTTCCAACTTCTGCGTTCGCGTACAGAAAGCGTGCAACCGGCTTTCGTTCGACCACTGCCACGTCATTCTCTTTTGCGATGTCGATGATCTTCTTGGCCAGAAAATCAGCGCCTTTTGCCAGAACGATGGGCGCGTCCATTGTTTTTGGATCGTACTGAATCGCGACAGCAAAGTGTGTCGGGTTTGTTATCACGACGCTGGCCTTGGGAACATCGGACAACATGCGTTTGCGGCTTAATTCAGCACGTAGCTGCCTCAGTCGCGCCTTGACTTGCGGGTCACCGTCACTCTCTTTGTGTTCGTCCTTGATGTCACGAATGCTCATCTTAAGGTCTTGCAAGTGTTTCCATTTCTGAAACGCTAAATCAATCACTCCGACAACCAACATCATGACGCCGATCGCAATGCCAGCCGACAATAGAAACTGACACATCACGTACATCAGATCGCGAAACGAACCAAATCCTGAGACAGAAATTTCGTCCATCCGTGATCGAGCCAGCAAATACGCGATCAACAAAATGGCAGCGGCCTTTGCGACCGAAAGACCGCCACGCACAACACTCTTGCTGGAAAATATGCGGCCGAATCCTGACACAACACTTAGCTTTTTCCAATCCAGGTTCAGTGGTTTCAGGCTGACATTGAAATTGGTCTGAAGCACACCAACCAGGACAGCAATCGTCGCAAGCGGCGCGACGATCGCTAGGCAAACCATCCCAATCGACTGGACATCCGCGATCAAAGCAGCGACAAGCATTCGTGGATCAACAATCATCGGTTCGACTTCGGTAATCCGAAACGCAATGGTATTGCCGATGCGGCCAAAGAAGAATTCCCCGATTCCCCAAAACAGCAATGCGCAGGTAGCCAGAATCACACCACCAAGAAAGTCAGCGCTGACGGCGACTTGCCCGTCTTGGCGCGCTTTAAGAATTCGCTGCGGTGTTGCGTCCTCGGTACGTTGATCGCGATCTTGTTCTGACATTTTCTCCTAAACCGCTATAGCATGACGCTAAGCAGCCCTTCGATGTCTTCTCGAATGCGATACATATAGGTTTGCAATGCACCAAACAGAACAGGAGCGAACAAGAACAGGCAAAAAACACCCAACCCTGCGCGGATCGACATTCCCACGGAGAACAAATTCAGCGAGGGTGCCGCGCGATTTAGGAACGCCAAAATCAAGGTCACCAGCATGAAAATGATCATCAATGGCGCGACAATCAATAAACCGTAATCCGTTAAGCCATTCATGCCGGTCACGATCTGTTCGGTTGGAAACATCAACGGTCCGCTCTGGGCAAACAGATGCTTGAACGAGAAGTGGATCACCATGATCAAGAAGTGATGTAGGTTCAGCGCAAAGAAGATCAATATCGCAAAGGTTTCAAACAGACGCGTCACCAAGGTCGACGAATCCTGGCTCGCAGGATCGCTAATCGAAGCGAGTGACAATCCCAATTCCTGTCCGACGTAGGATCCGGCCACTCGGGCTGGCAAAAAGAACGCTCCCAAGATCATTGCCAATGCGACGCCAATGGTCACTTCTTTTACGATCAACAGCACGACCATCATCGCACCAGCACCCGCGACCTGATGTGCGATTGCATCTGAACTGGCATCGATTTCGCAAAACCAAAAGATCGACAGCGAAGAGGCCAAGCCAAGTTTCACCAGAGTCGGCAACTGCTTCTTGCTGAACAATGGAAAGAACGCCACAAATGCAGACACCCTGGACAGCACCAGCATAAACAGTGCAAGTTGTTCGATGCTGATCATTGAATAAACTCAACCATCTTGCTGAATATATTCACGGTGTACGTCTTCAGAGTGATCAGGTACCAGTTCGACAAATACATCATCACGAAAACGACCGCAACGATCCGCGGAGCAAACGCTAATGTTTGCTCTTGAACACTGGTGACCGTTTGCCCAATGCTGATGATCAATCCAACAGACAAACTGACCACAACAACGGGTGCGGCCAGTAACAGTGCCATCTGAAAAAATTCGCCGCCCATGGCGACCACGTCAGTCAATTCCATTTTCTTGTTTCCTATTTTTTACGTGATCGCACGCTAAGTGCATCGATCAGTTGATCAACCAAGACCGGGTCACTTAGCGCCCCCAAGATTTTGGACTTTTGTCGGTCCGGCATTTTTTGCAATAGCGAAGCAGCGAACTCCAGCTTTCCATTGTTCGCAAACTCCTTCAAATAGTCTGCCGCTTGCTCCGCTTGCAAGCCCGCAAACCAACCCTTTACGTCGTTAACCTTGGTGTCAAACTTTTCGTGGACAGAATCATCATCGGTTCCTGCCAACTTTTCCATCTGCGCCAGTTCCGCTTTGCGCGTGTCCAGCTCATTCAACATCTCTTGGAAATACGCAGTCGATTCGTTCAACGCCTTTACCTTGGCATCAATGCCTTGGCTAAGGGCTGTCAATTCCTCTTGTTCGGTCGACAGATCCTCCAACAGAAGATTTACGCGTTGTTCGTCCTTTTGAACGCGTTGTTCGCGTTCGATCAGCTGCTGCTCCATTTTCCTGATCGAGTCACTCATCTGCAAAACGGCTTCAACCGAAACCGCGTTGTCTGGACGCAAAGCAACCGGCATGGACGCGGCTTTCGTTTTGCCCGACTTGTTGCTGTTCGTGAAATCGTTTTTCGTACCCGAACCCACATTGGATTGGGGCTCCATGGTGGATTCCGTGGACGGTTCCAACAAAAACTTGCTGGCCCCCAACGATGCACCAAAGAGTACGAGGCATGTGATCATTGCTGCGACGATCGTCTTCATTGACTTACTCCGCGATTGAATTGACTCAAGTGGCGGTCGTCTGCTTCAACCGAATCGGTCATTGACCGTTCTGTGTCCAGCCGCAAACGAAGCTTGTCAATAAGCTTGTCCCAGCCTTTCAATTTGGTCCGCTGTGCAACGACACGCGACAAGCATTCGTCTCGTGTTTGCTCCGTCTGCTTCACGTTCTCTTGCAACTGAACCAATTCGTCTTCCAGATTTTTGATGTAGCACATTGTTTGTTGATGGACGGCAACCGAATCGCCTTTGGGCGAACTGACGGCTGCGTCGACATGCGTTTTTACCTGTTCGATGTGTCGGTGCTGGCCTGCCAGTGCGGATTCGATCCTTGCCAACTCGATCGCTAACGCGTCAAACTGACTTTGGTCGATCGCGTGCATTCGATTTGCTCGCGACAGTTGTTTTTGCAATCCGTTCATGCCCCTGCTCCGATTGATTGATTCAGCAATGACAGGTCTCGCAACGTAGACGCCAAGTCGCTTGGGCTGTTCAGTTTTTGCTGCAAGAATCGCGTGACGGCTGGAAACGTATCGACGGCGTGATCAGACTCTGGAACCATACCGCGTTTGTAGGCGCCAATCTGAATCAGGTCTTCCACTTCTTGATACTTTGCGATCACGCGTCTTGGAATCGAAGTGTCTGCTTGGTGCGCTTCCGACGTGACTTCGTTGAACAGGCGGCTTGCACTACTGAGAATGTTGATCGCGGGGAAGTGACCTTGGTGCGCGAGTTTTCGGTCCAAAACAATATGGCCATCCAAGATGGACCGCGCCGAATCCGCGACGGGGTCATTCATATCGTCTCCGTCAACCAACACCGTCAACAAACCGGTGATGGAACCGGTTTGGTTGGTGCCCAATTGCTCCAGTAGTTGGGCCATTTTCTGAAAGACACTGGGCGTGTATCCGCGCGAAGTGGGTGGTTCACCAAGCAGCAATCCCAATTCACGCTGTGCGTGGGCGAGACGTGTCAAGCTATCGAGCATCAACAAAACGTTCTTTCCTTGGTCGCGAAACCAGCTGGCCAAGACCACTGCGATCTCGCTGGCGCGGATTCGAGCTAACGGGGGCTGATCAGATGTCGACACGATGACAATCGATTTTGCTAGACCGGCCTTGCCAAGGCTTTGTTCGATAAACGGCCGAACTTCGCGACCACGTTCGCCAATCAAGGCGACTACGTTCACGTCAGACTCAGCACTCTTTGCGATCTCTCCCAGCAGTGTACTTTTTCCGACGCCGCTGCCAGCGAAAAGTCCAACTCGTTGCCCTTGCCCGAGCGTCAACATGCCATCGATGGCACGGATCCCGGTGACAAATGGCGCCACGATGTCTGGCCGTGTCAGTGGGTCGGGCGATGAAAACCTGACTTCGATCGACTCATTTCGATCGAGCGCCGGTTCCTGGTCAAGCTGGTTTCCCAGAGCGTCGATGACCCGGCCGAGCATTTGTTGGCCTGTCGGAACACGCATCTTGCTGTTGGTGGCGACAACCAGATTGCCGCGGCGAAAGTCGATGCCCGAGTCGAACGGCATCAACTGGGCTTCGTTGGAATCAAAACCGATGACTTCCGCCAAAGAGTGCTTTCCGGATTCCGATCGTATTTGAACCAGTTCACCTTGGCCGGCATCGATCGACGCGCAAATGCGCCCGCTGACGCTGGTCAGGCGTCCGGTCTTTTTGATCCATTGGTTGGTAGGAATTGCGATCATTGCTTAGTGCTCTTCCTGTTGTCCAGAGAGATGCTCGACCACGCTGTCAAGCAATGCATCTAATTCCGCCATCACTCCTTGTGTCCCCGATTCAACGCGGCAATCGCCAGGCAAGATTGATTCATCACCACGGATCGCAAATGGACCTTCGCCGGACTTGTCCATCCAGCCTTCGATCGTCGCAACGCAATCGGGGTGGACAAAAACGGCATTCGGCACGGTGGGACTTAGTTCTGTAAACGCTGCTGAGACAAATTCTGTGGCACGTTTGGAGATAAGTTCCTGGTCGCTATTGAATACATTTCGCGCGACGTTGATCGCCATGTCCGTGATAGTTGAATTCATCGAATCAAGACGCTCGGTCAGCGCTTGTTCGATTTTGCCAAGTGACGTTTGGGCAGCGGTCAACGCGGCACACGCATCCGCATCGCGTTGTGCCAAGGCGTTGGAATCGTCTTCCAAGGCGGTCGTCACCACACCGGGCGTCGAAACCGATGTGAGGGGCGTTTTGAAATTCAGTCTGAACTCTGACATGCTTTACTCTATTGAGATGGCGCCGGACTCATCTAACTCCACGAGGATTTTGACAATCTCCTCACGGGCTCCATCGATTTCGATTTGGGAAGCGTTTGCCTTCAGCTCCATCTCTTCTTGTAGTGTTTCTTTCGCGCGTTTGGACATATTG
>CAZZDZ010000206.1:0-7338 GCA_964652675.1 uncultured Pirellulaceae bacterium
GTGGGACAATGACAGGTTACTTTTGCTGGGTCGGTAGAATGCATGGTATGCCCTAAATGGAGTTGTTTCTTGGACGCGCCGAAATGACACGCACCATCAAATAAACCTCTACAATCAAGGCAAGTTTCGAGCAAAATATCGGGCGCACTTTTCGAGCGTTCCGGTCAGATTTCGCGAAACTTCTACGGCCTGGAGTGTTGAAGCCATTGCTCTTTTCACAGGGTTTAACGCCACCCACATCCCCGCTATTTCGCCCAAACCCCTTCTGCATCGACGTGTTGTGCCGGAACGAGCGTTTTTAAGCGTTATCTGACCTGCGATTCGACGCCATTTTCGCCTCTGATCCTTTGTCAGTTTGGCTTTGCGGATTATGTTAGGAATTTCAGTTAGAACGTGTGTTCACGGTTTTTATTTGTCCTTTCCCGAGTTCAATTCCATCGCCACGATAGATTTTCCTAACGAAAGTTCGGCTACTGGATCGTCATTTTCCGATTCAGTATTGTCAGCATCGCTTTTCAAGCCGTTGTTGTTTTTGAGCATCGTGCTTTCGATTCTTATGAATCCAGCGCACATCTTCCCAGATGGATCGACGATGGAAGTCGGTTTGGACTGGCAGGTAATGATCAAGCTGCTCGTTTCTGGCTTTGCCAGCGTGATGGGGCTATGGGGACTGATGGAATTGCCTCAGGCTCGTCGCGCCGTCATGTCTCTGCCTGCGATGGCGATTTTGACCATTTTGGTTTTCGCGCTGCCCGCCAGTTTGACCGGTAGTTCCATGTCCTCGTTGCCGGCAACGCTAATCAACATCGCTTACGTTGCCGTGATCGCATCAGCCATCGTATCGCTCGGATGGCAACAGATTTTGGTTGCAGTACTAGTAGGGGTTGGTGCTGCATCAATCGGTTCGTGGTTGATGTATTTCTTTATACCGTCCTATGGAATCTATCCAGAGTTTCTGGGCAACGTGACCGTCGAAAGACTTGGCGGCATGTCGCACCCGAACATGGTAGGTCGTTCGGCAGGAGTTGGGATTTTGATTTCGTTTGGACTTTGGCGAAATCGTAAAATCACACTGATGCTGTTTGGCGTTTTGCTGGCGATGTTTGCCGTGACGCTGATCTATTCGGTTAGTCGAACGGCGATGATCGCAACATTCATCGGCCTGATCACCATGCACCTGCAGCAATTCAAAACTCGCGACGGGCTCAGGGTGATCGCTGCTGGACTGTTTTTCCTTCTGGTCGGTGTCATCGCGCTTGGCATGACTGGCAAGGAAGCGACCGTTTTGGAGAAATTTGGTTCCTCCGTTTCCAAAACAGGCGACTCTCGCGAACTGACAACGGGTACGGGCCGTTCCGAGATCTGGCTTGCATCGATCGATCTGATCAAAGAAAGTCCCGTGACTGGTTACGGCTTTGGCGCCGCACAAGAACTCTTGGAAGACCACTCGCAATCGACTCACAACATCGTCCTCAATGCGGCATTGATCTCGGGAGTTGTTGGCGGAATCATCATGTTTGGTCTGTATATTCTGCTTTTCTTTATTGCCGTCAATAGTCGAATCCCGGCGATTGCGACACTCGCTGTTTTCTTGATGGTGTCTGGGTTGGTCGAAGACACCGTGTTAGAAACGTTCCCGGCGGCAGGTACGATGATGTGGATCCTATGCTGCCTGCTTCCGATTCGCGAACAACCCTCTGACGAAACGACTGACACCGGAGCCCAATCAAGTGAGAATTTCGGGTAGCCCGAGTTCCAGTAGCTCAACCGACCGAACAAGTTCCGACTTAAAGACTTGTCGCCCACATTGATTTCCCCTTCAATCTCAGTGCCCAGCAGTCAACATCCCCCGTTCGTTCAGCTTGCGAACGTAACGCGCACTTATCAAACCAAGTCGGCGTCCGTTTGTGCGCTGGCGGACATTTCGATTGAGATCGAGAAAGGGCAACGCGTCGCACTGCTTGGGCGTTCTGGATCGGGCAAATCAACTCTACTGAACCTGCTCGCAGGCCTAGATCAGCCTACTTCGGGAACGATCGTCGTCGACGGAAACGATATCAGCAAACACAACTCAGATGCGCTCGCCGCCTACCGACTTTCGACCGTTGGAATCGTCTTTCAAGCCTTTAACTTGATCCCCACGCTCACTGCGGCCCAGAATGTCGAACTTCCATTCGCGTTCGCAGCCGTTCCCCGGAATCAGCGCCGCGAACCATCACTGCAAGCCCTTGATCGTGTCGGATTAAAGGATCGCGCGTCACACTTGCCGTCTGAACTTTCGGGTGGCG
This sequence comes from uncultured Pirellulaceae bacterium, assembly GCA_964652675.1. Lineage (GTDB taxonomy): Bacteria > Planctomycetota > Planctomycetia > Pirellulales > Pirellulaceae > K23-9. Next base: position 2,289 of record CAZZDZ010000206.1, read on the forward strand.
AACAACAGCGCGTCGCTTTGGCGCGTGCATTGGTCAACAAACCGTCACTGATTCTTGCTGATGAACCCACCGGCAACTTGGATTCCAAGACGGCTGCGAAGATTATCCAGGAGCTTGCGGATTATTCGTCGGCCAATCAAACCACGGTCATGCTGGTTACCCACGACGAAAATCTGGCCAGTGATTTCGCGGATCGCACGGTTCGCTTGATGGACGGAAAGGTTGTGCAATCATGACCTGGACTGACTTGCTGCGACATGCTTTTGCCGGAATTGGACAGCACAAGCTTCGCGCCCTGTTGACGTTGATGGGGGTTATTCTTGGTTCGCTGTTGCTCTTTACCAGCCTGTCTGGCGGACTGGGAGTGATCAACGCCGTCAACGAACGATTGGAAGTCGGGAACCGATTGCGAGAAGTCACGGTGCTGACCGGCATGAAAATAGAGGAAGTGACGCCAGAGGCCGCGCGCAACGCCGGGTTCACACAAGAAATGAACGAAGAGCGCCGCCTGCGTTTGGCCAAAGCAGCCGGGGTTGGCGGGCAAACGGTCATTCCGGTCACCATAGAAACGGTTGATCAGCTTAAGCAAATCGATCACGTCGCCCACGCTCGGGGTTTATTGCGTTTTGGGGCTTCCATTCAATTGGGCGAACACGAATTGCCCGCAGACCAATGGAGACGCGTTTCGATCGAAGCGATCCCACCATCACAGAACCCATTCGATCCCTTGATCGTTGCTGGGGTCAACGTCGCAGTTGAACCGAACAGCAATCGTGTTGACGAAATCGGGACACCCCCGTCCCAAAATGGCCAGGTATCACCGCATCAAGATTCCAACAACCCAGTCCTTGTCAGTGAGTTGCTTCTCTATCAGAGGGGCGTCCGCACCGATCAGCAGTTGAAAGAAATCATCGGGACGAAACTGACAGTCAGGACGCCTTCCAAGATTGCTTTCGACGACCGTGTGTGTACCATCGTCGGCGTTTACCGTCATCCAACACGCAGCGAACTGCGTGGTTCGCCCGACCTCGTTGCTGCGATCTCGCGTCAGATTTTGATGCCTTATCCTCAGGCAGTTGAACACTGGAAAGAAACCGTCGGCGTTGATCGTCCGATTTCAGCAAAAATACTGGCTGATCAGCCACGTCATGTCGCGTCCATCGAAAAGGCGATTGACGAACTAGGATTCCGCAGTGTTTCGTTGTCAGAACTTGCGTTGCAAATCCGCACGGCCGTATTGCTGATCACTGGAATCATCACCGCAATCGCCGGAGGCGCTTTGTTTATTTCCGCCATTGGCATCACCAACACGATGGTAATGAACGTTATGCAGCGCCGAAAAGACATCGCCATCATGAAAGCGATCGGAGCAAAAGACTCCGACGTGAATCGAATGTTCTTGGTCGAAGGAATGTTACTGGGAGTTTTCGGCGGGCTGATTGGATTGATCCTCGGCTGGACGCTCACGCATTTTTCCAGCCAGCACATCACAGCCGTACTAGAAAGTCAGTTGAACGAACCTTTCATCGGCGACATTTTTGCCTATCCAAGTTGGCTGATCGTTGGCACACCCGTGGTCGCTGCGATCGTGACGACACTTGCAACCTTTCTGCCAGCAAGACGAGCCGCAAAGATTGACCCCGCCAAAACACTTCGCGCGCTCTAGTGCTTTGCCGATCGTCGCGTCGACTCGGATAACTTGCTGCCTGCAGCAGCATCGATCACCAAAGTCGTTCCCTCGTGATCACGCAAAATGCTTGCGGGAACACTTGGGCTGATTTCGTCTTCCAAAGTAGCACGCACCGCTTCGGCTTTGCGTTCATCGGGAACGCTGCAGTAGATTTTTTGGGATTTCAGAATCTGGCGCACGGACATGCTGATCGCGTGAGTGGGTACGTCTGACAAACCCGCAAACCATCCTTCACCAACTTGCTGCATTCGGCATGGTTCGTCTAACTCCACGATCAAATACGGTTCTTCGGTTTCGAAGTCCGCGGGCGGATCATTGAACGCCAAGTGCCCGTTCTCTCCAATTCCCACCATCGCCACATCAATCTTGGTCTCGTTAAGTAGACTGCCGATTTTGGTGATGGTTTGATTGGGATCCGCGTCGCCTTGCAGGTAATGAAAACCCGCCAGCGGAATTTGGTCTGCAAAACGTTCTTTCAAGTAACCGCAGAACGATGCCGGATGATCGATCGACAGCCCGATGTATTCGTCCAAGTGAAACCCAGTGACTTTTGACCAATCAACATCGGCGGCGGCAACCAAATGCTTCAGAACCTCGAATTGCGACGCCCCTGTTGCGACAATGATGTTGGCGTGGCCCTTGGCCGCGATCGCTTGCCGCAAGTCTTCGGCAGCCCGCTGGGCGGCCACTCGTCCCATCTCTTGGGCGTTGGCTGTTAAGATTGTTTGCATCACGTTCACTCGGAATGTCGGCTAAATGAACCCACATTGTTGACGGATCGATTCCAAAATGCGAGTACCGGTAGCTCTTACTAGAACAGGGCTGAATCCGTTACGCAAAACCAACTGGTGTTAAAAATGAAACGTATACTCTTGAGTGTCATTTGCGTCTTTTTCGCGACACAAACGTTTGCGCAGCCGGCTGCGACGAAGCTGCCACCGTCGATTTTCGAGGGCAAAGCCGTTCCATCGGACAAAAGACTGGGCGAAATGAAAACGCTCAACGGGCACTTTCCATTCAAAGTCCCCGACAACCCAAAAGAGTGGAAAGCGCGAGCCGAACAACTAAAGCAACGGGTTTTGATTGCCAACGGGCTTTGGCCGATGCCCAACAAGACGCCCTTGCAAAGCGTGATTCATGGCAAAGTCCAGCGTGATGGTTTCACCGTAGAAAAAGTCTACTTTCAAAGTTTGCCGGGACACTTTGTGACCGGATTGCTGTTTCGTCCCGACCAGCCAAGTGAGACACCGCGCCCAGGAGTGCTTTCGCCACACGGCCATGGTGGTCGCCAGCAAAAGCACTCTGAAGAAGAGATTGAGCGACAAGTGAGTATTGGCGCGGAACACTTTGTCGAATCCGGCAGCATGCCAAAGCTGGCGCGATGCGCGCAGTTGGCGCGCATGGGTTGTGTCACGTTTATCTTTGACATGTTGGGCTACGCCGATTCAATTCAGATTAGCCGCCCCGTGGCGCATCGGCATGCGGATCCACGCCCCGAAGAAACCGGGGACGGTAACTCCGATGGTTGGGTTTTCTACAGTGTGGCTGCGGACCTGCGTTTGCAGTCGATCATGGGCCTACAAACTTGGAACGCGATTCGCGCCTTGGATTTTCTGGAATCACTGCCGGATGTTGATCCCGATCGATTGGCGGTAACCGGTGGCAGCGGCGGAGGGACTCAATCCATTTTGCTGGGAGCCATCGACGACCGCATCAAAGTTTCTTTTCCCAACGGGATGGTTTCGACATCGATGCAAGGCGGTTGCTATTGCGAAAACTGCAACTACTTGCGAGTCGGCACGGGCAACGTCGAATTGGCTGCGTTGTTCGCCCCACGTCCGCAAGCGATGACAGCGGCAGACGACTGGACAAAGGACATGATGAAAGACGGCTACCCCGAATTGCGTCGGTTGTATGCAATGCTTGGCAACGAAGCGGATGTTTATTGCCGTCCGATGTTGCACTTCAAGCACAATTACAACTACGTGACGCGAGCAACGATGTATCAGTGGATGAATCGACACATGAAATTAGGTTTGGATGATCCAATCATCGAGCAGGATTTCGAACTTTTAAGCGAAGCCGAAGCGGCGGTTTGGAACGATCAGCACCCCGCTCCAAAAAGCGTTGGCCCCAGTCATGAAAAAGACGTCTGCAAGTGGTTCGACGAACAAGCCCTCGTTCACTTAAACGACCAGCCACAGACAGGAAATCAGTTCCTTAATTTGGTCCATCTTTCTACCGGAGCGTTCCCAATTCTCTACGGTGCTGACGATATTCAGCGTGATGATGATGATGAACTGCAAATAGATACCTTAAAGCACGTCGTTGTCGGAGAAACCAGTCGAGGTGATCTGTTTATTGGCAAAGGCAAGCTTACTGATTCATCCACCGGCGCTGAACTGCCGTTGCTAACCGTTCAATCGCCAACGTCAAATCAGACAAATCATGTCGTTGTTTGGACCGACGGTGACGGCAAGAATGCGGCGTTTGATGCCGACGGAAATCCCAGCGAGATGCTGAAAAAGCTAGCGGCCAGCGCAACCGTTTTGTTACCAGATCTGTTAGGCCAAGGCGAATTCACATCCAACCAAAAAGCGGTTACAGAACAACGCCTGATTGATGACAAACGAACTTATTCCGCGTTTACATTCGGCTACAACCCAACGCTGTTGGCGCAGCGAGTGCGCGACTTGTTGTCCGTGTTGTGGTACGCCAAACAAAAACCGCAGGCCAAAGTTAGCTTGGTCGCCACCAGCGGCGCCGCACCGTGGGCTGCCCCGGCGAGCGTTTTTGGGAGCAATCAAATTCATCGTGCGTTGATCGATACACAGGGATTTCGATTCGCCAATGTGAAATCCTATCGCGATGCCAATTTTGTCCCAGGCGCAGTGAAGTACGGCGACCTTCCGATGTTGCTCGCCTTGGCCGCAGACGATCTTTTGGTAGCCGGGGAATCCGATGAATCTGTCCAGAAGATCAGTTCTTTTCGAACTGAATTGAGCTTCGATCCCGTTTCGACAACCGATTCGGCAAGCAGCCCAAAAGCGATTGAATGGCTGCTGGAGTAGGAATCCGGCTCGCCTGGCTCGTGTCGGTTGGCTTTCGGAATTGAGCGACGTGAAAACAACTGATTTATCATCTTGCCGCTGCGATGACGAACCGACTAAAATTGATTTTCACCGATCACCCTCACAGCCGCGGCGTCTTGGGTACCAATCAAACAAGGTTTGTGATGAACGTGAATTCCTGGATCAATGTCTTCGTCATTCTGTTGGCGATCTGTTGGCAATCAACTGGCATTGCACAAACTCCCCCCGCAGCAGAAGGCATCGGTGAGATCTTTGAGGCAGCTCATAG
>CAZZDZ010000206.1:7438-11223 GCA_964652675.1 uncultured Pirellulaceae bacterium
ACGACCAAATCAGGTTACGATGAAAAAATCGCGGCTGGCAAGCAAACCATCATCGAAGCCGAACAGGCGATCGAAAGCGAAAAAGACGAACTGGTTAATGACTTTGCCAAGATCGGCATGAATTTGAATGCCACCGATGTCGACGAGTTACTGGATTCGATCACTGGTGACGAGTTTGTTCGTGTCACGATCGTATTTGACAATGCCAAAAAGTTTGCAGCCGAATTAGAACGTTTGACCAACGAATCGGGCGAAGATCTGGAAGCGGCCAAAGAATACTACGGCGTTTATTTGATGTTGCTGCAATCGATGTCGCGACTACAACAAAAGTTTATCCAAAACGTCGACGAAGAGTACTTGCCCAAATTAGATGGGTTTGTCAAACAAGCACGCCAGAACATGAACGAAGCCGAAGAAGCGATCAAGCTGGGCGGTGACGCGAAAATCCTGCGCAACAACATCGCCAACAATCAATTAACTTACGACGCAGCGATCTTGTACAAAGATGGCCTGCGTGAACAGCGACGGCAAATGGTGATCGCCAACACGGTCTGCAAGAAAAACATTCTGACCGCGCAAAACACCTACAAAACAGTCGCCCTTAGCAAAGATCTGTCGGAATTGATGTCCGCCAGTCGCAGGGCATTTGACTCCATCACCGGGCTTTCTATCCCCGACCTGCGTCCGTTCAAAAACGAACGCATGAAAGACGCTCTTAGCGAGATCACACGAGAGTTGCGAAAGTAGCTTTCGCTACCGCCACGTGAATGTGCATCCGAACCGTTTACGCAGCTTTTCGCTGATCCGCTTGGGCCGCAAAATGCTTGGCAATTGCGGCGATCGTCTTGTCCGTTGCACCACGGTGTTGATCGATGACTTGCTGGGCGGTTTGACCCAGTTGGTCCGCGGTGGGTATATCGGTCAGGCATCGCCCAACGAACTTAGTCAGTTCGGTTTCGTCTTGGACCCGTACTGCGGCTTGCGATTGGATCAGCCGATCGGCGATCTGCGAAAAATTACGTGTGTTGGGGCCGAACGAAACGGCACTGCCGTAGCCCGCCGGTTCCAACATGTTTTGGCCACCACGATCACCAAAACTGCCACCGACGGTGGCGATTTGACTGACGCCCCACCAATGCCGCAGCTCGCCGATGGTATCGATTAGGATCACCGTGTCTGCGTCCCAATGTTGGTCATGCAAAGATTTGTCGGTTGATCGACGGTGGACTTTCAGGCCGTGGGACTTGATCAATTTGGCGACCGCATCAAATCGTTCCGGGTGACGGGGAACCAAAATCAAACGCAACTCGCTGTGGTCTTTTACAAGCGACTGATAGATCTTCAGACCCATCTGTTCTTCGCCCGCTTGGGTGCTGCCGAACATCCAAACGCGGTGCCAAGGATCAATGCCTGCCCAATCGTGTCGCGTCTGTACGCCCAGAGTCTCTCGTGTGTCGGGGGCATCATCAAATTTCAACGAACCGGTTACCTGGACCGATTCACTTGGTGTTCCACATTCAATGAACCGTTTAGCACACGCGCTGTCCTGGCAACCAACCCACGACAAACGCTCGAACGTGCCACGTGTCAGTCTGCTGAATTGTTGATATCGGGCGCCGCTGCGTTCGCTCAATCGAGCGTTCATGACCATCACGGGGCAATCTAAATCGCTGGCGAAACGTATTAAATTGGGCCACAACTCAAGCTCGGCCAGGACAAGTCGGTTGGGCGCGAGATTGCGAAGTGTTCGTTTGACGGCCCACGTGAAGTCTAATGGGCAAAAGAAGACACGGTCTGCGCCGAAACGGTTGACTGCCAAGTCGTATCCTGTGTCGGTTGACGTGCTGATGGCGATCGCGACATCAGGGCACTTCGCTTGCAGTCGCTCGACGACTCCCTTTAGCAAGTTGACTTCGCCAACACTGACTGCGTGAATCCAAATGCAATTTTGCGAACCGCCGCGTAGCTGTTGACTGCGCAGAGCGTTTAAGCCAAAGAATTTTTCGCTAAACCCGCGGCGATAGCGACCGTGGCGAATCATGCGATACACAACAACCGGCGACACAAGCATCAGTGCGAGTGTGTAGATCAAATTTGCGAACATCGGATTCCATTCCTGTTCGTTTGTAAGTTGTTGCCGCTGCAGACGGTACCGAAAGTCTTGACGACTTCCGCTACGCGTTTAGGTTACTTCCGCATGTGACATTGTTTGTATTTCTTGCCGCTGCCGCATGGGCAGGGATCGTTTCGTCCAACGCGAGGCGCTGTGTTACGAATCGTTTCGACAACCTGCTCTTCTTGTTGTCGGTTACTGGATTGTGCGGCCCGTTGTTGAGGAGTATCCGATTCCATCGCCTGGCGAGAAGCACTTTGTGCATCATCGTGGGTCGCTGTTGCGTCGACCCAAGTACTGCGGATGAAATCTTCGTTGAATGATTCCATGCGGAAAATCAAATCGGTAACTCGTTCGCCAACCGCTTCCCACATGGTGTCAAACAATCGCATGCCTTCGCGTTTGTATTCAACCTTGGGGTCCATTTGCGCGTAGCCCTTCAGTCCGACGCTGCTGCGCAAGTGGTCCATTGTCAGCAGGTGATTCTTCCATGCATCGTCGACGATGCTAAGGAGAATCTGACGTTCCATTCGTCGCATCTCGGGGTGGAATCGATCATCAACAGCACCATCGAGCGCGAGTCCCAATTCGGTTCGATTCATTCGCGCCAAGTCTTCCTTTTCGGCGCGGTAATCCAATTCGCCTTCCAACCATTGCGTCAGCGAATCCAGTTCGCCGTTTCCACCGCTGGCCACAGCGGCCGTTGTTTCCGAATCAGCTTGGCCGAACAAGGCCGACAACTTGTCTTCGGCGACTCGGTGTTTCTTTTCGGCACCGTCGTTTGTGCTCCGGCTGAACTTGACTAGCTGCGATTTCAATTCGTCGCGATTCAGTTGGATTTCTTCGACATCCAAATCGACTTCAAAGCGTCGTTTGACCCAGTCCACTAACCCTTCGCGGTCGAGTGCCGTTTGTCCGCCTTGTGATTGCGTGAACCGAGAGATCCCTGCCAGCACTGGGTACTCGGCTTCTTTGGAGTTGTATTCGTCTTCGGCTCTTTTCGTCAGCGTAGCCGACACCGCACGGATGTCTTCTACGTCTCGGAACTCATCGGGCGTGGTTTCGATTCCAAACTTGTGTCGCATCCAAGCGCACAGTGTTTGCAAACCAAAGTCTTCGCTAAGCAGCGGTTCGCCTTCGCTCAAGTCAGCCTTTTTGATTTTTCCATGAGCCTTCTTGATCAGTTCGTCCGCCATTTCGTTGCGGTCCATCCGTTGCAACTGGTGTTCTTTGTAGTTTGTACCCAACTGTGTGTTGGACCAGTTCACAAGTGCTTTCCAATTCCATTCCTCTTCCATGCCTTCGGGCAGGTTTTCTTCGATGATATCGGTCACGGTGACTTCGGCGGTACGCTCTGCTTGATCGCGAGCGTAGGAGTCGGCCATGTCCATATCCATGTTCAAGAAATCGCGCGGCTCCAATTCGCAATCCAACTGGCCACCGGCAAACTTCGCAAAACTCTCGGCTCCGTAGAGCGGATCCAGGAAGGTTTCGACGAACTTGTCGATCTGTCCGCTAATCAATTCCAAAATCATCTTGCGCGAACTGTGTCCGTCCAACAAGTTTTGGCGGTATCGGTAGACACGTTTACGTTGCTCATCCATGACTTCGTCATAGTCCAGCAAGCTTTTGCGGATTTCGTAGTTGCGTTCTTCGACCTTCTTTTGTGCGG
>CAZZDZ010000207.1:0-11186 GCA_964652675.1 uncultured Pirellulaceae bacterium
GTTTTTGACAGCAAAGGTGAAGGAACGGTGAAGACTCCATGAGTTCAATAATTTGCGGTTGAGAACTGCTGTTTCCCTGCTGAAATGAGCGAGCAAAAGATTGCCAAGCGAACGAATTCGGTTGAGTTAATCGGAGAAGAAAAAAGTTCTTCAATTACTCACATCCACTGCATTTGTTCTTTGCACGGGTTTGATTTACTACCTCTGCATCAAGCGGCTCGGAATAACGGATTTGCAAAAGCAGATGAAAACTAGGAATAGGAACAAAGGCGGATTTACCCTGATTGAGATGCTCGTGGTCATTGCGATCATTGGCATTTTGGCCAGCATTTTATTGCCTGCGATTTCCAAAGCTCGCGAAGCAGCACGAAGCGTACAGTGCCGCTCGAACTTAAAAGACTTTGGTATTGCCATGCTCTCCAAGAGCATGAGGTCCTCCGCCGGCGCTTACTGTTCTGGCAATTTTGATTTAATACGCGACGGGGTCCCGACGGAGACGGGTTGGGTTGCCGACTTGGTTCGAAACGGCAGTCTGCCCAGCGAAATGCTCTGCCCAAGTAGCGGTGCGATGGTGGGCGAAGCAATCGAGCAAACGCTTTCGCTTGGCAATGCAAACTTTATTGCCGACGGTTGCAACGACCGACTTGGCGAACCCGGCTTTGTCGACGAACTGGGACAGTCGATCTTAAATGTATCCAGAAAGATTACGGCCGGTGGCTTCGCTCCCGGTTCTGCCCAGCGTGTTGCGATTGTAAACGAAGACATGCTGTTAAATGGATACAACACAAACTACGCCGCGACTTGGTTCCTGGTGCGATCGGCAATCAAGCTTGACGACAATGGGAATTTGAAACCAAGTGCCGGATGCAGCAGTTTGGATCCGAAGGGCCGCAACGTTACGGTCGGTCCTCTTACCTCGCGTTTACTTGACAACGCCAAAGCATCCATCAGCACGATCCCATTGCTCGCCGACGCATCAGCGGGAGGGATTTTGTCGCAATCGGTTGGTGATGTTAGTGGCGGAACGCTCTACGCGAGAGCATTGATCGGTGGACCGATCGGAAATCGAAGGCAAGTTGATTCCGACGCAAACGGAACGCCCGATACTGCCAGCCCGTTCTTTTTAAAGACGCCAGGCATCGCCGCGCTCGGAACTGCATTTTCGGGTGTTCCTGCGACGGGCCCTGCAGGATGGAAAAAACTTTGGAATCACGACACACGTCAAGACTATCGGGCGATGGGTGTCCTGCACGACGGAATTGCAAACGTCTTGATGGCGGACGGTTCAGTACGCGGATTGTTCGATCGAAACAACGACGGATTTATCAACAACGGGTTTGATGTAGTCCAAAGCGGTAGCGGCCAAGTCTTTTGGACTTCAAGCGAAACGGAAGCGGAATCGGTCACCCTGGCCAGTTTCTTTTCACTCGACTCAAACGGCGACAAAAACTAAAGAATGATTTCGAGATCGATTAATCCCAAGCAGGGACAACCAGCGATCGCAACCAAAGGAGTAGGAAAGGCAAGATACCTTTATCCACAACCATTGCTGTCTTGCTGATGAAGGTCAGCGGCAGATAAGTCCAGCGCGAATTACTCGCGATAACAAAACAAAGACACCGGCAAATTGCCTGTGTTTGCAAAACTTAGTGACCCATTTTAATGAGCGGAGTGCGTGACGATTTTGGAGACCGAGATCGCAGCAACGAACACAGTTTCCTCGTCACACACTCCACATTCTTAACCCAATCTTGACAGAGCCACGAGGCTTCGTCCAGAGAAATTCAAAGGATTTCAGATGTCGCGCATGCGAAAACAAGGTTTTACCCTGATCGAGTTGTTGGTGGTTATCGCCGTCATCGCGCTTTTGGCAGCCCTCTTGTTGCCAGCGATCACCAAGGCCCGTGAAGCGGCTCGTTCAGCACAGTGTCAATCGAACCTCAAAAACATCGGCATTGGTCTTTTCAAGTACAGTTCGCGAACTCCCAGTGCAGCATATTGCTCCGGCGCTAGCGACTTTCGTCGCGATGGTTGCATGGACACATTTGGCTGGGTTGCCGATCTCGTCAACGTTGGCGACGGCAACATGAACGAGTCGCTTGACCCAAGTAACCCGTTGAAGGGTTCGGAAAAGTTGAACGACTTGCTCGGCCGTGACACCACCGACGCACAAGACAATGCACCGGCGTCGCGTCTGTCCGCTGGCATTTGCGGCCAAGACAATTGGAAAGGCCGCCAAGGAACTGGATCCTCAGGAACGTTTGCGAATACTGACGTTAACAGTGCTGAGCGAGCTGAGCTTATCTCGCGTTACTTCCTGACCGGTGGTTACAACACAAACTACGCCGCCAGTTGGCACTTGGTGCGCGGCATGGTCAAAACCATTGCCGACACCTCTACGACTCCACCAAGTCTAGCTACTTCAAACGTTACCGGTGCGACTGCGTTCAAAGGTATCGGCGGAACAACCGGTCCTCTGACTGCAAAGACAATGGATCGTTCACGTATTAGCAGCAGCAACGTTGGCATGATCGGTTGTGCGGCCCCAGGCGACATCGACGAAGCGATCTTGTCACAAACCATTGGGCACGATCCTTCGGGCGTTTTTGCTGGTGGTGCAAACGACACCGTTGAGTACATCGGCGGTGGTGATTTGTTGTCAGAAGCTTTCAACGACGGACCAGCATACTGGGACGCATCCAGCAAGACTCTGAACTTGATTGCTGAAGGCGTAACCCTGCAAGCTCAACTGGCTTGTGAACGCGGCGAGCCCACAACCCAAGCGTGTGACGCTCCGACAGGAGACACTGGCAACAACACTTACTTGCAAGACACGCGTGACTGGTTCGCTGTTCACCAAGGTAGTTGCAATATCTTGATGGCTGACGGCAGCATTCGCCAGTTCAGCGACATCAACGCCGACGGTTTCTTGAACCCAGGTTTCGGTGTCACGGATTTGAACACAGAAGTCGAAATTTCCCAGGTTGGATACGCGGACGACACCTTGGAAATGCCACGCGATCGTTTCTTTGCGGGCATCTTTCTGAACGACTTGTACTTCAAAGGTACGTTCGAGTAGGCCGAAACGCTTGCTTGGTTGAAACGGAGAAATCCACTGCTCTTGCAGCGTCAAACGGCGCTGCAAGAGTTTTAATTTTCTAAAAACAAAATGACAGAGTCATAGAAAACACGCATGAGCTTCTTTACCAAATCGCTTTTGTTACTGTTCGGTTGCGTCCTTTGTTTCGGCGTGGTTGCGACGATCCTTACCACCTCTGTCACCTATAAGCCGTTTGGAGTGCCAGACCACCGGCGAGAAGAATACGATCAAAAGCTTGAGCACCTGGCAGAAGTCACCAAGCTTGCACGTAGCAAAGATGCCAAACCAAAAGTTCGCGTCAGCCAAACCAAGTATTCGTTTGGAATGTTGAATCCACACGAAACAGCAAAACACAGCTTCCAGATTTTCAATGACGGCCAGTCGCCTCTTGAGCTAACAGTGACCGACAGCAGTTGCAAATGCACGGTTGGCGAACTGAAACAACGTTTTGTCCAGCCAGGTTCCAGCACCAACGTCACGCTTACGTGGAATACCGGAATGCAGGCGGACCAGTACGAACAAGCCGTCAGTTTGGCGACAAACGATCCGCTGAGAAAGTCGATCACATTGTCAGTCAGCGGTGAAGTTCGCGCGGAGTGCTTGATTCCCGAATCGGTAACGTTTACCAAGTGCGAGTGGGGGCAAAACGCCGAAGCCAATTTTGTCGTTTACAGCCAACTTTGGAGCGATTTTGAAATCAAAAAAGTCAATTGTGACTTACGCGATTTTCAATGGGTCGCCGAACCACTGCCGACAACCGACGTCGCAATCGGTGGCGAAGGAGCAAGGAGTGCTTGGCGAGTGAGAATGTGGACGTATCGCCAAGAATATGGCGGCTACGAAAGCGACATCTCTGTTCAGATTGAACCCAGTGGCGGGCTGGATCCGGTTACCAAATCGATCGCGGCAACAGGCAGCGTGAAACCACCGATCAGCTTTTACAGTCCTGAAATACACCAAAGCGAAGGGCTGGATATTGGAACCGTTGTGGCGGGCAAAGAGCACTCGTTTCATCTGGTGACTCGCGTTCGCAGTATCAATGATCGCAAGATCCAAGTGTTGGACGTCAAGCCTGATGTGCTTCGCGCCAAACTGAGCCCGACGAAACAGGATGGCAACTATCGGCTAACGCTAACCGTTCCCGAAGATTGCCCAACGACGATTTTTAATCGTGACAAAGTTGGATACGTCCAAGTTGGCGATCCAGAAGACGAAAAATTCTCCAACTGGTTCCCGGTTCGAGGTGTTGTCGCCGATTTGTCACGGTAATCGTTTTTCTCACCTATCACGGTTGTTTCTCGATGTCGATTCAAGCAAACGCTAGCGCCGCCATCCAATGTGGTGCTTGCGGAGAGACCAACGCCGCAGAAGCCAAATTCTGTGCCGGTTGCGGCAACTCACTTTCTGAGCCATGCGCCAAGTGCTCCAAACCTGTTTTGCTGACGCAGAAATTTTGTGCTGATTGCGGCACGGACCTCACCGTCATCATCCAACAGAACCAAAAGAAGCACGAAGAGTGGATGGTCGACGCTGTCAGTAACGCGAAACAATGCAACTATGACATTGCGATTTCGTTACTGCATCGCGTCGTAACGGAAGCCGATTTTCGCTACGGCGATACCCGCAAAAAAGCTGAAGCTGCAATCGGGAAAATAAGACGGCTTAAAGAGCAAAACGTTGGTTCAGCTCAAGCTGTTCAGGAACAAGCCGAAAACGCGTTCGCTCGCGCGGATTTCCAAAAGACGATCAAGCTGCTATCGGGAATTCCCGAAAACCTGCTGACCGATGAATCAATGCAACGTCTTAAAAGTGCAAAGTCGCAAATGGGAGAGCATGCCGCTCTGCATGGCGAATTGCAAAACGCGCTCAAGGCAAAGAACTGGCAGCTTGTCGGTAGCTTTACGCAACAATTGCTGAACTTGCAGCCGAACAGTTCCAGTTATCAGAACCTTGCAAAGCAAGTCTCTGAGAAACTGATGTCGTCGGCGAAAAAGTTACTTTCTAATCACCAATACGAAGACGCCAGCGAAAAACTACAAAGCGTTCCAGAATGCGGTCGCGATGAAAACTATTGTTCATTGATCGAGTCGATCGAGAACATCCAGGCCCTATCGGTGCAATTTGATGGCGAGCCGTTCGCAACGCCAACCCTCGGCCGACTTGCTGTCCGATTCGCAAAGGAAACTCCGGACAACCCTGCATCAAAGGCGTTGGTCTCGGAACTTGCCAAGGCCGTGAAGCAAACCCCCGCCAAGCGAAACACTTTCCCATTTTGGCGTGAGCAAAGAACGAGCCCCATCGGAGGGCCAGTTGGAATTTTGGGACAGCCCAGCAAGATCGATCTGGCCAAGTTCAAAGAACATCGTCAGCATCCGGGCCAATTCAACGTCGCGATCGGCTTGGCTTTGCAGGGTTTGGGACTGACGCGGGTGACCGAGAATTTTATGGCCGCAAAAAAGGGCCTGCTTTCGTCGCTGTCACGCAAGAAAGTCACAACGGCTTGGGGAATCGACATCGGCAGTACGATGGTTCGAGCGATTCGGCTAGAAATTGTCGACGGCGAGACCGTGGTTGCTGATTTGCAAGTTGCCGAATTTGATACGCCAGCTTGTCGAAAAGACGCAGTCAAAATTGAAGACGCTGTGCCAGCGATTTTGAAACCATTGATCGAAAAGAACGAACAGTCGTTCCGCGAAAATCCTGTTTGGGTCAATCTGCCTACGACGGACGTCGTTCATCGCTTCGCATGCTTACCGCCAGTCAAAGACAAGCAGGCCCAATCTTTGTTGGAAGCCGAAGTGTCACAAAAAATCCCGCTTGCTGCCGAAGAAATACAAGTGGTGAAATGGATGTCCGGGCTAAGTGAAAAGAATCCTGCTGCGGGGCGCCCTGTGATGATCGCCGCGACAAGAAAAACGCGTGCCCAACGACGCTTGAAAATGTTTGCGGACGCCGGCCTGAATGTCGATGGCATGCAGTGCGACACCGTCGCCTTGGCCAACTTTGCCTGCTTTGAGTTTGATGAAGAGTTGGCGGACGAATCAGACAGCGGCCAGAATTCTCCGGGCATCATGCTGGTGGATTGTGGCGCTACGGCGACGAATGTCGTCATCGTTTCACACAGCGCCGTATTTCTTTCCTGCTATGAGAACGGTGGCGAAGACCTCACCACGGTCATCGCTCGCCATGCAAAACTGACAAACTCAGATGCTGACAAACTCAAACGCGACCCCGCAAAAATCGCCAATCCCTCTGTCGCTCTGGAACTGATGGATCAAAAGATGGCTGAGTCGCGTCAGCGGTTAGAGAAAATTATCAAGTTCGCGAAAGACCAAAACCTTAAAAGTGACATCGTTCAAACTTGGTGCGTCGGCGGCGGTGCCCTGTGCCACGGTTGGGTTCGCAATGTCCTGTTGAAAGAGAATTAGGCAACTTTTCAGATGAATATGCAAAACACTCTTGTCGGGCGATCCGTTGTCGTTGCACTGTTGATGTTTCCCTTGGTTTACACACTCGGCTGCAGTGGCCGACCAAGCACGCAGGAATTGATGATGCGTGCCGCGCAACGTGCACGACCAAAAGACGGGGATGCGGATCAAAAAAAAGACGCGACCGTCAAAAAGAACGACGAGAAAGATAACGCGAAAGTTGCATTGGTGAGCGCGACGTCAGAAAAGGTTGACGAAGTAAAACCGGATGACATCGACAAGGCTTCTCAAACTCCCACAGACGTTTTGGCAACGTTGGGGGACCTTGGGCTCAAGCCGCTCCAGGAACGGGAGGTTACGGCTTTTTCAAAAGCAGAGGCTCACACGCAAGCCGCCGATCGTTTAGTCAAAATTTCCGAGGCACTCGATAAATATCATCAAGACAAGGGCCACTACCCAGCACGGTTCACCAAATCCTCCGGTGGACTGCCAACTCTGTCTTGGCGAGTAGAGCTTTTGCCATATTTGGGCTACCAGAAACTCCACGACAAGTTCGATTTTCAACGCCCATGGAATTACGAGCCAAACAAAACTCTGATGAGCTACATCCCGCCAGAGTTTATGTCTCCCGAACGCAATGACACGAAAACAAATTTCTTGTTACCTGCCTTTCGAACCTTTCTGTTCGGGTCTGACCGCGCTCGCCGCCGAAATGACATCGCCAAGCGAGACGGAGTTGAGAACACGATTTTGCTGTTGGAAGTCAATGATGAATTGGCGGTCGAGTGGATCAAACCGCAAGACTATGACCCCAGTGACGTAAAGAACGTAAAGAAAGACCTGGGAGCGTTGCGCGGCGATGGTACGTTTGCCGTCTGGGCAAATGGTTGGACGGTGATGCTGGCCAATACATTGACGAACAAACAAATCGTCGATGCACTCACTTACGATTCCGGCGACGGGCAACTCGCTAGTTCGGTTCACCGTGATATTCCCACCTCCAGCGATAGCGATACGCCCAAAACCATTGCGATATCAGAGTTAGGTGACGACACTGGATCTGACGGTTTGGACTTCGACATTCGGGCGGTCACGCACAAGCCAACGCCGATCGCTCCAGAAATTGTTCGTGAGCCAAAACCGAATGCGAGTGAAATTTCAAAAGCTCAAAACAAGCTGCGCAAGATCTTTTTGGCCAGAATCGCGGCGGCGAAAGAAGACGACGAAAAATCAAAGCTGGCGGATGAAATGGTCGTCAGCGCACGAGGCATGGTTGCGGATCCCGCTGGCGCGTACGTTTTACAGACCGTCGCGATGAGTCTTGGATCGGAGGCCGGCAAAGTAAAGAAAGTGATCAGTGCTGTCGATCAACGAGTCGGACGTTTCGATGTGGATAGCTACGACGAAAACATGCGGGCGTTGCTGAAATTTGCTGAATCGACGACGAAACGCGACGCAGGCGAACTGGATGGAACCGAGTACTTGCGGCGTGCAATCCCTGTGATTTTTGCCGCTATCCAAGACAACGATTTTGTCCGCGGATCGACTCTTGCACGACACTGCTATCGCCTGCGGGATCAAGAGCCGGACGAAGAGCTGATGAAGTCTTTGAATCGCCTGCGAGTCTTGTTGGGATCGGCCAAACGCGAATTCGACAAGTCATCCGAAAGCTTGGCAAAGTATCGTGTTGATCCAAGCGATGTCGAATCGGGATCCGCTTTTGGGCGGTTTCTTTGTTTCATCAAAGGCGATTGGGAGTTGGGCTTGCCGCTTATTGCCCTTGGTGGAAACAAAGAGCTGATGGAATTGGCGAAGTTGGATTTGCGCGGTGCCAAAACTTATCAAGAGCAGATTCAAATTGGGGACGCTTGGTGGGATCTGTCCGTCAAAATCCGCAATGGTGTCTATCGGCAAGCTTTGCAGG
Organism: uncultured Pirellulaceae bacterium; assembly: GCA_964652675.1. Taxonomy (GTDB): domain Bacteria; phylum Planctomycetota; class Planctomycetia; order Pirellulales; family Pirellulaceae; genus K23-9. The sequence continues at coordinate 8,453 of CAZZDZ010000207.1, forward strand.
ACCGCGCTGCCAGTTGGTACCAAGAGGCCTGGGAGTTTATCCCGGAGTCACTGGATCGATTGCATGTTAAAAACCGACTGGACGAGATAAAAGACAAACCCCGGTCCAGCCCGCTGGCTTTGATCCAAGAGATGGCCGATGAAACGGACGTGGATCTGAATATCAGCCTCACAGCACTCGCCAATACCGGTCAACGACGCACTCGGGCAAACAATGATGACGGCTGAGTGTTCGGCTAATTTCGCCGACTGAACGATTTTGTCGCCTAATTCTCTGAATCGAGAGGCTTTGATACTCTACGACGGCGTAGACCTGGGACCCAATAGGCGGCTGATTTTCCGTCTGCGATTTCATTGCTTTCGTGTCATCTTGTGAATGGTTCGACAGTACGAGATCATCAGCAAAGTCGGTTTTCTTGGAACACTACCCGTTGGAAATGAAAGATGCCTGCCTGGTCCGATTACAAAGCGGAAGCAAAGTCTCGTGGCGCACTCGCGCTGGAATTATTTGTCGTCCAATCCACGCCGACGGGCACACCGGAGGATGTCAAAGCAGCGCTGCCGGATCACTTGGCGTATCAAGCAGAACAAGAAGCCAACGGCTCGCTGGTCTTTGCTGGTCCAATGTCCGACGAATCGGGAACGCAGATGCAAGGCGTTGGGATGATCATCTATCGCGCCGAATCATTCGAGGCAGCCAAGGCGCTAGCCGACGCCGATCCAATGCACGCTCGAGGTGCGAGGAACTATACACTGCGACGTTGGTTGATCAACGAAGGGGCACTTACCGTTTCAGTCAAGCTGTCCGGCCAAAGCGTCAATCTCTCATAGCCGGGTATTGACTGAACAGGGTTGAACCCCGTTAAACTCAGCCCGATAAACATCACGCGAGCAAACCTTGCAACTTGTGATGTTGTTATATTGATGCGGCAACTCGCTTCGTGTTCTCCAGGGGCCGCTAATGTCTGGCAAAAACGCATCGGTTTATAGGCGTTCGCGATCAACCCAATTGCTGGTCGCTGAAGCCGGAATCAATCTTCTGCGTGCGGTCGCAATTGCGATGCTCTACGCACAGCATCTGTTTAGCTATTTTGCAACCCGCGATGCAGATCTGTCCGCCGAGTATCATGATGGAGTGAACCTGATTGTTCTGCTGAGCTCGGTGATGATCCTGATCGTTCACCTGATGCTAAGGAGAAACCGTTGGCCGATCTGGCTGACTTATGCCACGATCATTGGCGATGGGCTACTGATTGCAGCGTTGATCAAGTTGGCAGGCGGCCCGCACAAAATACAAGTCATCTTGCTGCCTTTGGTGATCATGGTCAGCGCCCTGCGTTTGCAGCGCCGAACCGTTTGGCTTTCGACAGCGGTCGCAATCGCTGCCTATCTGATCACGCTAGCGGATTATGCGTTGGTAAAAGTTGGCGGCGAAGTGTACTACGCACCAGGAAACGAAGCGTTGCGGATACCGCGACACGACCAGTTTTTCGTGGTGGCGGCCTTGCTGATATGCGGCATCATCGCCCACCGACTTGTTTTGATTTTTTCGGAAGTTCAACGTGATGGTCAGATTTCGATGGGCACTAAAGTAGTTGACGAGAACGCGGTGGCCGCTGAAAACGGGGAAAACGAATGAACAACGAATGCCCAGAATGCGCCCAAGTCGTGCAATCGCAATGGAACGTGTGCGCCTACTGCGGATGCAATTTAAAGCCAACTGATGCTGGGGGCGTGAAGGAACTCCCCCGCCTCACATTCGGCGATTATGGTGATAACGAAATCATCAGCAGTGATCAGCAAAGTAGTGAGCAGCGAAGCAGTGATCAGTGGATCGAATCGACGCAGGAAGACCGAGCTGAATTCGCTTTTCAGGCGAAAGCGGTCGGGATTTTGATGGTCGTGGTTGGAATCATGGGATTCATCTACGTCGCTAATAACCTGTTTTTCGGCCAGCCCGATATGTTGTTGCACTTCGTCATCGGCGCTGTGATCTTGACCGTGTCGGGTTCCTTTGTGATGACGTTATCGTCACCCAAGGAAAAGCGGTCTGTCGCAGGTGCAGTTGCAACGACAGCAATGTCGTTCATCGCGGCAATTGCGATGACCGGTTTGATCGTGGTTGTCGTCTTCGTTATGGGGTTCTTTGCCATAGTAGCTGCCGTTTTCTCCGTGTGCAGCCAAATGCATTGACGCTACGGACCACTCGCAAGCAATGCCAGTGTATATGCGATGAGAGCGGTCAGTAGGAGCAATCCCAGGATCGAAAGGCGAAATCGGTTTTGCGACCAGAGATCAATCGAAACCCCAGTCGCAGCCAAGACGAACACGATCACCCCAAGGCCGCCAACCAGTGGTAAGACTTTCAAGATAGCCAGAGATAAACTGCCACCTTTTGCAATGACGGTCAAGTACGCGACAAGGCAGATCGCAGCGAACGAGAACCATGCGGGACGAGGACCGTCGCCGGCAGGATTCTCCTGCAGGGAAACCTCGTCAGAGCAAAGCTGCAGCTTGATTGGATGCGGAATATCGTACCAGCGTTCGATTGGAAAATGGAACGCGATCAGCGCTGCCTCATAGAACGGATAGAGCGGACGAAAGTGAATGATCGGATGGATCGCAAAGAAAAGGAACGCAACCGTCAGAGCAAACCGTTTGCGTTGCAATTTCGTTCAGTCTGTAGATTCAAAACTGAAATGCAATTTTTCGGCTTCCGTAGAGGACTTCGCGGG
>CAZZDZ010000208.1:0-11154 GCA_964652675.1 uncultured Pirellulaceae bacterium
TAAATCGCATGACATCTGTGAGGGCTTGCCTTGCACCAACCGAAATCTGGCCAAGGCGGGCCGTATCTAGATATAGGACTCCATCCAATTAAACCTCTGAAGTTTCATACGCTAGGTGGATCGTATGCGATTGGAGTGATCCGATCCAGTGTTTTTCGATGGTTGGGATTCCCAAAGTACGTTCGAACGATGAAGCCGAAGCAGATTGGAGAGATAGGCTTCGCTGCATCGGCGTGCAGGCCGATGATGCCGAATTCAGCGTTAGGTGCAAACCGGCCCTAGATGATTACGAACAAGCTTAGCCTCAACAGCGTCATATTTAGCGTCCTAAGTCGCTCAGACATGCGCGTTGTTTGTTCCTTCCATGTCTAAACAACCGGCGCGGATGGATTCGCTCACCTGACCTAGGGCTGAGAGAGCGAAATCAGCTACAATCCGCGGTGGTCATCGAACAGCTTTCGGCTCCAAGGCTCATGAGGGCATCAAGAGGTTTACGTCAACTTTTGATTCGTCTTCGCGAGACTAAATCGTGGTCAGTCATCCGTCGGTTCATTCACAATGGCAGCGTAGGCCGGTTTGGGGTTGTTGTTGGCGTCGAAGAGTAGCGGGTGCTGACCGAATCGCCATGTGCGACGATCGTTGAGACCCCAGAAGGTGATTCGTTCGATCACATCTTTGTGTTTATGGAAAATCGCAAAGAGCTTTGCATACGCCTCGGCTTGAGCGTTAAGGTCATCGACTGAAGGCGGCTTGCTTGATCCGAATCGCCTTCGTCCGAAACCGCGACCAAACTGACCTCCGGACGCACCGCGAATCGTGACGTCAAGCTCCGTGATGCTGACCTTAAGCCCCAATGAAGCGTAATTCGAAATCGCTTTGTCGATGTCGTCGTAAGGAACGCTTCCGGTTCGCCAGTGACCCTGAATTCCCACCGCGTGAACCGGCGCGCCGTCTTTGAGAAGTCGTTTCAGCAAGACCATCGAACTGTCATGCTTCGGACCGGTTTCGATGTTGTAGTCGTTGTAATACAGGATGGCGTTGGGGTCGGCTTCGTGAGCGAACTTGAACGCCAACGTCAGAAACTCTGGCCCGAGCGTTTGCATCCATTTGGAATTACGCAAGTTCTCCGTCTGGCCCGTCTCCTGATTGCCGCCATCGTTGATTGCTTCGTTGACGACATCCCAGCTTTGGATCTTTCCTTTGTAACGGCCGACCACCGTATCGATGTGATTCTTCATTCGCTGAGTCACAACTTCGCGTTCTCCACCGCGAAAAAACCAGTCACCAGTCTGCGCGTGCCAAACGAGCGTATGTCCATGCACACTCATTTTGTTGTCGGATGCCCATTGGGTCAGCGCATCGGATTGCTCAAATCGCCAGGTATCTTCTTCCGGGTGAATTCTTTCGGGCTTCATGCAGTTTTCAGGGGTCACCGCGTTGAAATGCTCCGCAGCAAGCTTCAATTCATCATTTGAGTAACGCGAGGGGAAATCGCCAGCGGTGCCGATCCGGAAAGAATTCTGGAAAGCATCATTAATGATGCGATCAATTTTCACTTCGACCACCGGGGCAGTCGAAACAGGTTCTCGCTTCGGGATTTTGCGGGTCGCGACCGACTCCTGACTGCCGAAGTTGCCGATCTTGCGAAGGAGCGTAATCCCTTTGTCGCCCAGCGTGCCAGTGTATTCGATGCGAAGTTCTCGCTCCCCGAACTTCCGCAGCTCTACAAACTGCAATGAGTCTCCGTCCAGCTCCGATTCCACAAACTCCACATCTCGTTTCTGATCGCCAGATTCAACGACGGCTTTCGCGGTCAGCGTGTCACCCTTGTTCTCAAAATTGAAATGGTACATCTGCACTCCGCCTGGAGTGTCAAACAGTGCATGCCACTTTCCACCAATTTCCTCTGATGAGGCGGGCGTTGAGGAAACGCCATTTAGCTTGTCCTTTGGCGGCTTGTCCTCGGACACGAACAACAAGGGTGCTATCTCCTTTAGGCTGCGGCGCCAGGTTTGCCATTCGTGAGCCGTATCGGGCGAGACGTAGTAGTGGCTGTTGATGCCGGCTTCCTTGAGTGCCTTTGCATTCGCCTCGGGATCGCCGCCTCGTCGCGGACGCCTGCCACCGCCGACTTCCTTGCTGCCGTAGCTGACGAATACCAACTTGACTTTTTCCTTGAAGCCTTCCGTGTTGTTCACGTCGTCCATCGAGATCGAACCGCCACTGAACAGGCCGATGTGCGAAAACGTTTCGAGGTTCTTGAGCGTAATCATTTTGGTTTCCATGCCGCCCATGGAAAGACCAGCCATGGCTCGATTGGGCTGATCGGTCAGCGTACGGTAATTGGAATCAACGTACGGAATCAGCTCTTTGATCAGGACCGTTTCAAAGTGTTTGATGTCAAAGTTTCGGATTCCGCCGGGACGCACCTCGTTAGTCATTCCATCAGTCATCACGATGATGAATGGCTTGGCCTTACCTTCGGCAAGCAAGTTGTCCATGATCAGGCCAGCGTGACCCTGAACGCTCCAGCCGTATTCGTTCTCACCCCATCCATGCTGCAAGTAGAGAACCGGATAACGCTTTTCCTGATCGGCATCGTATCCCGGTGGCGTGTAAACGAAAGCGCGACGATCTGTTTTGGTGCTCTCGGAGTAAAAAAGAATTTCACGCATTTGCCCGTGCGCCACTTTTTTGACCGCGTAAAAATCTTTGTCTTTGGCAGGGACTTCTACGCCACTGCCCCAGCGCATAGCACCGAAAAAGTATTTGCTGTTGGGGTCGGGAACTTTCGCGCCGTCGATGATCAATTCGTAGTAGTGGAATCCTTCGTCCAGCTTACGAGTGTACCCCGTCCAATTGCCATCGCTGTCCTTCACGAATTCGCTGCTCTCCCGGAACGTGCACGAAACACTCTTTGCTTCAGGAGCCTTGATGCGAAATCTGACGCGGCCTTCGGAGTTGACCTGAGGATACTGTTTGCCTTTTTGGTTTGTGACCGCCGGTTTCCAGTCATCCAATGGAGCGGCGGCTTGCGCCAAACAAAGGGAACCGAGCAATAGCACGCAGACGGTGATCGCGGATAAGCGTAAGAACATAGTCTTCCCTTGTGTTGGATAACTTCAAGAACTACTTGGCTCGTTTTGCGGTGAATTCCTCGATGGCAAGCTCACCATTTTGCGAGTCAGCTTCACTTTGTCCTCGTTCAATTTGCCTGATTTTCCCGAAATACACTCTGCGCGAACCAGTACAGGCTGCTGCTCCAGTGCTGCGGATCATGGCCGTGTCCGTCGACATGCCAAACGTGATTGATCTCGTTTTTCTTCAGGAACTGATGGACGTTTTGACTGATACGGATGAGCCCATCTTTGTTGCCGCAAGAGATCCATAGCAGCTTGAGTTTTGCTTTGGTCGCAGCCACATCGGGAATCAATTCTTCAACTGGCTTTGTGTTTGGTGCGGCAGAAAATGGCCCGATCCAGGCGAAGGTGTCGAGGTTGCCGAGTCCAAAGTTGAACGATTGGCCACCACCCATCGAGAGACCTGCGATGGCACGTTTCTCACGACTCGTGTCGACCGAGTATTTCGCTTCGATCGCGGGAATCACCTCATTGAGCAAATCCTGTTCAAAGACCGCGAACGCTGGCGCGGACTCGAAGACATTGCCCTCAGCTCGATCATTCTTTTGTGCTCGACCGTTGGGCATCACGACGATCATCGGGACTGCTTTCTTGTCCGCAATGAGATTGTCAAACAGTACATTCGGCGTGGCAAAGCGTTCCCATTCGGATTCATCTCCGCCGATTCCATGCAACAGGTAGAGAACAGGATACTTTTCGTCCGACGAATATCCCGGCGGTGTGTAGACATTCATCTTCCGCGTCGTGCCAACGGTCTTTGATTCGTACTCGATCATTTCCAACTTGCCGTGAAGGACATCATCACGCTTGGTTTTGAATCCTTCGGGTGGTGCGCCGTACACTGCGACGTCGCCCGGCGCGAGTTCAATTGGGCCGCCAAAACCGCGACCACGTCGACGCTGCGGCGGTTGGTTGGTACGCGGTTCGGTCGAGGTAGAATCACCTTCTGCCGCGGGCGCAGCGGGCTTTTCTCCGCCAACTTTTTCGATTGTGACCGCCATTACGATTGGAGCACTGTTGTCCGCACCTTTGACGAACTCGATCGTCTGAATTTTGTCCGAGCGTTTTGGCTTGACGCTCAAATGGCGAATCTGCTGCTGGCCCAACGAGAATGCAAACTCACTCTTTGGGACATCGACCCGGCGAATGTAATCGGCGAAGTGAACGGCATTTAACAGTTCGTGGTCTTCCGATTTTCCATCCTCGTAGGTAAGACGGACGATCATTGACACCGTCTTGTCACTATTGAACGGGTGGCTCCAACCGCCGACTCCGCTCAGTAGATGAATGGCTGCTCCCGGTGTACCACATGGCATTGAAACCGACTTTGGCATTTTCGGAGGCAGTGACCCATTTGGCCCGTGCAACAGAATAATGTTTGGCTTTGACTTGCCTTGTGGATCCGTCAGCGCGAAGGGAATGCCCTTGAACAGCTTCGGTGCCCAGTCAGGGAAGACCATTCGGTCAGGGCCATTGTCTCCATCGTGAAACAACCCCTTGGTGCTGATGGCCGTGGCAATTTTATCCAACGGCAACGGGATGAAACGGCCTCCCGAAGTCAGGAACTCCAGCAGGTCGGACATTTGTTCTTCGTTGATCTGCTTTTCAAAGCCTTCTGGCATCGCTGATTTGTTCGAGGCGATCAGCTCTTCAATGTCTTCACGAGCGACGCTGATTTCTTTTGCTTCGGAATCAATCATCGTGATCGAAGTACGTGTCTCTCCAGCCAACATTCCGTTGATGAACTGTCCGTCGATCGTCAATACTTTGTACTGCCGAAAATTACCTTCGACGCTACGAGATGGATCAATGATGTGCGTCAACAATTCGTCCTTCGGATGAACGACCATGCCGGTCAAGGTCGGGCCTATGTTCTTTCCCATATCGCCATGTTGATGACAAGCAGCGCAGTTCTTCTTAAAAACTTCGCGGCCTGCATCGACGTTTCCTGTTAGTTCTGTCACGTGCAACAAAGACTTTAAAACTTTGTCACGATCCGCATCGGGCAATCCGCCACTCGATGCCAACAGTTTCTCCGCTTGAGCCCGCAGGGATCGATCAGGATACGATCGCAGCGACTGTTTTTGCTCCAGTGACAGCTCGTTCAAATCAAACTCTTTGGCCTCGGCTGTGGAGAGTAAAGACTTGGCCCAAACTGGCTTGCCCAGCAAAACATTGAGCGCCGTCGATTTCGTCTTTGGCGTCATTGTGGGAAGAGCATTTAGAATCACTTCAGCCCCATCCTCGCAATCGCTTAGTGGCACTGCCTCAAGCAATTGTTCGACGACGTCCGGTGGCGTCTGTGGAGTCAGTTGCTCGATAATGGTCGCGACGGCTTGCTTGTCGTTGGAGCGGAATCCGACAAGGTCTCTGGCTGCCGAACCACGCTGATCTGCACTTGCATCCGGGTCTTCGACGACCGTGGTCAGAGATTCAACAATTTCATCTGCGTAATTATCCAGAGCTGTTGTGCCCGTTCGCGATGCGAGCCTCAGCAGTTTTCCTTTCAGTGTGCTGTCGCCAAGCTCAAACGTTTTGACAAACGCGGCATCGAGGGATTCATTCGATTTCGTCCGATAGTCAGCGGGTAATCCGTTAGTCAATCCGTCGAGAATCGGCGTCGACAGTGCTGGATTTGCACCGGCCAGATTCGAGACGATTCGCTGCAGGCTGTCCGCGTCCGGATTGGCTCGAGCTAGATGTTCGGTGACTTGCCGAGTGATTTGTAGTATCGCGTCGGAGGGCTTGTCCGTTTGCGAAGTAACCTGCTGCAAAAAAGAAACGGCATGATTGGCGGCTGCCGATGTCATCGCGTCGACCAAAACACTGTCAGTCGCGGTGGCAGAAAGTTCGGCAACCAGTTTGCCAGCCACCATCGAAGTCGGCATGTCGGCCAGCGTCAATATCGCCTGCAACTTCACTTGAGCATCGCTGTCGCGGAACAGCTCACGATGTCGCAGCAGCAATGCCAGCCCCGCTTCGTCATGTGGCAAAACGGCGATCGCATTTCGCCGCACTCCAGCGGATGAATGTGCCAGTGCCGTTTGAAGTCCGCGGGTTACTGACTCTGTTGTGCTATCTTGCGAACCAAGCTTGACGTAGCCCAAACCGTCCATTGTCCGCAACGCATGGATCGCCGCCGTGTTGAGCCCAATTTCATCAACCGATTCATCAGCCACCAACGCCAATAGTTCCTGCAGCACGTCGTCTGCGCGGCGCTCAACGAGCAAACGCTGTGCCTGTAGTCGCCACATGAAAGACGGATGCTTCAGCTGTTTGACGAGCTGTTCGTTTGACGCGTTGGCAAGGCTTGCGAATTCGTGAAGCTTGGCAGCCCCATCTTCAGTCGGAACGACCCGATAAATACGCCCATGCTTTTTGTCGCGCAAATCACTTTCGTAAGCGGCCCCCTTGCCCGTCTTGAACCCGTTGGGCGTTGGGTTGTGCTGCACGATGTAGTTGTACCAGTCGATGACCCAAACCGCGCCATCGGGACCAACTTCGGCCATCACCGGAGAGCTCCATTCGTCATTGCTGGCCAGCAGGTTCAGTGGACTGGTTGATTTGTAGTTCGCTCTATCGCGACTAAGAACGAACGTTCCAACAAGATGACCCGTCGGTTCACACACGAACGCCGTTCGGTTCCACCATTGCTCAGGGAAAGTGCGGGCGGTGTACAACGCGTGACCAGCACCGGCTGTATACTTGCCATGATAATCCACCTGACGTACGTTTTCCGTGATCGCCTCAAATCGCGCTGAGTCCGCAATTCCGCCCAGCGTCGATGGCGACCAACCACGTACGCTCTCGAAGTAACGATTCGGGATAGGAACGAACATACTTGGGTTACCGTTGGCTGTTGAACCAAAAATTAGTCCCTCTTCACTGATCCCAAGTCCCCAAGTGTTGTTGTTGCTGGAGCGAACAAACTCTAGATCCGTGACAGTCGGCGGATCCGCTTGGGAGAGCTTGAATCGAAAGAAGCCCTGTCGAAATCGCTGCGTCTGCTTGCCGTCGAATTCGGGTGCGCTGTCGTTATAGCCCTGCATACCCCAGATCCAGTTATCCAGCCCGTAGCGAAAATTGCTGACTCCACCATGAGTATCTCCCGCGGCCCATCCGGTAATCAATGTCGTCCGTTGGTCAGCAACATCGTCGCCATCGGTGTCTTTCAAGTACAGCGTCTCGGTCGCGTTCTGAACCACAGCACCGCCGCGAACGATCACAATGGCAGTCGGAATGCTCAGCCCTTCTGCAAAGACTGTGAACTTGTCGGCAATATGGTCGCCGTCGGTGTCCTCACAAATCCGAATGCGATCGCGGTCCTTTCCAAGCTCATTCGGATAGTCCAGCGTCTCACAAATCCATAGCCGCCCTCGCTCATCCCAGTTCATTGAAATTGGCTTGGACTTGAAATCACTTTCGTCTGCATACCGCTGGACCGTCATGCCTTCGGGAGTTACGAAGTGTTTCATTGATTCTTCAGGCGACAGCGGTTTCTGCATCAGCGTTTTAGGATCGCCCTGTGTTCCCCATTGTCGACTTGGTGTGTAGTTCGGAATCTTTGGGCCGACATCCACGTATTCAAATGGCTTGAGGTCCGTCGACATGGACTTCATTGCAGGGACGGGAAACGGTTTTTCGCTGAGGAATACGCCCGCAGATTCCGGATCTTTTTTCACGACCCAGCGAATCCCTCGCTCGACCAAGTTTTGAAATCCGCGATTGGTCCAAGTTCGAGAATCATGCCCCCATGCGGTATAAAATACTCGGCCTTTTCCCTGAGTTCGAACCCAAGTCCATGGCTCGCGGCGTTCACCACCAAAACGATACTCCAGAACGACTCGGTTCTTGTCGTTGTGCAAATGGTGCACGTAAGTCTCGTCCCAGCTTTTAAAACCGCCGTACCCACGTGTGATTGGGTGGTCGGTTTTGGCGACTTCGGCTTGGAATACGCCAGTCCCATGGCTCTTGAATTGAGCACCGATTAAGTCAACCAGCTTCCGTTGATTGCGGAAACAAAACGAAGCGCAATGGAGCGGCACGAATCCACCGCCCTCGTCAACATACTGAAACAACGCCTCGGCCGGTTCATCAGCCAGCTGGTCAATGTTTGCATACAAAACCAGCGCGTCATACTTTGCCAGATTTTCGTCATTGAGATCGGCAATGTTGTCGGTATATGTCAGCTTGATTCCGCGCTCAAGCAACACCGGCTGAAGTTCGGCAAATCGCTTGACCGGTTGATGTCCAGCATTGTCTCCAAGAAACAAACAATTGATCTCTTGAGCGAAAGCTGATGAGTCAAACGAAATGGCAATGACCAAGCCAACAATTAATCGAAGGAAAAGATTCATGTTTGGGACGCCGTTTGAGAATCAAAAAAATTGGAACTAATAGTATCGCCACCTCAATCTGCAGGCGATTTCAACTTAACTCGCTTTAGCCTCCCGGCGAGGCAGAGGCCGCTTCGCTTCCGCTCGATTTGCAGCCATCGTTTGCCAGTGTGAATTCCGGCAACCGGACAATCTCACCACCTTTTAACGAGGACTCGTGAGCACAAATTCCAACGCAAGTCCAGTTCGCGGAAGTGACTGCATTGGGCATTGGATCGCGATCCTCTTTCAGTGCAGAGATGAACTCATGCACCATGTGCGGATGCGAGCCTCCATGCCCACCACCTTGCACAAATGAAAGGTGGTCTGCATCGTGGATCTCCTGAGGCAACGTAAAGCGACGGATTTCCTCTGGTAACAGGTGAGCAAAGTCTGGGACTTCGATCTTTTCCGGAATCTCAGGCTCAGGTTTTTTCGCCGTGTGAATCACGTGAGGCTCGTTTTCGACCAGCGTCCATTCGAAGCTTTTCTTTGTGCCGTAGACATCGAAACTTTCGCGGTACTGCCGGGCAACATCGTAGAGGCAGCGTGACAGATGGGCCGTCAAATCCGTGTCCTGGATTTTTACGTGAGCCGACTGCAGTGCGAACTGGTTGCCAGATTTTTTGGCGATGTCCTCTCGCACGGTTCCCGATCCGAAACAGGAAACGTACTCGGCCAGCCCTTCCACCAGACCCAAGCACGGGCTGACGACATGCGTCGCATAATGCATCGGGATCATTTCTTCCCAGTAGCTTGGCCAGCCGTCCATGTCTTGCGGGTGCGATGCGGCAAGGTGCTGAACTTTTCCAAGTTCACCTTTGTCGTACATTTCTTTGATGAACAGGTACTCGCGGCTGTAAACGACAGTTTCGGCCATCATGTATTTCAGGCCGGTCTCTCTGACTTTTTCCACGATTTGACGGCATTCATCAATCGTCGTTGCCATCGGGACCGTACACATCACGTGCTTGCCAGCTTCGAGTGCCTTGAGCGACATCCACGCGTGGTCGGGAATTGGGCTATTGATGTGAACGAAATCGATCTCAGGATCGGCAAGTACATCGTCGTAGCTTGTGTAGCGCTTCGCGATCCCAAATTCGTCAGCGGATTTGTTTAGCTCGATCTCATTGCGGCGACAGAGAGCAATAATTTCAGCGCCAGGATATTCCTTGTAGATCGGAATGAACTCCGCGCCAAAACCCAGCCCGATCATCGCGCCTTTGAAGCAAGAAGTTGATTTTGGCAGTGCTGTGGATGACATCGGTACTACTCCAGATGAACAAAAGAGACGCTTGGAACTTTAGCTTTACTGCCCATTGTCCAGCTCCGACTCCTTTCCCGCAATGAGAATCCGCGCACGCTTGCTGAGATATTTTACCGACACGATGCAAGCAATCGCCGGCCAAAGTCAGGCCAGCTATTTGGTTTTCTGCTCGCGAAGTCGAAACTCGCGTATTGGCATTCCAATTTCACGGAGGAAAGCGACTGAAAGATATTCCGGGTGAGTATACCCTGTCAAACCCGCTATTTCGGCGACTGAAAGCTCGGTATCACGCAACAGCTGTTTGACTCGCAGCAGCCGTCGATGCTGAATTTCTTCGTGCGGCGTTCGACCAAGGATTTTCTTGAATCGAGCTTCCAATTTACGACGCGAAATGTCCACCTGTTTCAAAACGTCGTTGACGGAAATGTTGAACGTAGCATTTTCTCGAATGTACTTTAACGCTTGAGCGACATTCGCATCATCGACAGCCACAGTGTCGGTCGACAGTCGTTCACGAACGGTGATCGGGCCGAAAAATGCACCGTCAGAAGATACCTCTTCTCCGGTCATCATTTTTTCCAACATTTGAGCCGCCCGAAAACCGGTGTCATATGTGTTGAGCTCGATGCTGGTCAACGGAGGACTGCAGATTTCGCAAATCAAAGCGTCGTTATCCACTCCGATCACAGCCACCTGTTCTGGTACGGCAATGTCAACGTCGCGACAGACATCCAAAAGCCGTTGTGCCGCGATATCATAGCCAGCAAAAACACCTATTGGCTTGGGAAGCGAGCAAACCCAAGCGGCCAACCGATCGACTTCCGTTGACCATGAATAACCAGGGGCAGTCGTCGACAATGATTCAAAGACCTGACATGAAATGCCCTTTTCCTTCAAGACCTTTTCGAACTCCAGGCATCTCCATTTCGACCAATTAAACCCGGCTTCACCCAAAAAACCAAAGTTGGTAAATCCTCGTTCAAGCAAGTGGTTAGCCGCTAATTCTGCAATCGCCTGATTGTCTGTCTCAACCCACGGAATATCTTTGATCAACCGAGCTGCACTGAGATCGACCGTTGGAACATCGAGCGAACGAACCAGATCGGCAATCTTATCTGTTTCAATGCGAGCCAGAATTCCATCGACTTCCCAATCCTCAAACCTTTCAAGCGGAATGATGCCTCGCCGCTGATGCTCTGGCAAATAGATCGACCAGGCTGAGTATCGCTGTTCAAAAGCAATGATGCCGGACAATAGGCCGCGCGCATATGAATTGGAAGCTTCGATCAGCAGCGCAACTTTTCTTCGTTTAGATTGCATTGTCACCATAGGCTTCAAAAAACAGAGTCGTAACCGATTCTTACAAACCGGG
>CAZZDZ010000209.1:0-11112 GCA_964652675.1 uncultured Pirellulaceae bacterium
TACGGCAAATTCAGCAAATCGCTCGGAGACAAACGAGCGTGGATCCCCTTGAATGATCAAGTGCTCTTGACCCGCAGACAGTGTGCCAACTTGCTGGGTTTCTCCGTTCGCCCAGGTGACCGTGGTATCGGTAATTTCCTGAGCTTGTGCGATTCCGGCTCTTAGAACGGGTTCGTTAGCACATAGGTAGCCACCCGACGCGAGAGCCCACAACGTTCTTGGTTGACCGTTGCATTTGAATCGAACGATGGCTCCTTTGGCGTCACGACTGTCTTTGGTTCCAACCAGTCGAAATGCGATTCGGTTGTGTTTCGTTTGCGTGCGATTGACCAACAGCCGCGCCTGTTCGTAGGCATGTGTGATGATCGAATCGGACAGTCCATCGCGATTGACATCGATCGTCCACAAGGCGCGGCCAACGTGAACGTTGCGAAAGTAGTCTCCCCACTGGTCATCTTCTACCGATTCAAATCGCCCCGTACCCCCGCGGCGGAAAACCTGCAGCGGTTGCTCATAAACGCTATTCTTGAAATCGCCGATGTGCCCGTTGGTGACAATGAGTTCGTCGATCCCATCGCTGTCAAAATCGATCGCTTCGGTCCCAAAACCAACCAAAGGCAGCGTTGGGCGCACCAAGCCAACCTTGCTGGTGATGTCTCGCCAAATTCCCGGCGAAACTTGGTCGTAAAGAATGTTGTACTCCAGTGCAAAACCGGTCACATAAAAGTCCAGGTCACCATCACCGTCAAAATCACTGCTTGCAATCCCCATCGATGCTTGGGCAAGCGTTCGACCGTCTACCGCAAGACCACGAATGGTCGCGTTTTCGCTGAGCGGTTGATCGTCGCCCTCACCAAATTGGAAGTACGCGTTTGGCGACATGTCATTGGCGACAAATACTCCCATTTCCGTATTGGAACTCGCTGCCAAAGCGCCCGCGACGATCCCCAGCCCACGTCCAGGCAAGACATCCGCGATCAAATGTTGTGAAACGTCATTCAGATGGCCATCACCACCCCCAATGAAAAATTGATCGCCATGGGCCGGGTATTTCAGTGGATGACATGGTCCTGGTTTTCCGTTGGCATCCGGACACGCCCGGTCCATATCCTTCGCTGTTTGACAGTAATTGGTTGTCAATAGATCGCAAACGCCGTCGCGATTGAGATCAAAGAACGCGCCACTGGTGCTCCACTGTTGCCAATCGCGATCATTCAGCAGATCGCTGCAGTCACTGAAGCTGCCATCGCCGTTGTTTCGCATCAAGCGGTTCGCGCCCAAGTTGGCAAAGAACAAATCGGGAAATCCGTCTTCATTGAAATCACCCACCGCAACGCCTTGGCCGAAGCCGCGATCAACCACGCCGGCAGCAACCGTCACTTTGGAAAACTGCTGTCCCATGTTGCGCATCAGTTCGTTTGGGGCCGAATCCAGGTTTTGCATTTTTCCACCGGCACCCATCACCAGCACGTCCGCCCAGCCATCCAAATCGTAGTCAATCGTGCCACCACCAATTCCCAGCGTGCGAATCAATGGCGGTAGTTTGGAGTTATCAGGAATGCTCTTTGCTCCGATCCCCGTTAGCTGCCAGCGTTCGCTTTCGTCGCGCAGTTGGATGTGATCGTGCGATTTTTTAATCGGAATGACGGCAAGCTGTGATGCAGATGACTGCTGTTGCCCATCGCTGTTCGCTGTAGTGCTCGCCGCAACGCTCGGCTGGGCCCAGTGCGACAAATCGACTTGCAATGCTGGTTGGTTGCCGGACGAGATCCAACTGGTGTCCTTGGCCAATTGGTCCAAAATTGATTTTCGCAACGGGCCCAATTTTGGCGTGGGGTCTTTCGTCATCGTGGTTGCGATTGCAGTCCACGCCTCCGCTTCCCAAGTCCGCCCCAAGGCAAAAAGAACTTCGCCGATCTCCGCTGCGATTCTCTGACTATCTTTTCCTTCCCAAGAAAAATGATCGTGCTGTTCGCGTAGCCTCAGCAATCGCTCAATTCGTTCCTCGATCGCTCGCAGTTGTTCTTCAGTTACCGAATCACCAGAACGATCGCCATCGGGAGATGGTACGTTGCGTAGAGCTTGCGACAACCGAGTCCAAGTGTAGCTGTTGTTGGGGTCTCGCTTGCTGGCTTCCCAGTAGCATCTGGCAGCTTGCTGGTATTGGTCGTCGGCGGTTGCCCAATCTCCAACCGTTAGCCAATAGTTGGGGTATTTCACGCTATCTGTCGGTGCTTGTTCGACCCAAGCTGGGATTGCATCCAAGGAATTTTGTTGCATCAAAGATCGACCCAACAGCGCGTGTGCGGGGGCAAACGTGGGGTGATGCTGCAAGATTTCTCGCAGCGTTTTTTCACATTCGGCGGCTTCCTGCGAATCGAATTGGCCTTGCGCGATCGCCAGACGCACGCGATGGTCATCTGGGTTGCGATCCATCACGATGGCGGTCGTCGTTTCGGCGAATCGCCGTGAAGAATTTTCCGTGACCGCCAACAAAAGTGGGACATCAAACCCACGCTGCAAAATCAATTCCTTCAAATGTGGCGGAATTTGCTCCGTACGTTCCGCTTCGCCAAGGAACCCGACCAACGTTTTGCGATGTGCGACGTTGGTCTTGTTTACATCCAGCGATTCTTTCAGCAATTCAATCGCGTTGTACAATTCGCCAACGTCCATCAACGCTTGGACGGCATGATCAACGCGAGAAGTTGGTTGGAAGTTGGCTTTTTTAGCGGCTTGGACGATCAACGCAGCCGCGTCACGTTTCCGACCGTTTAGCGCGGCGATTTTCGCAGCATCCGTAAGCAGGTCGGGGTCGTCAGGATCAGTAATGAGGGCTGATTGAGCGTATTGATTTGCGAGCTTCCAATCCCGCGCCTCCATCGCTCGCCGCATGGCAACTTGAGGAGTCTCGGCCAAATTGCCCTTGTTGTTGGCCGAGGCGTTTGGAGATGGCTTGGCGGATTCTTTGCATCCCGGCACGATGCAGACGAATACCAGGAGGAAAGCCAGTCGATGAATTGAGAATCTTCTAAGCAAAGCAAGCAATGGCAAAGCAAAGGCGGGCGAAAACGCGTTTTTCTACACAACGTAAAATACAACTGCGAAACAACAACGCATCTTAGACGAGCGCCCGATTGAAATACACCAGTCGCAACCCGCCTGAAGCCAAAATATGGCACCAGAAAAAGCGAGGAAAAGATTCCTTGCGAGTTAGGAAAGAAAAACAAATACGTGAGCATCAGTCGCCGCGAAGGCGCGGTACGGATTACAACCGTCAAGCAATCGAAACCACCCGTGATTTGCGTTCAGACGCAGCGGAAGTCGTCAAGACTTTCGGCGACTCACGACACAGGCCGAAACCCGCGACGAGTTTAGACGAACCACTAACCAAGAATTTCGCTCACAACCCTTGCGCCTTCGACACCGGTTAGTTTCGAATCGAGCCCCTGGTGTTTGACGGTGAATCGATTGTGATCGATTCCCAGCGTATGCAGCACGGTGGCGTTGAAATCGTTGATATGAACCGGGTCTCGGACAATGTTGTAGCTATAGTCGTCTGTTTCCCCGTAATCGAACCCTTGCTTGAAACCACCGCCCGCGACCCAAGTGCTGAAGCAACGTCCGTGATGGTCGCGACCATGATTGTCCTTGGTCAGTTTGCCTTGGCTGTAAATCGTTCGGCCAAACTCTCCGCCAAAAATCACAACGGTGTCTTCCAGCATCCCGCGTCGCTTTAAATCTTGGACCAAAGCCGCTGCAGGCTGATCAACGCTACCACAATTCTTCCTCAGTTCCCTGGGCAAGTTGCCGTGTTGGTCCCAACCGCGATGAAACAGTTGCACGAACGGAACACCGCGTTCAGCCAAACGACGGGCAAGAATACAATTGGCTGCAAAGGTTCCGGGTTTCTTGGATTCAGGTCCATACAGGTCGTAGGTCGATTGCGACTCCGATGCGGTGTCCATCAAATCGGGGACGGAAGTCTGCATGCGATAGGCCATTTCGTACTGTGAAATTCGTGTTTGAATTTCAGGATCGCCTACTTCGTCAAAGCGTTTTGCGTTCAGCTTTGCGATTGCATCAAGCGTCGTGCGTCGAACATTCGAATCGACGCCACTTGGGTTGGACAAATACAAAACCGGATCGCCACCGCTGCGGAATTGCACTCCCTGATGTTGTGATGGTAGGTAACCGCTGCCCCACAAACGCGAAAACAACGCTTGCCCCGGTTTCGCGCCCACCGAAATCATTGTCACGTACGCAGGCAGATCTTCGTTGGGGCTACCAAGTCCGTAGCTTAACCAAGATCCCATGCTGGGGCGGCCAAGTTGCTGAGTTCCGGTGTTGATAAACGTCATCGCGGGATCATGGTTGACCGCTTCGGTGTTCATTGTGCGAACGATCGTCAGGTCGTCGACAATCTTGCTGGTAAACGGCAGCAGGTCACCGTTCACCCAAGTGCCGCGTTCGCCATAACGTTTGAATTCGAACATCGGTGCAACGCAAGGAAACGTTTTTTGACCGCTGGACATACCCGTCAGTCGTTGCCCATTACGAATGGTGTCAGGAAGCTCCGTTCCGTGAATCTTTCGCAACTGGGGTTTGTAGTCGAACATGTCGATGTGACTGGGCCCGCCGGCCATAAACAAATAGATCACGCGTTTTGCGGTAGGTGCAAAATGCGGTAGCCCAGGCAAACCAGGATTGGAGCTTGATCGTTGCGCACCGCTCGCTGCGATCGCGTCTTTACCCAAAAGCGTTGCCAAAGCTGCGGCGCCCAAGCAACCGCGTCCGCGCGTCAGCAATTGACGACGCGTCATATTGCGTTCGTACTGAATGTCAGGATCCATGGCGTCTATTCTCGGGTCAAGGTTTCGTCCAGGTTCAAAATCGCCGTTGCGACAATCGTCCAAGCCGCATGCTCAGCGACGTCCAGCGATTCGTCGCGTTTGGATTCTCCAACCGCCAACAGCTTTTTGGCCGATTCCAAATCGTTCGTGTAACGCTCTTTCGCTTCGTCAAGCACAGCGCTAAGAACCTGCGATTCGTCGGCGTCGGGCAACCGCGCGGTTGCTTGTCGAAATGCGGTTTTAATGCGATCGCAATTTGCTTTTTGGTCAAACGCCAAAATTTGTTGCGCAAAATTTCGCGCCGCTTCCACAAACTGAGTGTCGTTGAGTGTCACCAATGCTTGCAGCGGTGTATTGGTTCTGGCGCGTTGCACCGTACACTTTTCGCGTGTTGGAGCGTCGAATATCTGCATCGATGGCGGCGGAGCCGATCGTTTCCAGTAGGTGTAAAGGCTGCGACGATAAAGTTTGTCGCCATGATCTTGGACAAACTTGGGGTTCCCGCCCAAACCAACTTCTTTCCAAAGCCCCGGCGGTTGATACGGTTTTACGCCTGGCCCACCGAATTGGTCGACCAACAATCCGCTTAACATCAACGCGTTGTCGCGAATGAATTCGCCTTGCAGCCGAAATCTTGGGCCGCGAGCAATCAAACGATTTTGGGGATCCGATTTGAACTGCCGCGAAGTCGATTGAGAAGTTTGGCAGTAGGTCGATGAAGTCACAATTTGTTTCACCAGCCGTTTGATGTTCCAGCCATGTTCGCGAAAGTCGACCGCCAGCCAATCCAGCAATTTGGGGTGCGATGGAAAATCGCCTTGTGCACCAAAGTCTTCAGGGGTCGCAACAAGCCCCGTTCCAAAAAACAGTTGCCAGTAACGATTCACGACCACGCGAGCAGTCAGAGGATGGTCGTCTTGAAACAACCATTTCGCCAAACCGAGTCGATTCGCGGGCAAATCGGCTCCCATCGGCGGCAGCACACTTGGGCTGCCAGCGGTGACCTTGGTTTGCGACGGTGAATCGTAGGCGCCACGGTTAAGCACAAAGGTTTCACGAGGCTTTGCCATGTCGCCCATGATCATCACAGATGTCATCGGCTTTTTTAACTGCGTCTCTTTGGCAACCAGAGCGTCAACGTTCTTTTTTAGCGCCGAGTGATCTTTGTCTTCGGTCGCAAAATAGTGATCCCGCAGCACACTAACTTGTTCGTCAGTTCGTTTGTCGGCGGCAACTTCCAAAATCGCGCGAATCGGCGACGAACCGGCAAGCTGTTTCACTTCGGCTGCACTCAGCTCTCGTTTAAAAAATGATGCTTCGTCGATTTCGCCTTTGAATCGCGAACCGGGGTGTCGACTGCCAATCAAAAGCGTCTTTGTCGTTTTGATTGTGTCGGAAAGTCGATCTTGTTCGATATTCCACGGGACTTCTTCGCCGTCAATGTAAATCTTGATCCCGGCCGCTTTGGACGAACCATCGTAAGTCGCATAGACATGTTGCCACTGGTCGGCTTTGAGAGTTTTCTTTGATTTGACTTTGATCGCGTTGGTCGGCCACCTGTTGATGATGTGGACTTCGATCCCCCGGCTACCACACAGCAAATCAAAACCTCGGTGTCCGCCGTGGTCGTCCATCTTGGCGATCAACGCTCCGTGATTTCCTTTGGCGGGTTTGACCCAACCGCCATAAGAAAACGAATCCGTTCTCTCGAAATCGGCAACATCTCCTACGTCAACAAAAACCTTTCCATCAAACTTCAATGTTTGACCGCGATCAGATTTTGCCCAAACCGCTTTTCCGCCCTCCAGTTTCCCTTTCCGTTTTGCGTCGACCGAATCGGAAATCGATTTTCCCTTGCCTTCTTCTAACGCAAAGTGCGCCAGCATGTCCGCGGGAGCTGCGTCTGCATCGTCCACATCCTGCTCTGCTGCTGTTATCCATTCTTTAAACTTGGGCTCGTTGGCGGTTTCATGCTCGGACAGTTTCGCCTTGGCCGTTGCAAGTTCCTTGGCGACCTTGGGCAAAGCGATCACGTTGTTTGGATCGGGAACTTGGATCATCGGATTCGCGTTGCCTTTGCGTGATTGCATTCCTCCATCACTGCTGACATTAAAAAACGCAAAGAACCGATAGTATTCTTCTTGTGAAATCGGGTCGTACTTGTGGTCGTGGCATTGGGCGCATTCCATGGTCAGCCCCATCCAAACCGTGGCCGTTGTCTTGACTCGATCGATTGCGTATTCGACGCGATACTCTTCTGCAAACGCGCCTCCTTCGTCGGTCGTTCCGTTGTTTCGATTAAACCCAGCCAGTATTTTTTGTTCGTCTGGTAAATCGGGAACCAGATCGCCGGCGAGTTGTAGGATCGAAAACTGATCAAAAGCCATGTTGTCGTTGTAGGCTCTGACGATCGCGTCACGCCACGCCCACATTTCACGAGGGCCATCGGCGTGATAGACGCTGGTGTCGCCATAACGCGAAGCGTCCATCCACATCAACGCCATCCGCTCGCCGTAGTGATTCGATTGCAGCAGTCGATCAACGGCCTTTTCATAAGCGTCGGCGGACGAGTCGTTCAAGAATTCGTCCAACTGCGCAATCGTTGGTGGCAATCCCGTTAGATCGAACGTGACTCGGCGAAGCAATTTTTCGCGTGTCGCACGAGCCTTGGGTTCCTGGTCAGCCCCATAAATTTTTGCCAACACAAATTCATCGATCGGGTTTCTCGCCCAATCGCCACCAGGTACCTTTGGCAACGCAGGCCGAGTGGGAGGCAGATACGCCCAGTGTTGATTCCACTTTGCGCCTTGCTTGACCCAACTGGTCAACAATTCAATTTCGCCCGCATCGAGTTCTTTGTGTGAATCGGGCGGAGGCATCACGGAATCGGTATCTTTGGAAAGTATCCGGGCGATCAGCTCGCTTGCTTGCGGATCGCCCGCAACAATCGCGTCCGCTTTGGCTTCCGATTCCAAGTCCAGCCGCAAGTCTGCTTGCCGATTTTCGGCATCGGGTCCGTGGCAAAAGAAACACTTGTCCGACAGGATGGGGCGAATGTCGCGATCGAACCGAATCTCGTCAGCCGCCATCATCTGTGACGAAGGCAGCAGCAAAAGAACGAAGAGGATTACCAGTGTTGCAACGCAATAACGTTTCACGTGGTTGGTCTCGTAGGTGTTTGGCGGGGCTTGATTTTGGCAGGGCTTGGGGAGTCCCATTGTAATCGAATTGCCACAACCAGCGTGTCGCCCAACTCAACTGGAATTTCCAGCGCTGTATCGAAGCGTATATCCGCTGTTTACGCGGATTCCCCCGCTGGAGTCCAGGCTTCAGCCGCCTTTAGCCATCTGCGCACTCGCTTTTGACAAGGCCTGTTAAAGTCGGCGCTCCGCTAAAGGTTTTTGTGCTGGGAGGCCGACATGGAGTTGCGGTGCAGGGAGACTTGCAGTGGATACATCGCCACCATTGACGACCATTCTGGCCTCATCCGCTTGCCTGGAGACAGAAACCTGGGATAACAGCGGTATCGCGCATGGTAAACGCTTGCTTTACAATCTGAACGGCGACGCTACAAGTCAAATCAAGGTACTGAATGTCCGCCGTTATCATTGGAATTGGAACGGCATCGCCAGCGCATCAAATCGATCGCGAAACGGCGACTCGTGTCGCGCAAGAAATGTCCAGCACGTTGCCCGGACAAGCCAAAAAGATTGGCGCACTGTATCGCCGCAGCGGCATCGAAAGTCGCGGCAGTGTTTTGCTGGACGATCATCAACTACAAAGTTTCTATCCGCCAGCGTCATCACCAGAGGACCGCGGACCATCAACCGCTTGCCGCAGCGAACGCTACGCACAGGAAGCGTCGAAACTGGCCGTTGCATCGGCCCAAGCCGCACTCGCAAATTCGTCTATCGATGCCAGCGAAATCACACATCTGATAACCGTCACTTGCACTGGTTTCAGCGCACCGGGAATCGACATTGGACTGATCGATCGGCTTGGTTTGGCCCCCACGACCGAACGAGTCCAAGTAGGGTTCATGGGGTGCCATGGTGCGATCAACGCAATGAGGGTGGCTCGCGGACTTTTGGCAGCCCAGCCCAATGCAAGAATTCTGCTGTGCAGCGTCGAACTCTGTAGCCTTCATTATCAGTACGGATACAACGCCGATCGTATCGTCTCCGGTGCACTGTTCGCCGACGGAAGCGCGTCACTGGTTTTGGCAAGCTCTGATGGCGATGCCGCAGTATCCGAAACGGCCCAAAGCAAAACGACCATCGGTCAAATCGTGGCAACTGGGTCGCTGCTGGTTCCCAATAGCCGCGAAATGATGACTTGGAAAATCGGCAACCATGGTTACGAGATGACGTTGTCTGCAAACGTGCCGGGACTAATCGAATCAGAACTAAAAGGCTTTTTGGAAAATTGGCTGGCCGCAAACGGTGAGTCGTTAAACTCGATTGGCGGCTGGGCCGTGCATCCCGGCGGATCACGAATTTTGACAGCAGTTGAGAACGCGATTGGTTTGTCGAACGATGAACTAGCCGTTTCGCGCGCCGTTTTGGCGCAGCACGGCAACATGTCCTCTGCAACAATGTTGTACATATTGAAACGTTTTGCAGAATCAAATCTCGCCGAGGCTCGACCCAAGCCCTGGTTGATGCTGGGGTTTGGCCCCGGTTTGGAGATCGAAGTCGCGTTGATCCGCTGATCGGTGGATGTAAAAGTATCTACCGTCATTCAAAGCCATCTGTGGGAAACAACTTGATGAAAATCCTTGTCACTGGTGGGAGCGGTTTCATTGGCAGCAATCTTATTCGTCACCTGCTGGCCGAAACCGATCACGAAGTGGTCAATCTGGACAAGCTGACTTACGCGGGCAATCCACAGTCGTTGGCTGACATCGAAAATATCAGCCACTACCAATTCGTACACGCTGACATTGCCGATCCCGTCCAAGTTCGCGACGTAGTTGATTCGGTAGCTCCGGATGCCGTGATGCACTTGGCGGCCGAGTCGCATGTGGATCGCTCCATCGACGGTCCATCTGATTTTATTCAAACCAACGTGGTCGGCACGTTCAACCTGCTGGATGCTTCGCTACGTCATTTCAAAAGATTGCACGGCGATCAAAAAGATCATTTTCGATTTGTGCATGTGTCGACGGACGAAGTCTATGGTTCGCTTGGCGAAACTGGTTTGTTCACCGAGACGACGCCGTACGATCCGCATTCGCCCTATTCGGCGACCAAAGCAGCCGCAGACCATTTGGCCAGGGCGTGGAAATCAACCTATGGCTTGCCGGCCTTGGTGACCAACTGTTCTAACAACTACGGCCCGTATCAGTTTCCAGAAAAACTGCTGCCGCTGATGATCATCAAGTGCTTGAAAGAAGAACCACTACCGATCTATGGCAACGGATTAAATGTTCGCGACTGGTTGCATGTCAACGATCACGTGCGAGCGTTGCAAGTCGTATTGGAATCAGGCGTTCCCGGCGAGACCTACAACGTTGGCAGCAACAACGAACGCCGCAATATCGATTTGGTCCACGCGTTGTGTGAAATCATGGACACGATCCGACCGCGTGATTCGGGAGCCAAGCACGCCGATTTGATCACTCAGGTAGCAGATCGACCCGGTCACGATTTCCGCTATGCGATCGATTCAAGCAAGATTCAGAAAGAACTAGGCTGGCAACCGATGCACTCGCTGCAAGACGGATTGAAACACACGGTCAATTGGTACTTGCAAAACGAAGCTTGGTGGCAAAACATTCTTAGCGGCAATTACCAACTCCAACGATTGGGGACCGACGCCAACTCCGAAACCAAAGGAGCGAAATCGTGAAAGGAATTATCTTGGCCGGAGGTCACGGCAGTCGATTGGCGCCTTTGACAACCGCAATCAGCAAACAGTTGCTACCGGTTTACGACAAACCGATGATTTACTACCCGTTATCGACACTGATGTTGGGCGGGATCCAAGACGTGCTGGTGATCTCAACGCCACAGCACACGCATTTGTTTCAAG
Organism: uncultured Pirellulaceae bacterium; assembly: GCA_964652675.1. Classification (GTDB taxonomy): domain Bacteria; phylum Planctomycetota; class Planctomycetia; order Pirellulales; family Pirellulaceae; genus K23-9. The sequence continues at coordinate 10,887 of CAZZDZ010000209.1, forward strand.
CATTGCTGGCCGACGGCAAACAGTGGGGCATGAACATCCAATACAAAATTCAACCCAGCCCGGACGGATTGGCGCAGGCCTTTACGTTGGGAGCAGAATTCCTTGGCGACGAAACCAGTTGTCTGATTTTGGGTGACAATTTGTTCTACGGACAAGGCATGATCGAATTGCTCCGTCGATCCGCGTCGATCGAAAAAGGAGCCCGCGTTTTTGCCTACAAAGTTCG
>CAZZDZ010000210.1:0-8385 GCA_964652675.1 uncultured Pirellulaceae bacterium
TCGAGTACGAGTACCGGCGAAACGCCTGAGTACGAGTACGATCAGAAAACACTGCGAAAACTCAAAGTGGCGCTGCACCTACACGGCGCTGCACCTTAGGACTTTTGCGGCTCTTTGCCGTCGACCCATGGTCCCGACAAATTCATGTAGTCTGGCTCGACCAGCTTGCTGCCAAATTCGCCGGCTTTCCAACCGGGAATGTGCTTGGGTTCGCCGCGCGATTCCGATAAGTCTTCCCACTGCTTGGCCCAACCTGGATCTTCGGTTGTGATCGCACGGTTTTCTTTGTCAATAAAGTAGACTTCGCCTTTGCGATAACTCTGGGCGCCCAAGATCACAACGGCGATCGCAGCAGCACCCAAATCAGGTGGGTTGTTGCAAGCCATCGGGTCGTCCGCTTCGATCGCGTCGATCCAGTTGGCAAAATGAGCCTTGGTCGTGTCGTCGACTTTATCTGTGCTAATGCGTTCGTCTTTGTAGCCACGAACATGCGTCACTTGAGGACGTTCTGCAACAAAGTCGAACCCATCGAACCCTTCACCATTGCCGAACTTGAACGTGCCAAAGTGGCCGCGGATCAATTGGTTGATGCGAGATTCTTGGTTACACATCGTCGCGGTCACCAACCCCTGGACGCCTTCGTCAAAATCGGCGACCACGGTTGCCACGTCCGGCACACTTCGGCCATCGTATTCCAAGTACAAACCACCAGCACCCACAACACGACGCGGAAGCCGCAACCCAGTTGCTTTCAGCATCGCTGTTGTGCGGTGCACGAAAAGATCGGTGAACATGCCGCTACCGAAGGGCCAAAATCGGCGCCACTGCCGATAGACTTCGCGGTCAAACGGCATGTCGGGGGCGAGATCTTCGTTCTTGCCAAGCCAGCGATTCCAATCGATCGACTTGGGCGTCATTGCCTTTTCCAATTTGTAGTATCGCCACTGCCCCATGTCGCTGTTGCGGAAATACTCTGTCTGAAATCCAAGTACCTTTCCAAGCTTTCCTTCTTGCATCAGACCGCGAACTTGATCCCAGACAGGCAGGCTGGTTGATTGCACTCCGACCTGCATTACCTTGCCGGTTTCTTTCCAAATCTTTTCGACGTTGAACGCTTCTTCGACCGTTTTGGTCATCGGCTTTTCGCAGTAGACATGCAGTCCTGCTTTGAGCGAATCGACCGTTTGTTTGTGGTGCCAGTGATCCGGCGTTCCAATGCATACGGCATCCAGATTTTCTTTCTCGATCATCTCGCCGTAGTCGACGTAACGGCCTGGGTCGGTTCCGGTTTTGGCTTTGATGTAGTCAGCGACTTTGTCACGCTGGTTCTCGTAGACTTCGGCGACACCAACCAAATCGACCTTTCGGCCATCCTTATGCAGAGCACAAAGTTTCTTGACGTGAGCGCCAAATCCGCGGCCACCTGGACCAATGAACCCGATACGAATTCGATCATTTGATCCTGCTGCCGCTTTCGCGTTTTTGGCAGCGATCCCAATCGAGCCCGCAGCCGCAGCGACTGCTCCAGAGGTTTTCAAAAACTGACGACGAGATGTATCGGACATTCAAACGGACTCCATTGTGAAACTGAATTGGTCAAAGCAATCAATCAGCTCGGTAGTTTAGCAACCGTCGCTGTTGTTGACATTGCCATCGGCTGTTGACATTGCCATCGACAGCCAAAGTGATGCACGCGCGAATCAACGTCGGTTCAATTGATTTCGTCGTAGAGCATTTCACCGCCGATCCATACGCGAAACCGACGAATGCTAAGTGCTCGCCCAAAATCAATCTCGATGCGCCCTTGGGCGGGAATGCTTGGCGAGGCAGGAATGCTTGGCGATTGGGGGGGAAGCGTAAATTCGATCTCTCTGCGGAGGTTCAGCCAGCTGATTTGCGACCAGACGCGTTCGTCACAAACCGTCACTCTTTGCCAAAACCACCAACCTGAGTAAACCAGCAAAAGGGGATACGGGATCGTAAACTCAATTTCCCGGTATAGAAACGCCGAAGAAATAAGTTGAGCATGTTCTGCGTAAACCCCTCCTTTGGCTGGCTCTGCAGAGGGGCTCGCATAGGGATTTGGCATAAGAAGTTGCCATTATCTTGACGGAATGCTAAATTCGGAGCGGCGAACGGAACGAACAAATGTTCAGTAAGTCCAAATAATCGTCAAAGTCGCCTGATTCCGAATTAGAGATAGATAAGTTACCCACACCATCAAACCGATTACCAGCTCGCCTCCGGCCTAAATTGCCTATTTGGACATTTTTTGCCCTCCGAACAGTTGAATTCGGTTTATCCTTTATCTAACATCGCCGAAATAAACCTGCCCAGCTTCCGCGCACGTTGCGTGGAACCAGAGGGGGGATAGCGAGAGGTCGCACGAAAAATGAAATATTTGCTAGCAATTACTTTGGCAGGATTGAGCTTTGTGGCTCAGCCTTGCTTCGCACAGACACAAAACACTCTGACGGTAAATCAGTGGGTTCAGCCTGCTGAGAACGGCACTTTGAATGGCCGTATACTCGTCCCAGCCGACGAAGGCACTTCCCAAGCCGTTGAGGGAGCACACGTTGCTATCCTTGGTGCTGATGGTGAAGTTCTTCGTAGCCCAGAGAAAACCAATGCCAAAGGTGAGTTTTCCATCACTGGCGTAAAGCCTGGTGTTTACGCATTGACCGCCCGTGCTGATTACGTCTTCGCCGCATGTGCGATGCACGTTCTTGACAGCGATTTGGTTGGCGAGCGTGAATTCCCAAAGGTTGCAGAAATTTCAGCAGCCAACATCGATTACACAACGGTAAAGACAGCGATTGTCCGTTACCTTCCCCCGACCGCAAAGCAAAACAAAGCTTCGATCCAAGACGTTCAACTTGACGCTTTGGTCGAACGAGTTTGTGCTCAAGACACATTCCGTGTCGCTCAGACTCGCGGTGGAATGAAAGGTCGTTTGCACCCTGCTGGTGCTCAAGGTGGTTCGTTGAACGACGTTCAACTGACCAACGTCTTCATCATCAAAGATGGTATTGAAGTTGCTCGAACGACAACAAATGCAAATGGTGAATTCAGCATCAACACTTTGGGTGCTGGCAACTATTCGCTAATGGCAGTTGGCCCCGACGGTCTTGGTCTGATCGGTTTTGAACTGGTTGACGAAGAGGACCTCGCCAGAGGCGGAGTCGTATCAACTGCAGACGGCAAACAACTTGTCGCTCAAATTGGTGGCTGCTGCTGCCAAGAGTTGGCAATGCAAGTTGCACCTTTGCCTCAAATCACAGAAGTCATTCAGGCTCCGATTGTTCATGAGCCAATTGCCCAAACATCTTGTGGTTGCCCTCAGCAGTCATGTGGATGTGGCGTTCCTGTTGATCCATGTGGATGCGGTGCTCAGCCTCAAATCGTCGAAAGCCTTCCTTTGGAAGGTATTCCTGTCGAAGGAATTCCCGTTGAAGGCATTCCTGTCGAGGGAATTCCACTAGACGGTGGATTCGTTGACGCTGGCCTGCCACTTGACGGTGGTATCCCACTTGATGGTGGATTCGGAACTCCTGCTGCTGGTGGCGGTTTCGCCCCAGGTGGATTCTCCGGTGGCGGTGGAGGAGGATTCGGCGGCGGCTTCGGTGGTGGCGGTGGATTCGGTGGCGGACTTGGCGGAATCGCTGGTCTGGCCGGTATCGGCGGTATCATTGCTGCAACTACATCCGATGACGATGCTGCAGTAATCACTGTTCCAGCTCCTGCGAGCCCAGCAGTCCCCAACTAATCTTGTTGACCTCTCAAGATACGAAGCCACGACTCGTCCGAGTCGTGGCTTTTTTTGTGTCAAAACTTAAGGATCAAAACGGATCCTTGGGTGAACAGGGTTCCCAGCCCCGAATAATCCCCTGCGATTACCGAGCTGCGATTTCCTAGTCTTTCCGACGTGATATCATGTTGCTCCGCCAATTCCATAACAGCGGACAATCACCCTTTCCAGAGATATCATTTCATGAGTTCCGTTGACGCTCAAGTCAGTCCAGAAGTCGCAGCCAAGGCCACAGAGGCGTTGGATCGCTTAAACGAACACACCCTCAAAACAGTGCATTGGCACTTTAGCGATGAAACTGGCAGCCCTTTTTGGTTAGAGAAAAAAGCGGAACTGAATTTTGATCCACTCACCGAAGTAAAGAGCTTTGATGACTTGAAAAAGTTCCCCCTCTTTGAGGACGAGTGGTTACGTGGCGGTCCAGTACGCCGCTGGGTTCCCAAAGGCCACGATGGCAAACCGACATTCGTTTTTGAGACCGGCGGCACGACTGGCATCCCAAAAAGCCGTGTCGTGATCGAGGACCACTGGAAAGACTACGAGCTCTTCAGCGATACCTTGCCTGACGAGCACTTTCCCAAAGGATCCAACTGGTTGATGCTGGGGCCAAGTGGCCCGCGCCGACTGAGATTAGCGGTAGAGCACCTAGCACAACATCGTGGTGGCATTTGTTTCTGCATCGACTTGGATCCGCGTTGGGTCGTCAAGCTGATCAAGAAAGGATGGATGGAACATCTGGAAGAATACAAGAAGCACTGTATCGACCAAGCCATTACCGTCTTGACCGCAGGCCACGACATCCAATGCATGTTCACGACGCCTAAGCTGCTTGAATCGCTTGGCGAAGCCTTGGAAGAACGCGGCACGAGTATCCAAGAAGTCGGTATCAAAGGAATCTTTTCTGGCGGCACCGAATTCACACCCCAGTGGACGCGTTTCTGCGTCGAAGAACTGTTGGGCGGATCCGTTGATGAAGGCGGCGTTTATATGACGCCAACTTACGGTAACACGCTGATGGGCTTGGCCGGCAGCAAACCGATCACGGCAGCCGACGGCTACAAGATCAGCTATCACGCGCCGCAACCACGAGCGGTCACCGAAGTGGTCGAATTCGAGGACTACAATCAAGTCGTTGGCTACGGCAAGACGGGCCGGGTGAAACTTTACACGTTGACCGATGAGTTCTTTGTTCCAGGATTTATGGAGCGAGACGAAGGGGAACGGGAGATGCCGTTTGACAAGTTCCCATGGGACGGTGTCAGTGGTGTTCGCCCTTTCCATGAGATTGCGACCGCAACAACCGTGGGCGTTTATTAAGCAGCACTTATTAACCAACGCTTCATTTCCCAAAACACAATTCCCTTCAAACACGCTGTCTATACAAACCTTCCATGATCACACTGAGTCCATTGCGTTGGGGTAAGCCCTACGAATCGCTAGATTTCCACGATGTCGTTCACTTTGACACAGGTGAACCGATCGCCAAAGTCGGACAGGTAGGTGGCGGTATCGTCGGCCGCGACATGCGAAAAGCAGACAAGGCGCGTGAAGCTCTTTTGCAGTTTTCGACCGATCAGTTGATCGATATGTGCACCAAAGCCGCTGGTCTTTTCGAAACCGCTGCGTTGCAAGTTGGCGATTCGACGCAAACAGTCGACGACTTCGTCCATCAGCAATCGGCCAGCACGGGATTGCCCGAGCACATGTGTCGATCCAACATGGTCAAGAATAGTTTCGTGTTGAAAAACATGCAGCAAATCCTGGACTGTTTGACTCGCGGATTGGATCTGTCGATTCTGTCGAATGGCTTTGGCGACGAAGGCCGCAACGTCATTGTCAGCTACCAAGCACAAACGCCGATCCTGGGTGCCGTGCTCCCCAATAATTCGCCTGGCGTACACACGCTTTGGTTACCAGCGATTCCGTTGCAAATTGGTTTGGCGCTCAAACCTGGTTCTCAAGAACCTTGGACACCGTATCGAATGGTTTCGGCTTTCATCGAAGCAGGTGTGCCAGCGGCAGCGTTCGGTTTGTACCCTGGCGGTCACGATGCTGGCGGCGCGATCATGACAAAATCGAAACGCAGCATGATCTTTGGCAGTGCTCAAACCGTCGCACAACACGCTGGCAATCCAAGCGTGTCTGCTCACGGACCTGGTTTTTCCAAAATCATGATCGGTGACGATGTCGTCGACGATTGGGAAAACTATTTGGACCTGATGGTAGAAAGCGTGCTAAGTAACTCTGGCCGAAGCTGTATTAACTGCAGTGGTATCTGGGCCAGCCGACATACTCGCGAGATCTCCGAAGCGATCGCCAAACGCATTGGCCCCGTCGATGTGACTTCGCCGCAAGACCCCGATGCCCAGTTGGCCGCGTTCACGGTGGCCGCGATGGCAACGGGCACACATGGCATGGTTCAACAAGACTTGGCCGAATCAGGTGTCACCGACATGACAGCAGAGTTTGGTGAAAAGCTGATCGAGCGAGAGCATTGTGCCTATTTGCGTCCGATGGTTGTCCACGCCGATTCGCCAGATCGTGCGGTCGCTTCCAAAGAATACATGTTCCCATTCGTCTCCGTCGTCCAGTGCCCACAATCAGAGATGCTTCGTCGCATTGGCCCAACCCTGGTTGGAACGCTGTTGACGCAAGACAAATCGTTGATCGCGGCGGCCGGAGCCTGTACGGACATCGATCGATTGAACATCGGCCCGATCCCTACGAACCGATTGAATTGGCTACAGCCTCACGAGGGGAACATCATCGATTTCTTGTTCCGTTCGCGGGCTTATCAGGTTGCTGACCTGCCAGTCGCTGCGAACGCTTGATTTAGCAATAATTTGCGGATGTTTTGGGACGCCAGCGGCTCCAAACACGTCGTTTTCGTTACGCCCAAGCTATAGTCGAGAGATGAGGTATCTCTCTTTCTATGGCCAGCGAAAACGACATGATCGATACAATCGGATCAAACTCGGGGCAGTCCGCTCCCGACGTTTCGCCTGTCTTTGCGCCTCCGGTGTCAAAAAAACCGAAAGCAAGTCGTTGGGCGCATGGCGAATCGTTTGCCCGAGAGTCGAAAGATCCCTTTGATGTTGGCGAGACACCGCGAGCAAGCAATCGCTGGTACGAAGACTCTCGAATCTCAGCGTGCTTGGTCAGCACGATCTTGCACACCATCTTGTTCATTATTTTGGCGTTGTTTACCTACGGGGCGTCCTTGGTAACAACCAGCATGATTTCGCTGGAGGGACGTACTGGTGAAACCATTGAAACGGTCACGCTTGAAATCGTGCCCAACGACCAGCAAGACATAGAACTCAATACGGACGCTGTCGATCAGCCAGTCGATATCAATCTGTTGGATGCTCAAGCAACCCAGACGATGGCGTCTTCGGTCATCCAGCAGCAGGATACGCCCGCGGAAGACCCAAGTGAATTTGGCCAACTTGCTTTGGGCGCGACCGTCTCTAAAAAAACGCATTCACAGCGTGTTGCAACGGGCGGAGGCCTGTCGGGTCGCACGCCTGAGATGCGAGTCGAATTGGGCAGAAAATATGGATCGTCAGCAGCTAGTGACGCCGCGCTGGAAATGGCGTTGCAATGGTTGGCTGATCACCAACGCCCCAATGGCAGTTGGTCATTCAATTTGGATTTAGATCCATGCAATGGGCGGTGTCGCCACAGCAAGAAAACAAAAGACACTCCAACGCCAGTCACGGCATCTACCGGGCTCGCATTGTTGGCGTTCTTGGGCGCCGGGCACACCCACAAATCTGGCAAGTACGCCACTACGGTGCGAGATGGTTTGTATTACTTGCGTGCAAAAGCCAGAGAAACCGAACAGGGATACGATTTCCAGCACGGCAGCATGTATGGCCACGGAATCGCGGTCATGGCGCTTGGCGAAGCGTTGACGATGACACGCGAAGACGGAAAGTATGAATCAGATCTGTTCAGCATGGTCCAGCGAGCGTCCTACTTTACCGTCGCCGCGCAACACGACAACGGCTCATGGGGATACGTTCCTGGTAGCCCTGGCGATACAACCCAAACCGGTTGGCAAACGCTTTCACTGATCGCGACTCGTCGCAATGGAATCCAACTACCCACCAACACATTGCCAAAAGTAAAAGAGTATCTGTTGTCGGTTCGGGATCCCAACAACTGGTCATTTGGCTACAGGACGCCCAAAGCAGAACCGACCACAACCGCGATTGCCGCAACACTGATGCTGTATCTTGGCCAAAGCCCAGGCTACACGCCATTGGACGAAGCCCTTGATGGGATCGCACAGCGTGGTCCGACGCTGACAAACGTGTATCACGACTACTACGGCACACTGGCTCTGCACCACGCCCGCCATCGCGATTGGGACAAGTGGAACACGAAACTGCGCGATCACTTAGTTGCCACTCAAGCCACCGAAGGACACGAACGCGGCAGTTGGCACTTCAAAAACAAGTGGGGTGACATCGGTGGACGACTCTACACGACCGCGATGTGCGCCATGATGCTAGAAATCTACTACCGCTATTTGCCGCTGTACGACGGCATCGAAGATTTTCCGCTGTAAG
>CAZZDZ010000210.1:8485-11069 GCA_964652675.1 uncultured Pirellulaceae bacterium
GCTTGCTAATTACTTTACGCCGGGTCGTATGCGGCGCTTCCCAATCCTCTGCCACGTGGGATGAATCGGCACATCAGGATTCCCATAAAGTACAACATCATCAGTGGGATTGCCAATGCGATCATGCTTGGCACGTCGGCAGGTGTTAGCAACATCGACAACACAAAGATCACCAACACGGCGACTTTCCAACTGTCGATATACGAATCCGTTTCGATCAATCCGATCCGCTGCAAAAACAGCATCACCAGTGGCAATTGAAACGCGAGTCCAAAACCCAGTGGCAACATCAGCACAAAGTTGATGTAGTAAGTCAGACGCGGTTCAACCATTACGTCCATGCTGCCGTTAAAGGCCAGCAAGAAATTCAAGACGTAATGTAAAACTAAAAAGAACGCCAGCATGACACCGGCAACAAACAACGTCACGCTGATTGGCATGTAGATGTAGACGTATTTTCGTTCGTGCATGTGAAGCCCGGCGGCCACAAATCCCCACACGAAATAAAAGATCGCGGGCGATGCGAAAATCGCTCCCACAACCAAGCCCGCTTTGATCCAAATCATAAACGGCTCTTCCAGCTTCAAAGAGCTCAAGCCTTTTTTGTTTTCCCGCAATTGCAGCTTGGGTTTCAGCTTGGACGGATCTGGCATCGACTTGAGAATCTCGGCCATTTCGCGTGGCTTGACGACCATCTGCGCATCGGGATCGGCATCCGACTGTTTTTCTCCGACCGTTTTGCTCGGCTGCATCGAATCCATCGTCAAGTTTTGAAACTCGTCCGGGATCTCATAGACAACTTCCCAGATATAGCCACCTTTCTTCAAAAACGGCTTCATTCGCTGGTATTCAGGATCCTCTTTGGTGTACCCCAACTGCGCAAGATCACGATCGGCATTGAATTCCTGGATCGCCAATTTCAGCGGGCTACTAACGTACTTGACCACTTTGTTGGCAAAAATCAGCCCAAAAGCGAGACCGATGCCCAACGCAATGATGGCTTTGACAAGACACGCACGGAGTTCTTCGAGGTGTTCCCCGAAGGTCATCGTCGAATCGTCAAATAAGTCGTCTTTGGGGCGAGCGAGTTTGTCCACGGTCGGATTGGCTATGGCGAGGAATGGATTGCGATGCGGGATGGTGCACCAGTATAGAACTGGGGACCAAGCAAATAACCCGTGTTGGAAAAACGATCCTTGGCTGCTCTAGTGTAACAGGCGGTCGCAAATAAACAGACGAGCCACCTGTTCCTAAACGATCGAATACTCAACTTGTAACCACTGTAATTGGCACAATGAATCCGTATCCTTTGCGTTTCCAGCCCGTTTTAAAACAAACCATCTGGGGAGGTCGCAAACTGGGCGAATCACTCGGCAAACCAATCGGCAGTGACGAAAATTACGCCGAAAGCTGGGAGGTCGTCGACCACGGAGACGACCAAAGTGTCGTTGTTGATGGACCGCTGGCAGGAGCCACACTCGGTGATCTGATTCTCCAGCATCGCGACTGGCTGCTTGGTGATACGGGACAAGAAACCGCAGCACAATTTCCACTCCTTTTGAAGTATCTGGACTGCAACCGAGTCCTCAGCGTGCAAGTCCACCCGGACGACGCGTACGGCGCAAACATGACCGTTCCTGATCGCGGAAAAACCGAAGCTTGGTATATCGTCGAATCGGAGCCGGATAGCCTGATTTATGCGGGGCTAAAAAACGGCGTCAACCGTAGCGACTTGGCGACAGCCGTTGCCGCTGGCGAAACCGAAAAAGTTTTGCACTCCTATCATCCCAGTGCGGGCGATGTTGTGTTCATTCCGGCTGGTACGGTTCACGCATTGGGTGCGGGACTGTTGGTCGCAGAAATCCAACAGTCCAGCAACACAACGTTTCGGCTGTTCGATTGGAATCGCATGGGCGCCGACGGCAATCCTCGCCAATTGCACATCGACCAATCCTTGGAAGTTTCCGATTACGACAGCGGCCCCGTCGCACCGCGCAGTAGCGACAAATCACGCAGTGGCTGGCAACAACTTGTCGAATGCGACAAATTCGTTTTGCAGGCATTGGAAAACGGAAATGCAGCCATTGGTGGCGACAACCGATTTCACATCATCACGGTCCCACGAGGATCAGCCAAAGTCGGCGAGGCCGAATTGACCACCGGGGACAGTGTTTTGCTGCCGGCGGCAGTGCAAAGCGTGGACGTTGCTGTCAGCGACGAAAGCACATTACTGGAAATGCATTTGCCCTAAGGCCTGCATTCGTATGGCGTGGTGAAATCAAAATCCGTAATGTACGAATTGATTTTGCCTCTACGCACTCGCTTGGAATCCGTACGGATGCGAAACCTATTTATCCTGATCGTTGCGGTAATGATTGTCACGTCATCTGTTGGCTGTCAAACCGGTTTGATCCAACCACCTGGGCCGATCGACTATCAACAAGCTACAGCAGTGATCCACGATCCATTTCCAATCGAAGACATCGGGCCAACCGATCTAGGGTCACGGCCACCTGGATACCAACAACCCTTGCCAAGTCCAGTGCGACACCGAATCGCCAAAGACACAATGCCTTGGCTGGGT
>CAZZDZ010000211.1:0-11049 GCA_964652675.1 uncultured Pirellulaceae bacterium
AACAAGTTAGGGTCATCATCAATACGATTGAATCCCAGGTCATCAAAATGGCTAGGATTAACATTCGCGTCATTCGTCGCCATATTGCCTGAGACGATCGTTGACTCGACATCTACATTAGCTTGGCCGAATCTATTGAAGATTCCTCCGCCGTCATTGTTGGCAGTATTGTTTGCGATGGTGACGTTGGTGAGATCGACCCCTGTGCCAGTTCCAGCGGTGGCAAAACCACCACCATCGTTAGCTTCATTTCCTGACAGAGTGACGTTGGTCAAGTCGTGGGACGAACCATTACTTATGCGCACGCCTCCGCCTTCATCTCCAGCTTCGTTGCCTGAGACTGTAACGTTGGTCAGTTGAACCCCTATGCTACTACTTGACGAAATGCCGCCTCCATCAGTTCCCGCCGTGTTTGAACTGATAGTGGAGTTGGTCACCGTAAGCGTACCGAAATTCGCGATTCCACCACCCAAAGTTGTTGAATGGTTGTCAGTCACAACGACGTTATTGAGAGTGGCCTCAGCGCCGTTTTGGATCCTGATTCCGCCCCCTCCACTAGATGATGTGTCGTGTCCACCGGTGATCGTCAGGTGCTCGAACGTGGCGCTGTTGTTGAACACACTGAAAACGCGTTCGCCACTCATTGTGTTCATATCAAACAAACCAGATGCATCAACCACCGTTGACCCGTTTGCCAATCCAATGATTTGAACATCTGCGTTGATATCCAGGTTACTAATAGAAAGCGTATGGACACCAGCTCCAAGGTAAATCACATCTGCGTCAGGGTTGGCGTTGGCAGCGATGATGGCTTCGCGAAGTGAGATTACTCCGTCGGCACCAGGGTTATTCACCAGGTTAGCGATGCTTGAGGCCGTCCTGTCGACCACATCGTCCAGCGTCGTCACCGTCACCGACGCCAATGTCCCATTCCAGTTCTGTTGCGCGTCAACGGAGAAAGCCAGATCCGTTTGAACAACTCCTACGACATATTCAAATTCCCAATCACCACCCAAGTCCGCGTGGCCTGTTACGTCATCACTGGCCGCCACGTCACAATCGCACAACGCACCAATCGAATCGATCAACGTCTGCCCGTCTTCGGTGCTTGCCAAATCACAACCGTAGATCAACAAGTCAGCATCCGTGTCGAGGGCTGCCCCCCAAGACGCGATCTCACCTGCACGGCTGGTCGCTGAATCCAGATCCAGTTTTACGTTACCCAACTGCAACCCAGACCCATCACCGTGGCTGACGATGTGGATCGCATCCACACCGCTCAGTTGTGCCAAAGACTCGGAGATTTGCGAAATCCCATCGCGATCGGCAGAAATTTCGACAAGGTACCACTGAGTGTCTGCGTCTTGCGACGATAGACCATTCAACAACGTGTCCACATCTTGGACGCCCGCATCAATGAACACGACTTCGATCGGCCGAGTCTGATCCAGCAAGGCGGCGTCGGTGATCGCTTCACCGGCAAGCGGCGATTCTGCGTTTGCTGAATTCGTAGACTGTAGCGGTTGTTCCGTCTGGGCAAGTTGATCATCGACAACTTGACCATCCGCTGCAATCTCTGACAGCAATGCATCCATCAAGGCCGCGTCAGCAACGGCGTCTCCAGCGACACAATCGAGCCCTTCACCACTAAGTAGTACTCGATCTTCTAGCTGATAAAAGTCAAATTCGCGTGTCATAAGTTTGCCGCACTTCGTTTTTCAGTTGTGTGCGCGCAGAATGAGCGCGCAAATGTCCACGCTAAAACCTAGGTCGAGTTCGCCAGTAAAGGCGTATTCCCCAGATATGTTGAGTAATCACCCAAAAGAAGTTTGCGGGTCAGCGTAATGGGCGCGGTCACGTGGGCCTTCACCATCCATTTGGCGGTCCTATCGTGTCAAGAAGCACTAGAACACTCGTGCAAATCGACGTTTCTGTATTCAAAACGAGTCCACGCATGCGCGCCAAAATCTAGCGATTATTCCGCTTCGATGAATTGTCCCGGTTGTCGTGGCATGGTTTTCTGAGAGCAAACATTTCGGAACAAACGGAGCATCCAATACAAGACGCACAACCGATCAACCAATAGTCAAACGTATCACTACACTTGCGCGCAAATTTCGCAATTCGGATTCGAATGCCCGAAAGATCCCGCTTCTGCCGCCGAATTCCCGCTATCAAAGCGGGCGTTCACGCCACGATCGTAGTGATGGTATGCGCAGCCAGTGCCTCTGCGCAAAACCGGTCGAATCCATTTATCACGAAGTCGTCGGCATTAGCGAAAACCGCTGCAACGAAACAGCCTGTGGACCAACCATCCACGCAAGCTGCTCCCCCATCCAATATTCTGAATCAGGCAATCGCTGCTCAAGACAGCGCCACAGAACCTCCGCTGGAGCAGATACTCAAAGCAGCCGATGCGGACTTTATAGAACAAGCAATGATGGCCCAACCTGAAGCCGTCATCGATGAACAAACCACCCAGACGGTGTCGTTAGCCGATCAAATGCTCAGCGCTGCTGACAGCGATCTTTTGAATCGCGCGATCGCGTTGCAATCAAGCACAACGCTACCAGCACAAACCCCCGCACATGTCCAAGCGCCAGTCATCGGACAACCTTGGCAGAAAACGCTACAGCCACAACAACAACAACCACAACCTGAGACCGTGGTTAAACCAGTTCAGGCTCTGACAAATGCGTTGCCCGCACTGCAACCGCCTCCAACTCAATTCCAGAATCTTCCTGCTGTTCAATCGCCTCCCATTTCGATGATGCAGTGGTGGAACCGTCCCGCATCGACACAAATTCTTGGCCGTCCCCAATGGGTCACCTTCGACTTGGAAACGATTCTTGTCGATACGCTTCGCCAAAGCCCTCGGATTCGATCATTGACGCACAATGCCGGGATGGCGATGGAGCGGATCGTGCAACAAGACGCGGCGTTTGACCCAACCACACTACTCAGTGGCACAGCAGGGCGAACCAACGACCCAGTTGGAAACACGCTGACGACCGGGGGCGCCGATCGTCTCCGCGAAGACTCAGGAAACGTACGAGCGGGGATTCAACGATCCGGTCGACGTGGAACCCAGCTTGGACTGAACCAAGAATTGGGATTACTGGACAGCAACAGCACATTCTTTACCCCAAATGATCAGGGCAATGCCAGACTTAGTCTAAGTTTGAATCAACCACTGCTGGCTCGCGGCGGCCAAGTCTACAACGAACGACTTTTGATGCAAGCGCAATTGGACAGTCGCGTCACCTGGCAAGAAATGCGCAGCGATGTTGAATCACGCATTGGCGAAGTCATGATCGCCTACTGGCGACTTTACGAAGATCGTTGCCACCTTTTGCAGCAACGCGAATTACTACAACGTGGTGAGCGAATCCGACAAGTGATCTCGGCACGCAGCGGGTTTGATTCCGGGCGAGTCGAATTGGCCAAAGCACGCCAGCGAATTGCCCGTCGACAAGACCTGCTGGTCGTTTTGGATGCAGATGTCAAAAAACAACAGACCCGATTGGCAACGCTTGTTGGATCCCCACAACTTTGTGGCGCCGAAGCACAATTGGAATTGATCCCGGCACAGATTCCAGTCTTCCCTAATCTGCAAATGAATATCCATGACGTGATGGTGCAAGCGGTCGAAAATCGGCCAGAGATCAAAGCTGCCGCGTCCCGCTTGGAATCGGCCGGACTGGCTGTTCGCGTCACTCGAACGGAAATGGTTCCGCAGCTAAACGCGATCGTCAACGCGTCACTCTCTGCCCTCAATGGAAACAACGACTTTGGCCAATCGTTCATCGACCAGTTTGATGGAGTCACACCCGGTTTTTCAGGCGGTCTGCAATACGAAATGCCTTATGGACGCCGAGCCGCCAAGGCACGCCACCGCGAAGCTCAACATCAGTATCGCCAACGCAGCGAAGAGCTGCGGGAAATGATTCAGCAAACGCAATGGGAAACCGAAACGGCACTGATCGATGTCAATCGCGCTCTGACACAGCAGCAAAGTAAGAGCAAACTTTTGCAAACGGCGTTGGACGAAGAACAGATTTTGACGCGGCGTTGGGAATTGATCGGTGGCGATGGGTCACGTGTAGGCGTTGTCCTTGAAAACCTTTTGGACGCACAACAACGTCGCACGGACGCGGAACGTGAATTCGTGACCGCCCAAACAGACTACATGACAAGCTTGGTTGATCTTCAAATCGCGATGGGCACTTTGCTGAAACACGAAGGCATCAATTCCGTTCGCGGTGGTGGCTCCAATATCAACTTTGTTCGCACCAACCATCCCAACAGCTTGAACGCACAAGCGGTCAGCCATCCAGTTGTCAACAATCCACCCGTCGTCGTCCACCATCAGGCTGTGACGGCACAGGCGAACCGTGTTCCCAACACAAACACTCAGCCACAGATTCCAAATCCAATACGAACTCAACCGGAACGCAACGTAGTTGCTACCCCGATTTCATTTCCTAAGCGATAGCTCGATGACGACATTCTGTGAAAACTATCGATCAGTAGAAACGCCGAAATCCTTTCTTGGCTATCTCTTGCGACTTGCGACATCCATGTGTCTTTTGGGGGCATTACTTTCGCCCAGCGTCGCAAACGGTCAGCAAAATAGCCAATCGGTTTACGAAGGATTCACGCAACCTAATTTCGATTTGATGGTCGCGGCCACCGAAATCGGTCGGATCGAAGAAATGTTGGTACAAGAAGGCGACCGCGTCAAACGCGGACAAACAGTTGCTCGTCTAGAAGACGCTCTGCAAGTTGCTTCCGTTCGAATCGCACAGTTGCAAGCAGAAATGCGAGGCGAGATGGAAGCTGCCCAGGCAGAAGTGTCCTTGAGGAAAACGCGCACCACCCAAATTCGCCAGCTTGCAGGACAAGCCATGGCGCGACCGGACGAGTTGAAACGCGCAGAATCTGACTTGGAAATCGCCGAGGCTCGCTACCAAGCCGCCAAGGAGCAAGGACAACTGCGCCGCTTGGAATTGGAACGTTATCAATTGCAGTTGGACAGGCGAAGGATCAAAGCGCCAATGGACGGCGTGATCGCAAAGATTTTTCACCACCCTGGCGAATACGTTACACCAAGCGAACCCGCTGTGGTTCGTTTGCTGGTCACGGATAAACTGTTCGCGATCTTTAGCGTCCCGGTTGAAGACATCTCGAAAATGTCACAAGGAGCAAACGTTCGGGTCTTCTTGCGAAGTCGTTCGCAGACGATCACCGCAAAAATCCACTCCCTCTCGCCATCCATCGACGGAGAGAGTGGCACGGTCCAAGTTCGTGTGGCTCTGCCAAACGAAGAAAACCAATTGCGAGCGGGTGACCGTTGCACAATGCAATTAGCTCCCAACAAACGCACCGCTCTTTTGCCCAAAGTAAAACTTGAATCCGACAACGAGCAACTGATAGGGCATATGGACCAAAAATGAATTTGAGTGGGCAGCCTTCGGCATCTCCGTCCAATGCGATGGAGAATCAAGCGATGCACGTAACTTTGTTGGCGCAATCCGACGATAGTGAGTGTGCTGCGCTGCCCAAGGGAAACCAGCAGCCACAAGGGAGAATGTCCAACCTCGATCTCGCCAAGATGTTGCGACTGATCGAAAGCGTTTGTTGTGCCAAAGACCGCGATCAAGCAATCCAAGTGATCTTGTCCCAACTGACCACCTATTTTCCGGACAACACAATCCGATGCGGGATAGGCGAAGAAAACCTGCAAAAAGTGTTTGACCTGAATCTAGGTTGGCTCGGGCGCGAAAGCACGATTTTTACTGACTCCGAACAACGATGGCAAACGCTTCAATCTCAATCCGACAATAGCGACTCCGGCGAGGCATCCTTGGTCGTTTCGATTCCCCAGCGAGATGGCGACGGACGCTGTGCGATCTGGATAGACGGACCCGATGTAGCAAAGACGCGGCACCAATGGTTAACAGCCGCATTGCCGACGCTTTCCTCGGTCTACTGGGATCGACCCAAACACTCTTGGTACCGTGCGCACGAAAAAATCGGATTGGTTGGTGCTTACCCTTGGATGATTGGCGCGATGATTATCTTCACTGCCATTGCACTTTGGCCGGTAAAGTATCGTGTCGCCTGTGACGCCCAAGTCCAGCCGGTGCGACAACGAATGATCGCAACCCCGTTCGAAGCAACGCTGCTGGAAACCAATGTTCAACCAGGCGATCATGTCAAATCAGGTGATGTGCTTGTCCATCTGGATGGACGCCCGTTGCGACTAGAACTGGAGAGCATTTCGACCGAAATTCAACAGGCAGCCAAAGAGCACAATATTGCATTGCACACCAGTCAAATCGCAGACGCTCAGCAGGCAAAACTTCGAAAACGCGGCCTGGAACGACGCCGAGACATTTTGACTGATCGCCTGAATCGCTTGAATGTGGTCAGTCCCATTGACGGCGTTATCGTTAGCGGAGACCTGCAGCAGTATATCGGATCGCCACTTGAGATTGGACAAACGATCGTCGAGATCGCGCCGTTGGACAAAATGGCTTTTGAAATCGAGATCCCCGAGTTTGAAATTGGCCTGGTCGAACCCAACGCGGAGACACGAGTAAGAGTCGGAGCAATTGGCGGCGAATCGTACAGGTCCAACATAGACGTCATCTACCCAGCGGCAGAAATCCGCAACGACCAAAGCGTGTTTGTTGCACGAGTCGAAGTTGATAATACAGACGGAAAACTGCGACCAGGTATGCAAGGCGACGCGGTCACCTATGGACCAGTGCGTCCGCAAATCTGGTCCTGGGTTCGAGGCAGTTGGGAAAAGATTTTGTGGTCAGTCGGTTACTAGTGCTACGTCTAGTCCCAATTTTGGCCGTAGCGGAAGTCGTCAAGACTTTCGGCGATTCACCACCCAATGAATCACTTTTGAAAACGCCGTGATAGACAACCCCGCCAATCCGCAAGCCGCCAGCGACGCGCCCAGCGCGCCGCCTGCGCCGCGCATTGCGCTAGACCCCCAAGTCAGTTTTTCACCTCGCCAATACGGTGGTCAAACGTCTTGGGTCGCCAACCATGCTGGACTTGGCAAATACTTTCGAATCGGCCAAGCAGAATACCGCATCGCAACGCTCCTTAATGGCGAACGTTCGATCAGCGAAATACATCAGCAGCTAATCGACGAAGAAATCCGCTGGCCCCCAGAAGACGTTGCGCAGTTTGCCGCAGAGTTGGTCAAACAAAAACTGGCCATCGCCAAAACCGACTCACCATCTGACGATCCTGCGGCCACACAGGAGCCCCCTGCCGCATCACCCGTTTCATCCAGTTCTCTCCTGCAAACTCTGCCCCGATATTTATCATTGGTGATCAGCCAACGGTTTCCATTGATCCACGGCGAATCGTTTGCCAAAAAACTAGTCGGCACGATAGGGCCTTTGTTTTCGATTCCCGCGATGATTGCCTGGGCGATTCTTGTAGGCAGCAGTCTGTTCGTAGTCTACGGCCACTTTGACCAATTCAGCGCAGAACTTAGTCGACTTTTCGATGCAGGAATCTGGATCGTGCTGATTGCATTTTGGTGTTTTGCCAAAGTCATTCACGAAGCGGGGCATGCCATTTGTGCGAAACGCCACGGTGTTCGAATCGGTAAAGTCGGCATCATGTTCTTTTTGTTCGCGCCGCTTGCATACGTCGATGTATCGGACGCGTGGAAGCTTAAAAGTCGCTGGAAAAGAGTGCAAATTGCTTTGGCGGGGGTCTACTTGGAATTGGCAATTGCGGCGATTGCAGCCTGGGTTTGGTGGTTCTTGCCCGACGGAATGCTACGGCACCTATCAGCACAATTGTTCTTGGTCGCTGGTCCAACCACACTGCTGGTCAATGCAAACCCGCTATTACGGTTGGACGGTTACTACGTCGTCTCGGATCTTTTGGAAATTCCGAACTTGCGAATGCATGGTCGGGCACAACTGGGAGCCCGCATCGAACGAACATTGTTCGCAATCGAAGGAAAGCCGTCGCGTCTGCACGGTTGGCGACGCCCGGCAGCAACGTTTCATGCATTTTGCAGTGTCATCTTTCAGTTCTTCTGGATGGGCGGTTTGGTTTTCGCAGCCTCCATGTGGTTCAAAGGCCTTGGCATCGTGATTGCCGTCTGTGCCTTTTTGTTGTGGGCGTTAATACCCTTGGTCAGATGGTGCATCAAAATTTGGTTCCGAAGTCCCGGCGGTCGATTTGGAATGAACACCGACAGGCGCCGCTTGTTGGGCTACGCTGCGTTGCTTTCTTTCGCCGTCCAATATCTGTGTACGGCAAAATCACCATTTGATCGCCGCGTTCCCGTCGTCGTTCAATTTCAAGACGAACAGATCGCTCGAGCGACCGCGGATGCCTTCGTCGATGCAGTCTTTGTGCACCGGGGGCAACGTGTTGCCAGCGGAATGGTGTTGATGGAACTGTCCCAACCGGAACTGGTATTGAAACGCGAACAAATCGCCGACGACCTCGCCATCGCCCAGCAAAAAGCCGTGCAGCATCGCAACCGTCAAGAAATGGCGCTGGCCGCATCGGCTAAGGAAACGGCCGAAAGTTTACAACGGCGCCTTGCGGAATTAACTGAACAAATCGCAGGCCTGAACGTGGTCGCACAGCGGGATGGAGTCGTCACGTCCACCGACCCGGATCGATTGCTGGGGCGATACGTCAAGACCGGCGACGAACTTGTTCGCATCTCCGATCCGAAAGAAAAAGAATTGTTGGCCGTCGTCAGCCAAAGCGATATGGCGGCTTATCAAAAAGCGATTGAGGCCTCATCGGAGTCCTACGTTCGACTACGTGGTGGCATCACGTTCCAGACATCGCCAAGCCCATTGCGTCCGCGTGCGCGCCGGACTTTGCCACATCCCGCCCTGAGTGCCAGTGTGGGTGGTCCACTTGCGGTCGAACCTTCCGCTGATTCAAGTCAGCCGATGCAGTTAATCGAAGCACAAATGGAAAGCGTGACGCCATTGGATCCGCTATCGAGCACCATCGCAAAAGCGGGCCAACTGGGAACGATGACGATTTCAGATGATCGCTCATTGGTGGCTCGGTTATACGATCACTTAATGCAAGAGCCGCAACCGATGCGTTAAACGGTATGCCGATCACTCAGGCAAATCGGACGCATCAAACGCTTTGGGCAACAATTGCGAAAGCAACATGGACTGCCTAGCCCCATCCAAAACGTTGACCATCACAACTTGCAAATCCAAGCCGAACTCAGCCAAAAACTGACGGCAAGCACCACAGGGCGAAACACCGCCGACCGTCGCAATCGCCACCGCACGCCATTCGCGATACCCTTGTGCGACCGCCGCAGCGGCCGCACCACGTTCTGCACAAATGCATAGCGAATAGCTTGCGTTTTCCACGTTGCAGCCAGAAATAATTTTATCGTCTGGCAATAGCAACGCGGCACCAACATAAAATTGGCTGTAGGGCGCATACGCTTGGTCGCGTGCTTCGATAGCGGCACGTGTCAATCGGTCAATCTCATGTGGCTTCAATTCTTGCATCGTCACAGTTTAAACCAAACCATTGTCCCTGGCGACGCTGAAGCGTTAATTCTCAGGGCAAAGCACTTTTTGAAGCTGGGCACGCTTTCAAAATACCAGCACGCAGCGCCAGCAAGTCAATCCTCGCTTCAGGATTAACAGCCTTGCGGGGGGGCTTTATTCCGCGGTCGGTGTTGACCTGTTTTCAGCACCAAGCTTGGTACCAAAGTAGGCTGCTGGCGGAAGTACGAAAAACATCAATACCCAAAACCACGCTGGGTATGGAAGCTGGGTCATGTTCAACACAACCGTAGCGAACAGGAATCCACCCGTCCCATAGCCGTGCCAGGGATTTCGATTGTGACCGACTCGGGTTGCGATAAACGTGCAGATCAGCATGGTCGTCCCGTAGCCAACACCACCGAGCAAAGCCAGCACCCAGGCAGGATAGGTTTCAACTTGGTGCGCGATTTCTTCAATCGTTCCGGCAAAGTCTTCAGGCCACGGATGCAGCATCGAACTTATGCCTTCGATCACCACAAAAAGAAAGACCGCGGCGGCGATGCTAAGAAGGATTGCCAAAACGCTTTTAACAATTTGCATACCACATCTACGTATTTGCGCAAGCGTCAGAATTTGGCAGCATTTTCACCGTCACGGTGTGCTTTCTCAATCAAATAACGGAGGCGTTCGCGAACTCTTGCGGAATAACGTCAGTCGTCACCGAGAACGGAAGTGATGACCATCCAGTTGAAAAACCGCGCAAGTCCAGCCTGTCGAGCATCACATTTTTATGTCGCCATCAAGGCCAGGATGGCGCCAGTACGACGGTTTCGTTTCTCGCGGTATTCTATCCCCCTCCGGAGTGAAATACCAATTCATGAAATCAGTACTGCACATTCCGGTGAATTCAATCACGAATGTAAGATTGTCTTTGGGATGTTGAATCGTTGTACCGCATGGTGTTGGAATTATCGAGGCACCGCCGCAATGAACACATTTTGCTGGTGATTTGCGATTTTGGAGAAATGGTTTTCGGCGATTCGCGTCCGCTATCTGGGACTTCAGGAACTCTCCGTTTTGCCCGGCGGGTGAGTCGAAGAACATTTGGTAGAGATTACTAGATGGATCGTGCATATCAGCAATCTCTTGTTCGACTTCGGGAATGGTTTTCAAATGCTCGACGTCGGATAGCGTGTCACATTTGATGCACCACGCAATTTCGGTGTGAACATCAAGCGTTTCGCCGTTGGCAAGTTCGTAGTAGAGGCCGCGAATGCCGAACGTTTGCTCGACGCGACCATCTGAGTATCGAACTTTGTAGAAGGCAGGCATAGCGACCTAACGAATTGCGATCTACCGAGGCACTGGACGTGGACTAATGGATCGTGCGTTGAAGGTTGGCGGTGCCGGTGTGGCTCGTACCGCTCTCTCAGAGTGAGTCTATCAGATAGCCGCTGTCGTCTCTCAAAGTAGCCGTCGATCTCCGAGCGACGTAGCCCGACCGAACAGGCATCCAACC
>CAZZDZ010000212.1:0-10993 GCA_964652675.1 uncultured Pirellulaceae bacterium
GAATCCGTCTGCGCCAGCGTTGCCTGGTATTGGCTGTCGCGACAAAGGGATTCAAAGTAGCGACTTGGTCCTACCACCTATTTGTAAGTAGACGGTATCATCAATCCCTTTTCATAAACGCATCATTCTGTGAGTTTCGAAGGTGGCGCTCCGCGAAGTCACGTCGATTACGTTCAAACGTATCCACATCCGCGCGACCGGTGCTGGCAAGGCTGGCCACTGGTGGTTCGAGATTGGTGATCCGAAGGATCCAGATTCAGAGAGTTACGGCTGGTACCCTTTGAGTCTTGACTCGTGGGAAGACATATTTGCAGGTGTCGAAGGATGCTTGAATGACGGAGCGAACACCAATCCTGCTCGCGACGCGCACCATGGCGAAGACGGTGATGAATCGTTCGCTCCATTGGTGAAAGAGAACGACCCTCGTTCCGAGAAGCAGATCGCGGATTGTCTGAGGTATTTTGCGATGAATTACGATGGGAAGTGGAAGTGGCTGCTTGGTTTTGGGCAGAACTGCCATAGCTTTCAACGTGCGGCACTGAAACACTGCGAATTAATTGTCCCTCCAAGCGTCCAGAAAACAAAGCTATGAAAACGAAGTACTTTCGAACGTTTTCGGGAATCCGGCAACCTGTCACCCCAATCGATGAGTTGGACTTTGCTGATGCGCAAAAGCTCACAACCTACTACGAAGCGAAGTACAGCGATCACGACCAGTTGGTTGAGTTTCGCAAGCACCTTATTCAGCGTAGCGATGGTCAAGATATGTGGACTGTTTCATTCGTTGAGAGCTACGAGTATTGGCCCAATAGGGCGTTGAAGCGTAGATCTCGAAGCTCAGCCGGACAAACGAGTGAGAATTGGGAGTTTGGTGAGAAACGGTTCCGCTGGACTGGCTACTGGGAGGAATTTGTCTCCCGTTGGTTCGGAGGGAAAGAGCAAAGTTCGGATAAGGGATTGGTCCGCGACGCGCTCGCATTTCATGAAGCAATCACTGAACTCGAGTCGAACTTTTTCGGATTCGGAATGGGCGAATTTCCAGCTCACAAAGATTTATTGGAGGCGATGCTACGGTTCAAGGCCCAATACTGTGAAATCATAGAGCAGCTCGCTGGCGAAAGACCGAAACTGTGCGTCGCAGGAGACGATGAGGGTGGGCTACTTGAAGGATTTGATCCGCCACCACTTAGCCTTTATGGAATTTGTCACGAGCATCGACAGTCACACCAACACCAGGACGTCCGTTGTTACATTCCTGCAAGAGAGTTTAGTGAAGAGTCACGTTACTGGGCAAAGCAATCTAACGTGGGCGCAATCGCAGTTGTGCCAATTTCTAACCGTATTGAAGATCAGGAGAACGACGCATTTAACGTGTTCTTGCTTTTCGAGTCGGCACTCGACGATCAGCAAATTGCGGTCCTAAATTCGCTTAATCGGAGACTAAAACTCACCTTTCAAAAGGTGATTTCTCAGCCAACTGAAAGCACTTTGAATCGCAGGCAGGCCGACAATTCAGATTAGGCCGCTTTACCTTGTTTGTGGATCAGTTGCTTATCGTTTTGATCTTTTTCCGCGTGCAACTGCTTGTAAGTCTCATTCCACCAGCGCGCTATCATCTTGGTTTTAAGACGTTGCTTTTCCGCCAACTCTTTTGTCTCGTCAACGGTCTTTCGCTGGTTCATGTAGATTCCTTCCTTGGATCTGAATGAAGTGCGAAACTAGGGGCTTTGGCGGCGTGGTGTCAATATCGGTTGAAATTTCGGGCTATTCGCGTGCAAATCGCGGTTTGCGATTGGCGCACAAGCCAACTTAAGCCGGCAACTCGTTGAGCAGTTTTTGCCGCCGAACCGAGCGAACTTGGTTTCTGGCAGTCACGGCAGTCAAGTCTTCGAGTATCCGCTCGCTTTCAGGTACGTTTCCTTGCAGCGCATGGACGGCTATTGCACCTTCGTAGCCTTGCGAGAAATTTGGAAACGAATCAGTCATCATTTCCGCGAACTGCCCGGCTTTCTCGTAGTTCTTTGAATTGATCAGGCCTCGGGTTAGGTTTAGCAGAATGCCGGGGTTTTGAGTCATATCGCCATCCATTTCGTTGATGATCTGAAGCGCGTCGTCGGTTTTGCCTTTCCGCAGCGCGTTGGTCGCATTCTCTAGCGGCGTCTCACCAGCAGCCTTGCGCGCCATGGAATAGACGATCATCAACACAAACTTAAACACGCCCCAGATCAACGCGATCACGGCGATGACGATCAGTGCGGGAAAGAAACGATTGGCAAATGTGATCGTCAAGTAGTTCAGAATGCCAACACCAACAGCCGCAAGGACACCGTAGATAAATCCTCGGAAGGCGTCCGAGACGCGGCAGCGATGACAGGTCCGCTCGACGTTGATGATCTCTTGGCCGCTCTCGGCCGATTTCTGCTTCACCAATTTTGTGTAGTATCCGCATCCATTACAGATCCCGTGATTGGGTTCATCGGTCTGCCCCATCACGCGACTGCAGTTTTCGCAAAACAGCGAATCGTCCGGCCCGTAGGGGGTGACGTCCATCATCTTGTTGCAGTCGTTACAGCGTATGAGTGTTGGATCGTCGACTTCGTCCAAGTACGCCAGCACATAGGTGCGTTTGACCTGATCGTTCAGGATTGCGGGCGTCGTACCTTCTGGTAGTTTCTTTGGTTTGAACGTGAACACGTACGAACTCGCCGCAGGCGTGAAATCCACGAAGTCTTCGCCTGGATTCTTCTTTTCGAACTTACGCTTCTTGGCCCAGTCAGCGTGTTGGATTCCGTGGACAATAAACGCAAGCGTGTGATCGACCATCGACACGTCCAACCAATCGGCGCGGGGAAAGTAGACCTCGTCTTTTTTGGTGCTGATCTTAAGTCCCTGGTCATCGATCACGACTGAGATTGCGACGGATTGATCGTCGATGACCAAGGAGGCGTCGAAGCTGTAAGTGTCGCCAGACGCTGATAGAATCTGCGGCGCGATATTCGTAATCACAATCTTACCCTCGTATGCGGCCGGAATGAAAACGCAATTTCGTGCCGTTAAGATATCGCCTCGCTACGCGCCGCGAAACCGTCGGAGAGAAACCGTTGGTAGATACGAGGCATTGACTGGCTTGTTGACGCGGTCAGACAAAGGTGACTTGAGTTTGGCAGAAAGATAGGGGCAGGAAAAACTCGATGCTTGCCATTTTCCTGCCCCTATCTTCCTGCCAAAATCAATCATGTGGATCCACTTTCCGCGGAGGCGTTGTGAACGCTTGAGTATAACGTGATGGGCCGTTCGCCCACGGCGTTTGCCCATATCTGCTTAATTTAGCGCAGACTATTTTCGACGGCGGTATTTTATGACGCATTATCTGGCCTCGCAACGATCCTTGTCGCTTAGCTCACCTCGGTGTGAGGAGTGGCCGTCTGGCGGCATTTCTCTGTTTGACCATGTTCAACCGATAGGCGCAGGCGGCCGCGCGCCTTTGAAGAACAACAAACGGGTTCGCACGCCAGCGGTTGGCTGTTAAACGATGTCGCTTGTTTCGGCGATCCCTCGTTAAAATGCGTTTATCTGTTCAAGTCACATCTATTCGGGGGTGGATTTGCGCGTGTGGTAACTCGCATATCAAGACTTTTTCAAAACCATGATCGGCGTTGGGTGGTGGTACTTACGCAGTAGTGAAACAATAATGATTGCCCGCCCCATCACCACAGGACTCCCGCGATTGTGACCAAGCAAAGTGTTTCGTTTGTAATTCCGATGATGAACGAAAACGAATCCATCGGCAAACTTTTGGCCGAGATCAACAAAGTCTGTGATGCTCAATCGATCGATCGACAAGTGATTTTTGTTGACGACGGATCGACCGACAGCACGTGGGACGTTGTGAAGGAACTTTCTGCGCAAGATCCCAACGTGGGTGCGATCCGGTTTCGTCGTAATTTTGGAAAAGCTGCTGCGCTGGCCGCCGGTTTTGAAATCGCGCGGGGAGAGATTGTGATTACGATGGATGCGGATCTACAAGATGACCCCAAAGAGATCCCGCGATTTCTGGAAAAGCTGGCTGGGACCGGAGATCCAGATGGGCGTCTGGATGTTGTTAGTGGTTGGAAACGTGTTCGTCACGACCCATGGCACAAGGTTCTGCCAAGCCGTGTGTTCAATCGGCTGGTCAGTCGTTCGACGGGGGTGTATTTGCACGACCATAACTGTGGTTTCAAAGCTTATCGGCGAGAGATTTTTGATCAAGTAAGACTCTATGGAGAACTTCACCGGTTCGTACCCGTATTGGCAGCGGCCCAGGGCTGGAAAGTCGGCGAGATCGTTGTCGAGCATCACCCAAGAGAATTCGGAAAATCAAAATACGGTGTCTCGCGAATCGTCAAAGGCTTTTTGGATCTTTTGACGATTTATTTCTTGACCAGTTTTGGACGCCGCCCCTTACACTTGATTGGGTCGGTTGGGTTGGTGTGTTTTGCATTGGGCGGACTGGGGATGACGTGGTTAACGGCTGTCCGGATTGTGTCGCGTTGGTCAGATTCCATTGACGACATTCATCTTCACGAGACTGCCGTTTTCTACTATTGCATTTTGGCGGTCTTGCTTGGTGCACAGCTTTTGTTGGCTGGATTGTTGGCCGAACTGATGGTTTCGCTGGCACGAAAATCAGACGTTCCGTTTAGTGTTTCGGAACAACTTGGTAGTGGAAAGAACTTGACGAAGAACCATTTGACGCAGCGACAGGATGATTGATCATGCGTAAAGAGGAACAAGGGCGAGAGCTGCGGCGAAGCATTTACTGGACGTTCATTGCAATCACCATGTGTATTGCGGCTGGACGAATCTGCAATGTGGTCAGTAAAGAAGGCGACACGGCTTTTTTGAGTGCGAATGATCGCAGTCGTTGGTGTACCGTCGCGTCGTTGGTGGACGATGGAACCTACGAAATCGATCGCCTTGTCAACTTGCAAAACGAAAAGCGCAGGCGGCCTTGGAATTCGATCGACAAAGTTCGTCACCGAGGTGCGGACGGGGAACTCCACTACTACAGCAGCAAACCGCCGCTTTATCCCACCATGGTGGCAGGGGTTTATGCGGTGATAAAAACGCTAACGAGAATGGAGATCACCGAACAACCGATCTATGTTCCCCGTGCGATTTTGTTGATCGTGAATCTGCCGTTACTTTTGCTGTTTTGTTGGTCAACGATTTGGGCGATCGACCTCATTTGTGCCGACGAATGGGCCAGGCGTATCGTGGCGGCTTGCACTTGTTTTGCAACGATGGTGTTTCCCTTTAGCATCACGCTGAACAATCACTTGCCCGCTGCTGCTGCGACGGCGTTCGTGATGTACATGTACATTTTGGCCGCGGAAAAAATGGACGATCGGATTACTGGCGAACAGCATCGCAGCCATTGGCTGATATGGTTCGCGACCGGTGCCGCCGCCGCTTTTGCCGCCGCAAACGAATTGCCCGCGCTGTCGATGCTGGGGCTTTGGTTTATCTTGGTCCTGTGGCTGGATTGGAAATCCGCGCAGTTTTTTGTTAGCGGGGTTGCCATCGTCGCAGCAGCGTTCTTTGTGACCAATTCAATCGCTCACGAAAGTTTGCGTCCGCCTTATGCACACCGAGACAACGGTGAAGTGATCGCAGAGTTGGAGAGCGGCGCGAAACCTTCTATCGACGCGATCGCCAAAGTTCTCATCGATGCGAAATTGGTTTATCCCGATGTGGACTTGAAAGAAGAACCCTCTGGCGAAGAAGGCCGGACGCGACTTTACACATACGACAAATTACTCTTTGCACTGAACCGAACAGGTGACGAAGGCCCCAATGCCAAATGGACGTTAAGCCATTGGGATGACTGGTACGACTACCCCGGTAGCTACTGGAACGATGGCAAACGTAGGGGTGTGGATCTTGGCGAGCCTTCGCGGCTTACGTATTTTGCCAATATGACGATTGGCCACTATGGAATTTTTTCAATCACACCCATTTGGATTTTGGTGCCGTTTGGAATCTACATAGGGTTCAGTTATGGGCCACGCGAGTACACGCGATTGGTGATCGCGATCGCGATCGCCAGCATCGTTTGCATCGCGTTCTACTTGATGAGGCCGCAGATCGATCGCAATTATGGCGGCGTTAGCTCGTGTTTTCGTTGGGTTTTGTGGTTTGCTCCGCTGTGGTTGCTGGTGATCGCGCCAGCAATCCAAGTTTGCGGAGACAACATCGCCCGCCGCATCGCAGTGATCGCGTTCATGTGTGCTAGCATTTTCTCGGCGGCGATTTCGTTGAGCAGTCCGTGGCAGTCGCCTTGGATCTATCGTTTCTGGTCGTTTTTGGGCTGGATTGGCAACTAAACGCATCCCTAGTATCGCGTTTTGCTTTGATCCATGTTCTTTGCGAGCAGAAAGATTCTGGCCGCTAGTTTGTTTATCAGGAACGAGCCTGCGATTGGCAGTTTCCCGCTTGGGATGGATCGAAAAGTACACAGCAAATGACCAACCTTTACCACCATTGAAAGCGGTGCGGTTTGGCTGGCAAGGAAGCCGATTCTAAGACGCAATCATCGGGTGTGATTACTCGTACTTTTGTTGCTGCGCTGATCGTTGTTGCGGTTTTATTCACCTTGCGTGCGATCGCCCCTCAAACGATTGGCGAACAGGTTCGTCGGCATCTTCAAAAGCAACTGGCGGAACATTACGTCGGACACGAAATCACGATTGGCAGCGGACGTTACGAGCCGGCTACCGGGCTGATTTTTGAAGACATTCGAGTCGCGGATCCATCGGTCGAATCTCAGTCCGGCTCCTGGAGTTTGTCGCTATCGCAATCACGCGAAATCGTCCACATCGAAAAGCTTGTGGTGGTCGCTGACACGAAACCCGAACGGCTACTTGATCGCAACCTACCGCTTGTGACCAGACGAATCGTCATCGACGGTTTGAACGTCGAAACGTGGTTGAAAAATGACGGCACGCTGTCGATCCAAGAACTTTGGCCACCACCGAAAATGGGGCCCGAAGCACCACGGACGGAGATCTATCGAGCGAACATCAAGCTGGTCGACTTGAACAACTCCGCTCCACCGATCGAATTGAAACTGTCTGAGATCAACGTGGTCAATCAGACCAAGTTGGTAGCGAACCCGAACAACACAGCACTTGGCAGCCCAGCACTTGGCAGCCCAGCACTTGGCAGCCCAGTGTTGGCGAACAACCAGACAGCCAATAAGCAAATTCGCAAAACCATTTCACTTCAGGGCAGCACAAGCTTTGCGAGGTCATTGCACGCACAGGCGGTGATTGATGACCAAGGACTTGAACTCGGTGGCAAGGTTCAGGGCTTTCGGATCGGCCCAGACCTATTCGATCGCTTGCCGTCTTCCATCGCGGAACAGGCCAAAGCCATCCGCGGTTTGCAGTGTGTTTGCGATGTTGCCGTCGGTTTACGCCAGGCGCCCGGTGGCGAACTTGATTATCGCGTAAAAACCACCGTCCACTCGGGGCGGTTTGATCACCCGAGGCTACCGGAGTCGTTAACTGGCCTCAGCGCGCTGATCAGTTGCGATCCGGGCGGCGTTCACGTCGAGTCGTCCCAGGCGATCTGTGGCGAAGCTGTTTGTCGCGTATCGGGATCGATTGACGAGTACAAATGGCCGGAAAAAGCAAGGTTCCAGACTTCGGTGATGGGTTTGCGATTAGATGATCGGTTGGCAAAATCGCTCACGCCCAAATTACAAGAGGGCTGGAAAAAATTGCAACCCAAAGGACGCGTGGATATCGTACGAGCCGAACTGACCCATCCCAATGGCGAGTGGCTGACTGATGCGACTGTCGATTGCAAAGGCGTTGATGTCAGGTATGAAAAATTCCCTTATCCGGTTGATCATGTCGTTGGACGCATGCACTTCAAAGACCATATCGTTTGGACTGACGAAGCGGGAATGAGTGGCCGAATCGGTGGCCGGCGTTTTGCGTGTGCATTTCGGTTGCCGACCAAACTCAATGTGACTCATGAAAAAGCATTCGTGATCGCGACGGATGGGCCTGTCGCGATCGATCGTACGTTGCTCTCGTCGCTGTCGCCTATCGGCCAACCGCAAACGGGTTTGGAGAGATTTGTTCGCTCCTTGGAACCGCGCGGTAGCGTGTTCTTGGAAAAGGCAACCTTTCTGACTGATGCCGATAACGTACCGACTCGCAAAATCGATTTGACAGTCAGCCATGGTAGTCTTCGCTACGAAAAGTTTGCTTATCCGTTGTACAACATCACGGGCAAGATTCACGTCGAAGACGACTTGCTTACGCTTCACGATTTTCAAGGCACCAATTCCAACGCAGGCCAAGTGGCTTGCGGCGGTATGTATCGTATGCCGCCAGCGGCCAAAAAACCGCTTCGTCTGACGCCGATTGCTGCAACACAAAATTCGCCGACGTATCAACAATCCGCCTACGTCACGAACAAACGTGCCGCTCGCGATTCGGCGCTGAAGTTACAGTTTCGTGCTTCGGGGATTCGGATGGACGAATCTTTGCGTGATTCGCTGCCTGTCGAGTCCAAACACGTCTGGGATGCTATGTCTCCCAACGGCGTCTTGGACCATCTGGACGTGATGATTCAGCAAAACGGAGCCGGACAACCGTTGGGGCTGAATATCACGGCGCGTGAAAGCGAGTTGGAGCAAGTGACCAATCGTGCGCTGAGTATTCAACCAAGTGCCATTCCGTACCGATTGGATATTACCGATGCGGTGGTTCACTACGATGGCAATCACGTCACGATCGAATCGATCAAAACGCGTCACGGTGCAACCAAAATAGCCGCCGATGGTGGATGCGTTCGCAATCCGAACGGTCGCTGGCAGTTGATGTTGAATGTCCGCAGTGGCAGCCGAGTGTCGCCTGACAGCGAACTGATCGCGGCGCTGCCCGATCAACTGCGTAATGCAATGTACCAATTGCAATTGCGCCGTCCGGTTAGCATCCGCGGGCGAACCGAATTTTTGTTGCCAGACGATCTTGACCCCGATCCGATCGTCGACTGGGACTTGGTTCTGCAGCTAGAAGGCAACCGAATTGGTGATGTGGGTCCCGTTCACTCCATGCGAGGTGAATTGTCGACGCGGGGACGGCAGGACTCGGAGAAATTGGTTGCCGACGGAGAAGTCCGGATTGATTCCATTCATCTGAACGATATCCAGATCACGGGCATCCGCGGCCCCTATTCCATTTTGAATGACAAGTTGCAACTGGGTGCGACGAAACCCACGCCGCTAAAAGGAGAGGTCCAGCAAGCTTCGCACAACACCGGCGATATTCGCAAAATTCAAGGCCAGTTGTTTGGTGGGCTAGCTGAACTGTCCGGCGACGTGGTTCTTTCGACGGGCGCATTTGACGTGGGAACGTCACTGCTGGGTGGACGTATCCCCGAGATTTTGGCTGAACTGGGACACGGACGAAACACGTTGACCGGAACGATGAACGGCCAAGCAGAAATCGAAGGCCTGTTGGGGACCACCGACTTGCTTAAAGGCGTTGGTTCGGCGCGTGTTACCGGGGCAAATCTCTACCAATTGCCTCTGTTGGTTCAGTTGCTGAATCTGTTGCGGATCACGCCAACCGAAGACGTCGCGTTTACCGACCTGGATGTGGATTTCACGATGGTAGAAAACGCCATGACGTTTAGCGATTTGAAAATGTGGGGCGACCTGGTGGCTCTTCACGGCGGCGGAACACTTGATCGACGTCGGCAATTGGATCTTACGTTTGACACACGCGTGAGCCCGCAACACGGGATTTCTCGAGTTTTACGACCGCTGCGAACGCAACGATACACGCTGCTGACGGTGGACGTGGACGGCCCCTTGGAAGACCCTCGAGTAGAACGACGCGCGCTTGATGGTGTCGGACAGACACTCGGGCGACTCGCTCCGTGGCTTGACACCCGTTCACAGAAATAACGGTCTTGTCCCTTGAACATCAACACAAACTCAGTCGCTTCATCACTCGCGGGGACTCATCGAGCCGTCAATCGTGGAGGCGAAAAAGAAAAACAGACGTCCGATCAAACAAGAATCGCGATCGATCGTGCAAAACCCAGTAGCGAGACGACGGAGGTCAATGCGGGTGATCAAACACGAGATCGTCAAGGAAACGGTCGCCAGCCAAACAATCAAGACCACAACGAAATCGACGAATGCGATATAAGCAGCGATCTGGCTGCCGATCCAGCGCAAGGCATCATTCAGACAGAACCGCAGATCAAATCGCCACCAAGAG
This sequence comes from uncultured Pirellulaceae bacterium, assembly GCA_964652675.1. Classification (GTDB taxonomy): domain Bacteria; phylum Planctomycetota; class Planctomycetia; order Pirellulales; family Pirellulaceae; genus K23-9. The sequence goes on from CAZZDZ010000212.1 coordinate 10,290, forward strand.
CGGACGGAAGCAACCTGGACGTTCAAGCGTGAAGTAAACGTTGGCCTACTTAGCGGATGTTTACTGTTTCAAACTGAAAGGTCAATCGCCAAACCGATCGAATCGGAACAGTTCACTTGGCGCGGCAACTTCGTCGCCCTGACTGGTTTTCTGTGCCGATTTCAGCACCATGTTCTTTGCCAGTTCGCCCAGCACGCTTGTGAATTTAAAACCGTGCCCCGACAAACCTGCGATCACCTTCACTTGTGGGCAATCTGGCAACTGGTCGATCACAAAATTTTCATCCGGCGTCATCGTGTAGTAACAACCAGCTTGCCGCCGCAGTTCATTCGTAACTCCGTGCAAGTGACGTTCGCTGAACGAACGTACTGCTGCGAGATCATCGGGATCCTCGTCGTCTTGTGTTTTTGATGGACCGGGAATTGAAACGCCGCCGCTGTGACGGGCGATTTTTACTCCTGCCGCATCGATGTTCGGGAAACCATAGAAGTAGCCGTGGGGAGTTTCAAAAAAGAAGCAGGGGAACCCAGAATCTTCGCCAAAAGGTTGCTCATCGGCTGAAAACCAATATTGGTATTTGCGCAGTACGCTCAGCGGCACGTTGTACTGATTTAGTATTTTTGCTGACCAAGCTCCAGCCGCGACTACCAAGTTGGCGCTGCGTTGTACTCCCTGCTGTGTTGTGACTTCGACGCCGTCGCCGA
>CAZZDZ010000213.1:0-10991 GCA_964652675.1 uncultured Pirellulaceae bacterium
GTTCGGCCACAATAAATCGACTTTCGCTACGGCCTTGCGACTGCTTTCGTTTAGCAGAGTTGTGTTTTGCTATAGTGTTGCTGTTCGCTTCGAGACAGGAAACAGCAATGAGCAAATTGGATCTATCACGCCGCGATGTTCTTTTCGCTGCAACAGGTATCGCCGTCACGCAAATCGCAGGCAGCAGCGGAAAGCTGTTTGCGCAATCGCCCGACCCGTTGGGAAAAGAACTGATTTTCCGCACCACGGATCCACGAAACGGCGAACCATCGCTTGATAAATTGGTGCAGTCTTGGATCACGCCGGTCAAGCATTTCTATGTTCGCTCTCACGCGCCCAACCCCAAGATCGATCAGGGGCAATACCGATTGTCGGTCGAAGGCCTCGTGCGAAAGCCGACGACGTTTTCGTTTGATGCGTTGACAAATTTGACCCAACACACGATCACAGCAACGTTGACTTGCGCAGGAAATCGGCGTGCCGAGTTTAACAAGGAAGCGAAAGTTGGCGGAGTTCAATGGGGGCCTGGTGCAATTGGCAACGCGACTTGGACGGGAGTCGCGTTGGCGGACGTTTTGAAGCAAGCCGAAGTTTTAGAGAACGCCAAGCATGTTTGGTTCGAAGGACTCGATGAAATCAAAAAAGGCGGAGGCATCATTCCTTTCGGCGGTTCGATCCCGATTCAAAAGGCACTGATCGAAGGAGCAACGCCGGGAGCTCTGCTCGCCCACAAGATGAACGGTCAACCCCTGAGCCCAGATCACGGCTATCCGATGCGAACGATCGTGCCCGGTTATGTCGGAGCGCGTAGCGTCAAATGGCTGGGCAAGATCGTTGTCAGCGACAAGCCGTCGCCGAATCACTACTTGGCGACCGCTTACAAAATCGTCAACAAGACTGATCCCATTGACTGGACCGAATCGGGACCGATCTATCGTTTCCCAATCAACGGTGCGATCGCGATGCCCGAATCGGGGGCCCAAGTTGCAGCGGGGACCATCGAACTGTCCGGCTACACGTTACCAACCGGCCGCGCCGGATCGAAAATCACCAAGGTGTTGATCTCTGCGGACAATGGCAAGAATTGGAAACCTGCAAAGCTGACGGGCGACGCAAGCGATTATTGCTGGCAGCTTTGGAAAGGCAAAATTGATGTCACGCCCGAGACGAAAAAACTGGTTTTGAAAGCGCATGATTCAAGCGGTGGCTTTATGCCAGGTCGCGTTCCGTGGAACGCCAAAGGCTACTTGCAAAACTCGTGGTACCAACTACCGATTCAAGTTTCGTAGGTTCAATTTTTCGCAGGATTCTGAACGCTTACTGCTGGCCCATCAGTTCGCTTGCCTTGGTGACAATTTCAAGGAACTCTTGGCGAAGCTGATACTTGTCATCACCAGTCGACTCTTTGGCGACCCGCAGCACATCGCTCAGCGTCCAAGTTCCAGCGTATTTGCTGCGACGTAGTTTCATTCCAAATCCGGCCACCGCTGCGGCAAAGCGAACATCCGCATCGGCCGACGCGAATTCTCCATCGTCGTCTTGAACAACGAAGTCGACTTTTGTGCTCGTGTCTTCGTCGGGCAACTTGTATCGGATCTTCAGTGTCAACAGTTCGGCTGATTCATTTAACACGCCTGCTTTTTGGTATTTCAATTCGTCAACTTTGGGTTTCGACAAAACAGGTTCGATGCCAGCGGGGACAATTTCATACAGCGCTGTGACGGTATGACCGGCGCCAATTTCGCCGGCATCTTTTTGGTCGTCGTTAAAATCTTCTTTCGCCAACAATCGGTTTTCGTAGCCGATCAAACGGTACTGAGCGACACGCTTGGGATTGAATTCCAGTTGCAGCTTGACATCCTTTGCGATCGTCACCAAAGTCCCGTTGGTTTGGCGAACCAGAACTTTCTTGGCTTCGGCTTGAGTATCGATGAACGCATAGTTGCCGTTTCCACGTCCGCTGATTTGTTCCAGCATGGCATCGTTGTGGTTGCCCATTCCAAAACCCAGCACAGACAAAAAGATACCGCCTTTGGATTCTTGTTCGACCATTCGCACCAACGCGTCGGTCCCCGTCACTCCAACATTAAAGTCTCCATCAGTGCACAAAATCACGCGGTTCACGCCATCGGCGATAAACTCGTCACGAGCCAGTTGGTAGGCCAACGCGATGCCTTCGCCGCCAGCCGTGCTGCCGCCGGCGGACAATTCTGACAAAGCACGACGGATCTTTTTCGTTTTGTTCGCGGGGGTTGAATCCAAAACCGTACCAGCGGAACCCGAATAGACGGCGATCGCAACTTTGTCTTTCTCCGTCAATTGGTCCACCAGCATTTTCATGCCTTCCAATACCAGCGGCAGCTTATTGGGTTGATCCATCGAACCGCTTGTGTCCAGCAAGAACACCAAGTTGCAAGCGGGACGCTCGGAACGATTGATCTCCTTGCCCTTGATCGCGATCCTTGCCAGACGATGCTCGGGAGTCCAAGGGCATCCCGTGATATCCATGTGTGCAACAAACGGATGTTCCGAGTCTTTTGTTGGCGGTTCGTAGTTGTAGTCAAAATAGTTGACCAGCTCTTCGATGCGGACTGCGTCGGGACGCGGCAGTGATCGCGTTCGCATGATGTAGTCACGAACTTTGCTGTAGCTGGCGGTATCCACGTCCGCCGAAAATGTGCTGAGTGGTTCTTCTGTGACACGGACAAAATCGTTGTCTTCGATCGGCTCAAATTGATCACCAGCGTTACCAGGTCCACGGCCGTCATCAGGTCGACGGCTTTTGTCTGCGAACGGTTTGCCTCCAGCTGCTCGTTCAGCGACTTTTTTCCTGACGTTCAATGCAACCTTGTTGCCTACTGCCGCTCGACCGCGTCCACCAATCATTTGATCGTCCGCTTCGCGCACCTCTTTCCCCAACGACATGGTCTTCGGCAATGAATCCGACCTTTCCAATTGACGCTTCATCCTCATCGGCTGCGAGGGTTCAATCGATTCGGCGATCTGGCCGGGTGTCACAGGAGCGGGGGTGGCTGCGGCGGGAGCAGGTTTTGCGGAGGCAGCGGACATCTTTGGCTTACCTACCGCTCGGTTTCCGATGCCATCTATGTCGGATTGTTCTACCTCTTTCTTAGCGCCCTTGATGACGATCTTACTGAGGTCGGGAATGAACTGGAGATCTGGTTCAGCAGGCGCATCTTCACTGATGCTCTCGATAGGCCCCAGATCTTGCATGATTCGTGCTTGGGCTGCGGCGATTGGATCCGCATCCGCGTCCGAGTCGCTGGGCGTATTCGAACGATTCAAGCCAAACGATTCGGATCGATCCTCACCTAACGAATCCAGTGGCGGCAAACCCATTGGTATTTCCGTTCTTTTTGAACCCGCATCATCCAGAGACACCTCGCCAGCCCCTACATTGGTCTCCTTCGACGCTTCTTTTTTCTGATCGCGTAGTTTTGCGCGCATCGCTTTCAGCGACATTCCCTTGGGTGAACTTGGCTGCATAGCAATCGAATCTTCCGCATCAAACGCCGGACCATCTAACATCAGCTGTGCGGCTGTCTGTTCCGATGGAAGCTGTTCAGCTTCTTCGTCTGTGTCTGCGTTCGACTTGTCACTCGCGACAGACTCAGATTCGGCTCCCGCTGGCATGGGCGTCCGCGATTCGTCACCTGACGGTGCGCTAGGTTGGGGGATTGGACTGATTGGTGAATCGACCTGATGGGCTGGATCCAGCGCCGTGAGCGTCGCACGTTGACGCAAGAACGGCGCGATGCCGACGAGCAAAAGCAACACTGCGGCCGTTGCCATCACCATCAACGGAGTCCCCCAAGATGGCGCACCAAATTTCAGGTCACTGGTGTCTTTGGTAACGGGACCAGTTGCCGCGTTTGTAAATTCCGAATCTTGAGCCGTTGACGCCTGCGAAACAATTTTGTCGCGACGCGCGTCTTCCAAAGCCGGTGTTTGTTCGGCGGCAAACAATCCTTCCAACTGACTGGTAATGCTCTCCGCCTGATCGACTGCTGATCGTAGCGGATCGTTGGATTTCAGTTCCGATTCAAACTCGCGTCGATCATCTTCAGACAGCTCGCCCAGCACGTAGCTGGTGATCCGCGGATCTTCCCAAGCAGAATCGCTGTTGGCAGATTGATTTTGGTCTTTGGAATTCGACATCAAATGAAACTCGTATCAATGAAAATCTGATTGGGTTTGCCCCGACTAAGTAACCGCCAACGAATCACGCAGGCTTCGTACCGCTGCGTGCAGGTGGAATCCAACATTGCTGACAGTTAAACCGGTGACTTCGGCGATCTCTCGATAGCTCAATCCGGCTTGCATTCTGAGCCGGATGACTTCTTGTTGGCGTGGTGACAATTGGTCAACCATTCCCGCCAACTGACTGTGTTCTTCGCTTTCGCAAACCATCTGCACGGCACTTGGCGCGGGATCTTCGATCGTGACTTGTGTCGCGTCGATGGGTGTCGAGTGATTCGTTCTTTGCATATCGATGACTCGAGTACGACAAACAGAAAACAGCCAAGGAGCGACACGAGATTGGATTTTTTCTCGGTCTTGTCGACACAGTCGCAAAAAAGTCTCTTGAACCGCGTCCTGTGCGGCCTGCCAATCTCCACCAAGCATCCGATTGGCATACGCCAGCAGCGGTCGTTCAAACTCGTCAACGAGCTGATTGATCACTTCAGGCGGCCAAGTCGATGAATCTGGCAAATCGCCGTCAGGCGTCCCGTCAATCATGTTGGGCATTGGTTTTGCAAGCAGAAAGCGTGGTTACAGGTGGCTAACGAATCACCGATGTCTTTTATTAGGCCGATTCTTGCGTCTCTTGCCCGTCAGTGCGAGACGAACCTCCCAGGATGCCACGAAACAGGCCGAAATATCAAAACTCCCTTGACGCATTGGAGTTCCACCAACTATTTCAAGTTATGTAGATGCCGTATTTTCGGTACAAAAAGCACCAATCAAGTGCACGTGAGTCCACGAGCACGATAAAGCTAGCCCAAATAGACCTGCAAACCACGGAAGGTTGCAACCGATGGCCGACGCCACCAAAGTCCCTTTGCTGGACATCAATCAGGACAATCTGCCCCACCGAGACGAATTCGTCGAAGCCCTAGCTGCTGTGGTTGATAGCGGTCGTTTTCTCTTTGGCCCTGACGTGGCCGCGCTGGAGAGCGAAGTCGCCGCGTATAGCCAAGTCGAAAACGCCGTCGGCTGTGCATCGGGCAGCGACGCGTTATTACTGGCTTTGATGGCACTGAACATCGGACCTGGTGACGAAGTCATCGTGCCAAGTTTCAGTTTCTTTGCATCGGTCAGCTGCATCGTCCGTTTGGGCGCGACGCCGGTTTTTGTGGACATCCGCCCCGATACGTTCAACGTCGATGTTGATGCGATCACCCAAGCCATCACGCCCAATACAAAAGCGATCATTCCGGTTCACTTGTTCGGCCAGTGTGCCGAAATCGATCGGATCTGTCAGATCGCCGGTGATCGAGACATTCCCGTTATCGAAGACGCCGCCCAAGCGATCGGTTCGGCCTACAACTCACGTCCCGCAGGCAGCTGGGGAACGATTGGCTGCTTCAGTTTTTATCCAACCAAAAACCTTGGCGGTATGGGCGATGGTGGGATGATGACATCCTACGACGCCGCGATGGCCGATCGACTGCGATTGTTTGCCGGTCATGGAATGCGACCACGTTACTTCCACAAAGTCGTCGGGATCAACAGTCGGTTGGATACATTCCAAGCCGCCGTGTTGCGAGTCAAATTACGTCACCTACCAGACGCGATCGAAAAACGCACCGCAATCGCTGACAGATACGACCGCATGATCACCGACGCCAACTTGGTTGGTCCAGAAAAAATCACGTTACCAGTACGCGACTCCAACGCGTTGCACGTTTGGAACCAATACGCATTGCGAGTTGGCGAAGGACAACGCGACGCGCTGCGTGCCCAAATGGCTGAAAACGGTGTCAGCAGCGAAATCTATTATCCGGTACCGCTGCACAAACAAGAGTGCTTCGCCGACTTAAACGTCGATGACAACACGCTACCGGAAACCAATCGAGCTTGTGAAGAAATCCTGAATTTGCCGATTTTCCCATCGCTTAGTGAGCAACAGCAAGAACGAGTGGTAGAAACAATCAGCGGTTTCTACGCTGCTGGTCAAAGAATCGCGGCCTGATCAAAGTCGGACAGGCCTCCAACGCTCCACTGGTTCAAAAAGCAACGATCCCCGACTGGGGATCAATCCAGTGGGAATTCTGCGCCCCAAACAAAGCCAAATTCAACCCTTTAACGGAGAGGGGCAGTTGAATTTGGACTTGGTTGGATCGTTGCATGAAACTCTTCAAAAGTCAGCCGAAATGTCGCTGGAATGCGCCGCGATGGTCGTACGTACCTCGATTGCGTCGACAATGCAAAGAAATTGTGAATTGGCGTTCATCAATGCGGATCACGATGGGCACTGTTCTGGTTACAGCGATCATCGTTGGCGCTCTGAAGTGGTGCTTGCCAGCCTTTGCGGTACCAAATCTATTTCCCGTGATCCTTGCGATTCCTATGATGATTTGGGGCCTCTGGCTGAACTATCTAGTGCTGGCGGCGTTCAAGCCAGTTGCTACGATTCGCCTCGACCGATTGCTTTACCAACATGGCCAGTCGGCACGCGTGATTGAGGCCGACAAAATTTCGGGCGCCACGATAGGCGTGCACAGTTCAGAACGAATTCGACTGACTGTTCGCTACACATACAAGAACAAACCCAGAGTGCTGCGCATCGGGATTCCCGATTCAGTCGATCTGAACGAAATCAGCAGGTTCCTACCAGTCGAACCAACCGTTCGTGATGCACGAGATCGGCATTCGGTGATTGCTGTATAACCGCTCGCGACTAGTCGATAAAATTAGCGAGAAGAATTGGCAGGCGACACTTGATCGCCGCCAATACCTCTTGATGAACCTCGCTATCGATTCGTTTTTGTCTCACAACGGTTCTATTTTGACATGCCAACCACCTATCGTGTGACACTGCAGTTTTGTGCGTGTCTGTTGTTGATTCAACCGTTTGCTTGGGCGCGTGCCGACGAGCCACAAGTCGACGTTATGGAAATAGCATCCGGATCGGATGCCAGTTTCCGCGGACTCAGCGTGGTGGACTCGCGCACACTCTGGTGCAGTGGAACCAATGGAACGGTGCTGCGTACCACGGATGAAGGAAAGACGTGGAAGAACGTGTCGATCACCGCGGCTCCGCAGGTCGACTTTCGCGACATTCATGCTTTTGACGCAGACACCGCTGTCGTTCTGAGCGCGGGATCGCCGGGTTTGATTTTTCGAACTACCGATGGCGGTGATTCATGGCAGCGAATCTATGAAAACCAAAACCCCAAGATCTTTTTTGACGCGATGGCGTTTCGCGACGATGGCGGCGGCGTTGCGTTTAGTGATCCAATTGATGGCCGACTGCCGATTTTGGTTACCGAAGACAACGGCAAACAATGGAGCCTGTCGGACAGCGGTCCTGCAGTCGTCGATGGAGAAGCAGGATTTGCGGCCAGCGGAACGTGCTTGGCGACCGCAGGCGACCACATTTGGATCGGCTTGGGCGGAAAAACGGCCAGCGGACTTGCGCGAATCCTGCATTCAAGTGATCGCGGCAAAACTTGGAACGCTGCGGTGACGCCCATGACGTCGACCGAGTCACAAGGGATTTTTTCGCTCGTTTTCTCTGACGAAAAGAACGGCGTGGCGGTTGGCGGTGACTACACAGCGCCTGAATTGTCCGATAAGTGTGTCGTCGTGACGCGCGACGGTGGCGAAAGCTGGCGGGTGCCCAGCGGCAAATCGCTAAGTGGCTTTCGCGCCTGTGTTGCTCATGTGCCTTTTCGCGAACAAGGATTGCTGGTTGCGGTGGGTCGAAACGGCAGCGACTATTCCATCGATGGCGGCGAAAACTGGACGCGTATCGCAACCAAGCGTTTCAATGCGATTGCGTTTGCTGCATCGCCAGGCAACCCGTTCATTGGCTGGTCCGTTGGCCCCGAAGGAAGGATCGCGAAGTGGAAAGTCCGCGATACTCAAGCACCGCCGCGATATTCTGTGGCAGATTTTTCACGGGTTGAAAAGATCGACATGCACACGCACATTCACACAGAAGTGTTGGATTTTGTCGCAATGGGTCGCCGCGACAAGATGCGTTTTCTAAGCATGGCAGTTCACGACAGCGATCCGGTTCAGATGAAGTTTCTGCATCGGACGACTTATCTGCAACATGACGCCAATCCAGACCAGTTCGCTGCCGTGGTTTCGTTTCCCATGAAAGGATGGGATCAGCCCAACTGGCAGCAAGATACGATCAAGTATTTGGATGATGCGTTTGCACGCGGAGCAATCGGCGTGAAAGTCTGGAAAAACATCGGAATGGAGTTCCGTGACAAGAACGGAGAACTAGTCATGATCGATAACCCGCGATTGGATCCCGTGATCGACCACATCCGAAAGTCCAACAAAGTGTTGATCGCGCACTTGGGTGAACCCAAAAACTGTTGGTTGCCGCTGGCGGAGATGACCGTCAACAATGACCGTAGTTACTTTGAAGAGAACCCGAAGTATCACATGTTCAAGCATCCAGAGATGCCCAGCTACGAAGATCAGATTGCGGCACGCGACAGAATGTTGGCAAAACATCCAAAGTTGAATTTTGTCGGTGCCCACTTGGCGTCATTGGAGTGGAGCACGGATGCGATGGCGGATTTCTTGGACCGATTTCCAAACGCGACGATCGGTTGCGCTGCAAGAATGGGCCAGGTCCAATATCAATCGCAACGTGACCGCCAGAAAGTCATCGATTTCCTGACTAAATACCAGGATCGCGTTTTATACGGAACGGATCTGTATGTGGGCCCCGATGATTTAGCCAACGAAGCCTACGCAAAGGCGAGGAAACGCTGGCTATCGGAGTGGCGGTATCTGAACAGCAACGAAATGATCAAAGTCTGGGAACTGGACGATCCCGTGCAGGGATTGCAGTTGCCTAAATCAGTCGTCGACAAAATCTACTGGAGCAACGCCAAACGTGTCTTTGCGACGTCTTGGAAATAGCTTCCGAGTCTTGCCCGCGCGTCTGGCGAATTCGCTATCCAACGGCGGTGCCAAACTGTTCTTGAAACCGCTCAAACAGATAGTGGCTGTCATGTGGTCCCGATGCGGCTTCGGGATGGTACTGGACTCCAAAAACACTTTCGCTGCGGTGGCGAATGCCGGCGATCGTATCGTCATTCAAGTTGCGGTGCGTGATTTCTAAACAGTCAGGCAACGATTTTTCGTCGACAGCGAAGCCGTGATTTTGAGTTGTGATTTCGACTTTGCCCGTTTCCAAATCTAAAACGGGTTGATTCACACCACGATGACCAAACTTTAACTTGAATGTTTTCGCACCGCAGGCAAGCGACAACAGTTGATGTCCAAGACAGATGCCAAAAATAGGTCGCTTACCAATCAGTTCAGCAATCGTTTTGTGGGCGTAGTCCAACGGCTCGGGGTCTCCAGGTCCGTTGGATAAAAACACTCCGTCTGGTTCCAGTTTCAAGATGTCTTCGGCGGACGTATCCCCTGGAACAATCGTGACGCGGTTGCCACGCGAAGCCAAGTGACGAGGGATGTTCCATTTCATTCCAAAGTCCATGCAGACCACATGAGCATTGCTGTCTTCTGCGGTTGCATCGCCAATCTCGATCTCGGTCCAATCGTCTAAACGATTACTCCATTGCGAGACCGATTTTGGCATCACTTCGCGAACCAAGTCACGTCCTACCAGGCCGGGGGCGTCCTTTGCTTTCTGAACAAGGCTTTCGTCTGACAGATCAGTTGTCGACAAAACACCACGCATCGCACCTTCGGTACGAATGCGCCGCACGAGTGCGCGGGTATCGATCCCAGAAATCGCGATCACGTTATTTTTTGTTAGGTAGTCGCCCAAGTCACCTTCCGCCCGATAGTTGCTGTAGATGCGACTTTGATGGCGAACAATGAAACCGGCTAGCGATGGGACTTCGTGTTCGACGTCGATTGAATTGACGCCATAGTTCCCGATTTCTGGGTAAGTCATCGTGACAATCTGACCCCGGTAGCTCGGGTCGGTCAGGATTTCTTGATATCCAGTCATTGCCGTGTTAAAGCAAACTTCGCCTGTAATCTCTCCGTCGGCTCCAAAGGCTTGGCCGGAGTAAATGGTGCCATCTTCGAGGGCAAGTTTGGCAGGTCGTTTCATATCTCAAAAAGTCAGAATGGAAGGCAAGAATACCGAACGTTTTCAAATCATAACCCAGGCTATCGATCGAGGGGAGTCGGGCAACAAATGCCTCCCTAGAGGGTCGTTTTAGGGCGATCAATCGGCGGCTCACGGGTGGAGGCTCCGGAAACCGCAGCAGAAACAACCGATCGTCCTAACCGCAATAGTGCCATGTTGGAGCACCTCGCGGTTTGCGCGATCAGGGTGACAGGTAGGATCGGCAGCTGTCAGCATTTTTGGCAGTTTGCTTCCAATAAGGCCGCACGTACATGTTACCGGCCTCGCTCTGGTCGCACTTTCGGCGTGTTTTGGGCCGAATTGTTGTCGTAACTGTGAGCGATTGTTACACCCTTAATTCGGTACACTTTTACCCGCCCCCGCAACCTGCTCCTCGCCCCCCGGCATTCAAAGAAAATCTATCGTACCTCGCCTTTACCCCGCCTCTGTTGATGCGCGATCACTTTTGTCACGCGTCGTCATTGGCTAACTTGTTCCGCTGGCTAGGTTTTCCTTTTCGATTCGGATGCGATTGTGTGTCAGAAGCTCTTTTTGATTGCTCGGTCGGTGCGCGGTCGACGTTGGAAACGTCCAACCATTCCGACAGGGCGTGGTCAATCATTTCCTTCGATCGTCTCATTCTCGCCCGTCGGTTTCGGTTGAAAACCGA
>CAZZDZ010000214.1:0-10935 GCA_964652675.1 uncultured Pirellulaceae bacterium
CCACCACCCTGGCCGCCACCGCCTAAGCCACCGCCGCCACCGCCGAAGCCACCGCCGCCGCCACCAAACCCTTGTCCTAGGATTGGGACGCCAGCAAACGCTTCGGGCAGACGGATGTGAAGTGGTTTATCCGATTTGTTCTTCAAAATCACGTTCGCACGATCGGTTCCCAGTGCGACAAATTTTGCGTCGACCAGTCCTGCTTCCATTCCTTCAAACAACTCAACCGAATCGACTTCGGTGTCTTTTGCGTGACCGGTCGATGGAATCGCGAGGAATACCAGTCCGAAAACGAGTACGAGCTGTGACAACGAGACGGATAAGGCATGAGTTGAGAGACGCATGAACATGATTGCCAAGTAGATGGTAGGGAAAATGCAACGCCGAGCGATTAGCTGTTAATAGCCTAGATCGGAATTGGCATCCACCCAAGCTTTCCGTAGGCATCCCGCGATTTTATTCGCTTTTTTTCTCGGTGCCCGATGCCATTTCGGAGTCTCTCTGGTTTCGAATAAGCGCCCCAGGACGAGGGAATGTCCAGCCAATCGCTACCGGCAACAATGCCAGGGCCCGTTTATGGCGGTTTTTAGGGCTAAGACCGGCGAACCAACGGCTTGGGACTGCCTAAAGAGAAGCCCAGCCGACTCAGTTGCCGCTTTTGCGAATATTGTGGTTTTTGCCGAAAAGTCCCTTAAGAAGGGGGGCATTCGGCGGCATTTCGGTACCGTGCCCGGCCAAAGCTCTACGCGGTCTCGCTGAGTTTTTGCAAATGGAAGTGGTATTTGCCAAGCTTGCCACCATAGTTGCCAGCAGAAATTCGCATCACTCCGTTGACTGCGCTTGCCGCTGTCATTCCGGCAAGCATTGCTGCGGACACAGCCGTTTCCGACAAACCATCAATCACGATTTCGTAGACGGCTTGCTCGTTTTCGTGCAGCGAAGTGTCGGCTTGCCCTGTCAGCGTCGGGCACCATTTGTGATTGGTACTCGCTTTTAACGCCGCGTATTTCGATCCCACCTTGGAGCCGCTTCGGACGATCCCCCCAGGAAACGGCATGATGACATCTGGCACCAGCTTGATGGCGACGACTGCGGCCCGCGCTGCAGTCAACGCATCGCTCTGAGTCGCTCCGCAGATAATCAGATTTCCGCCGCCGATTCCCTTGCGTGTCCCCGCGACATCTTCGCATACGAATTCTCCGTCCATCACGGGAATTCGCCAAAACCGACGGTCGCCAAGTTTTTTGCTGAACTGAAATCCGTCACCAAAGAAACGCAGTTGCGCGCCAACTTTGATTCGATCATCCTTGCCTTCGGCAGTCAGCCCCGCATAGCAGGCAGTGGTCGGACAAGTCAGCACATTCTGGCCCACTCTGGCTGTCACGGCTGCTTCGAGCGACTTTTTGTTAAACGCAAACGCCAGCACCGAAACGCCGGGTCGACCGTCACACGTTTCGTCTTCGCCAACGATTCGCTCGATTCCACACTCGGCATCGCAACCAATCACGCTTGACGCGTTGCCGCAAAACTCCGTCGCGGCGATCATCGCCAATTCCGCGTCCAACGCCGTAATGATCAGCCTCGTTCCCGTCATCGGAAAAGCTTCTGCAAAGGTATCGTCAATCGTCGTCATGTTTTCCTAATTCCTATGAACTGCTTCCTATGAACTGCGGGGCGATCAGATGGGTAGGCGGTAACGAGCAAACCTTTTGTGCGGGCGGAAGTTCGGTCGATTTTGCGTTGGATTTTGAAATAGACGTCTTATTTGTCCCTCTAAGTCGAACCAGTGTATCGCAAACGCGCATTCTGGCGAACGCACGAATCGAAAGCCACGTGATTGCAGCGGCGTCGCGTTTCGACGAAAATCAAAATCATGAGCTACACGATTGTTGGCGTTATCGGGCACATCGACCACGGCAAAACCTCTTTGGTTGCCGCGTTGACGGGTGTCGATACGGATACGCATCCCGAAGAAAAACGACGCGGCATCACGATCGACCTTGGATTTGCATCGTTTTGCGAAGGCGAAGATGAATTCGCGTTGATCGATGCACCCGGACACCAAAAATATATCGGCAACCTGCTCGCCGGCGTCTCCAGTATCGACGTAGGACTGCTGGTCGTCGCTTGTGATCAAGGAATCCAAGAACAAACACTCGAACACGCTTCGATCTTGCAGAACTTGGGGGTCAAGAAACTGATCGTCGCGGTTTCGCGAATCGATTTGTCCGACGCCGAAACATTGGCCGAGTTGACCGAAGAATTGCAAGTGTTTTTGACGGACTACGGTTTTAGCGAAATCCCAGTGCTGCCGATTTCGTCCGTCACCGGCGCCGGTTTAGACAAACTGAAATCCACTCTTGCGTCATACGCACGCACAACACCGCGCAGCGACAGCGGACCGTTCCGCATGCCGATCGATCGCGTGTTCAGTGTTCCCGGTCGCGGATGTGTCGTTGCCGGCACTCCGTGGAGTGGCAAGATCAGCATCGGCGACATCTTGCACGTCGCCGGTAGCAACACGGAAGTCCGAGTGAGAGAATTGGAAGTCCACGGCGAACAAGTGGAAACATCCAAAATCGGTCGACGAACGGCCATGAACATTACCGGCGTTTCGGCGACCGAACTAAGTCGTGGTGCCGAGTTGATCGCCGCGAACAGTTTCACAGCCAGCAATCAACAATTGATCTCGATCCAGATGTTTCGCGAGACGATTGACCTGAAGTGCCCTGCCACCATTCAATTGCACACCGCGACGACCGCATGTTCGGGTCGGATCACCGGCGTTCGCGTATTAAAACCTGGGCAGCAAGCGGTTGCGATCGTGGAAACGGATCGGCCAATCGTCACCGCTCACCAGCAGCAATTGTTGATGCGGAGGCCGTACCCTGTCGGCTCGTTCGCCGCTGGTCGTTTCTTGGCAGCATTTTCAAATCAGCAAACCCGCAAACGCAACTTAGTCGAACTGGGCCAGCGATTGCTTGACGCATCGCACGGTGATCGCTTGCTGGCTTGGGTGGATTTTTGGGGCGAAGTTCAAGTTGATCCAGTCGAACTGGAACTTAGTCTTGGCATCCCTCGTGATGAACTTGCCGACTTGATCAAGTCGGGGGTCGACGCAGACCAGTTATTGCGCCCAACCGACCGCCAACTGGTTAGCAAAAGCACGATCGATCGAACGCGCGCCTACGCATTAAAATTGCTTGCGACTCAAGCGGCCGAAACAGACGACGCTTGGATGGTCGAAGAATCTTTGATCACCAAACTATCCAGCGCCGGTTCGCCAACGGTTGCCAAGTCAGTGATCAGTCAGCTTGTCGATTCGTCTGCGATTGTCCGTTTGAACCGAATGGTCGCGGTGGCGTCAGACGAAACAAAGTTGTCAAAGAAACAACGAGCCCGGATGGCGCAGATCATCGAAATTTACTCAGACGACCGCAGTCCGCCGACTTTGAAAGAAGTCGCTGCGAAGTTGGACGCAACGGTCGACGCGGTTTCTTCGCCGGTGCGGTTTGCGACCCAACAGCGAATTTTGACCGATCTTGGGAAAGGATTTTTGATGTCGACCAACGTTTTCAATCAACTGTGTGTCGAACTTCGGACGCTATTTGATGAGCGAAATGAACAATCGGTGGCGGAAATCAAGGATCGTTGGCAAGTTACTCGTAAGCACGCGATTCCTTTATTGGAATACTGCGATAAAATGGAATTGACCACTCGAAACGGGAACCAGCGAAGTGCCGGCCCGAAATTGCCCCTCGTAGAAAACTGATCGGACGCACGTTGATTCGCTCCCCCTTCTCTGCTGCTTTGTTGGCCGTCGCGCTGTTTGTGTCAGTTTCCTCCGTGGCTTTCGGTGATAAACCGCGGCAACGGAATTTCTCGTTTGACTACGGCGTCACGATCAACGGGGTTACCAAAGGAGACGAAGTGCGGATTTGGTTGCCGATTCCACGCAACGAACACGGCGTCCAGAACACCAAAATGGTGTCGTCGACTTTGCCCGGCGAAGGAAAAGAAACGCGTGAGGAAAAATACGGCAACCGAATGATCTATCGTTCGCTTAAAGCTGATTCAGACGAACCAATCTCGGCTTCGGTGACTTACGAAATCCAACGACAGGAAGTGAAGGGGCTTGAACAACCTGGCAAGGCACCAGCATTGGGAGCAGATCGTGAGCGGCTGTATCTTTCGGCGAACCGTCGAGTGCCCATCAAGGGAATCCCACTGACGTGGAATCGAAACCTCAAGGACGTCGTCGAAACGGCTCGCGATATCTACGAACGCGTGGACGCACATGTTCGTTACGACAAATCGAAACCTGGGTACGGCAATGGCGACGTCATGTGGGTGTGCGACAGCAAGTTTGGCAACTGCACCGATTTCCACAGTTTGTTTATCTCCATGGCGCGTGCGTCCAATATCCCTGCACGCTTCGAGATCGGTTTTCCGCTACCGACAGACAAGACAACCGGGACAATCGGTGGATACCACTGTTGGGCCAACTTTTATACCCACGACCACGAGTGGGTTCCCGTTGACATCTCCGAAGCAGACAAACATCCTGAGCTGAAAGAATATTACTTCGGCAGCCTGACCCCCGATCGCGTAAGCTTTACCGTTGGTCGCGATATCGATTTGGCACCCAAGCAGTCAGGCGAACCGTTGAACTATTTCGTCTATCCCTACGTCGAAATCAACGGCAAAAAAGCGACCAAAGAACAACTCGCACTGAAGTTTGAATTTAAAGATATGAAAGTCAATGAACAAAACTGAGCAGCTGCGGGGATTGCCGTCGGTCGACGAAGTATTGAGGTTGGATGAGATCGTTCAACTGAAGTCGAGCTGCGCGCACCAGAGTTTGGTTTTGTGGGCACGCGAAGCGATCGACGCGCAGCGCAGTCTCATTTTGGCAAACGATTCGCACCGTGAATCCGCCGACGTTATTTCAGCCATCACGGCCGATATCCTTGGCCGAGTCGACGCTGACAGCGGCCAATCGCTGCAACGCGTTATCAATGCCACCGGCATCATGTTGCACACCAATCTGGGACGCGCACCGCTTTCGCAGCGCGCGATCAAACGAGTAGAAACCGCGACGGCGTTCACCAACGTCGAACTGGATTTGCAAAGCGGAAAACGAGCCAAACGCGGGCAACGCGTGATGGAATTACTCGCGCAACTAACCGGTGCCCAAGACGCCGTGGTCGTCAACAACTGTGCCGCCGCGACCATGTTGGTTTTGCAAGCCGTCGCAGGTGGCAAAGAAGTGATCATTTCGCGTGGGCAACTGGTCGAAATCGGCGGCGGCTTTCGGTTGCCACGTGTTTTCGAGGCGGCAGGCGTGGTGCTTCGCGAAGTCGGCACCACCAATCGGACTTATGTTCGCGACTACGAAGAGGCGATCAACGAAGAGACCGGCGCGATGATGCGAGTGCATCACAGCAATTATCGACTCTCTGGTTTTGTCACCGAACCATCCATTGCCGAATTGATCGCATCGCAGCGACCAGATGCAATGCCGGTGATCGACGATGTTGGTAGCGGTTGTGTCACGGATCTTTCCGCAGTCGGCGTGCAAGATCCGAATGTGATTCAGAGCGTCGCGGCAGGCGCTGATGTGACGTTGTTCAGCGGTGACAAACTGTTTGGTGGGCCACAAGCGGGAATCATTGTCGGCAAGAAAATCTGGATCGACAAAATACGCAAAAACCCAATGATGCGAGCGATGCGTGTCGACAAGATGACGTTGGCTGCATTGGAAGCCACAGCCGAAATCCACTTGGCTGGAAAAGCCGCCGAAGAACTTCCGCTGATGAAAATGTTGTTCAAGCAACCGTCGGATATTCAAGCGTCCTGCCAAGCGGTGGTCGCAAAACTTTCGGATGCGGGTCAAGCGAAGTTAGAAGTGGTCGAATCGGAATCGCAAGTCGGCGGCGGCAGCGTTCCCGGTGTCGGAATCGATAGCTTTGCAATCCGCATCAGCAACTGCAAAGTAGACGAACTGGCGAGGAACTTACGAACCAGCGAGACCCCCATCCAAGGTCGAGTGAGCGACGATAGCCTTTGGCTAGATTTGCGAACGGTCGGTGACGATGAGCTGGATGTTTTGACGGAATGTCTGGCAGTCGCGTTAGGATCTTTGGCATGATCGAACGGTCGTGCAGCAAGCACATCGTATTGATTGGCATCGGGCACACCAATGCGCACATCGTACGCA
This sequence comes from uncultured Pirellulaceae bacterium, assembly GCA_964652675.1. Classification (GTDB taxonomy): domain Bacteria; phylum Planctomycetota; class Planctomycetia; order Pirellulales; family Pirellulaceae; genus K23-9. The sequence continues at coordinate 6,221 of CAZZDZ010000214.1, forward strand.
TGTGGGGAATGAACCCGATCCCCGATACTGATTTGACATGCATTAGTGACGCTGGGATCGCGACCTATTCGGGAATGTTGCCTGCTGTCCTGGCAGGTCAAATACCGCCGTCGGATATGCAGATCGACCTAGTCCGTTTGTGCTCGTCGGTCGGTGCTCGCTTGATCACCGACCCGGTCAAAGGAATCGATCACAACCGTCGCGAAGTGACCTTCGATGATCGGCCACCGGTTGGCTTTGATGTCTTATCCATTGGGATCGGCTCCGTGCCGACGATTCGAGGCGTCGAGATCAGCGGCGACTCGCTGATCAAAATAAAACCCATGCAAACGTTTTTGCAACGTCTAAAAGAAAAGGTCGTCAAACTGCACGATCACATCGACGGTCAGCGTGATTTGAAGGTGACGGTGGTCGGTAGCGGCGCCGCTGGAATTGAGATCCTTTTGTGTTTGCCGAATTTTTTGCGAGAGCACGTCGGCGATGCTTTTGAACTGCAATTGGTGACCAGGAGCGAGAAGATATTGCCGTCGGTTGGTGATGCAATGCGCGACAAAACGCTTGAAGTGATCTCCAATCGCGGGCAAACCGTCGTGACCCAAAAAGGAGTCACGAAAGTCGTCGATGGGCAGATCACACTGTCGGACAATACGACACTGGACGCGGATTTGGTCGTCTGGGCGACGGGCGCGTCGGCCCCGGACAACTTGCAGCGTTTCGCAATGCCTCTAACCGATAACGGGTTCATCGCGACCAACCAAGCTCTCCAGTCGACCGGTCGACGAAACTGTTTTGCCGTCGGTGATACCGGAACGATTGTCGACGAACGACTTCCCAAGGCAGGCGTCTACGCAGTGCGGCAGGGGCCGATTCTTTGGGAAAACCTACATCGAAGCTTAGAGTCAAAGACGCTGAAGCAATACAAACCGCAGCGTTCCTTTTTGCGATTGCTGAACACCGGCGACGGTAGTGCGATTGGCCAATGGAAAGGCAGAGCGTTTTCAGGCGGTTGGGTGATGCGGCTGAAAGAATTTATCGATGGCCGTTTTATGGAAAAGTACCAAGTCGGCGAGATGATGGCTGACGGTGACGACGGTGAAATGCAATGTCGTGGTTGCGGTTGCAAATTGGGCGCCGACGCGTTGGATGCAGCATTGGATTCGACCGTGCCGCTTGCTGACGCTGCCACGATCGATGAACAACCTGGCAAAACGATTTTGGCGTCCACCGATTTCTTCACCAGTCCGCTGCAAGACGCGTATCTGGCTGGACGCATCGCCGCGCTCCATTCGGCCAGCGACATCATCGCCACTGGCGGTCGTGCAACGCACGCGCTGGGCAACGTCGTTTTGCCCGAAGGATCAGAGGCGACCCAGCAAAGAACGCTGGGGGATTTTGTTGCCGGTGCTAGACGCGAATTCAATGCGATGGGCGCGGAAATTGTGGGCGGTCATACAATCGTTGGCCCGCGGATGGAGATTGGTTTCACCGTGATCGGGAATACCGATAGCGAAACGTTGCGAAAAGGAAAACTACAGCCGGGTGATTTACTGTTCGTCACCAAACCACTTGGCATCGGCGTCCTGCTGGCAGCACACATGCGCAGTAAATGCAGCTCCCAGCATTACCAAGGCGTGTTGGACGCACTACTGATACGCCAACATGACTTTGTCGACATCGCCAAGGCAGTCCAGATCAATGCGGTTACCGACGTGACCGGATTTGGCTTGGCTGGCCACTTGATCGAAATGTTGCAAGAAAGCGGCGTGTCCGCAGAAGTAGATGTATCGGACATTCCTGTTTTGGATGGCGTCACGCAATACATTACCGAAGGAATCGAAAGCAGCTTGGCGCCAGACAATCGGCGATTTGATCGTTTTATCTCGGCGGACGATTCGATCAAGCAACTTGCTCCTTACAAAGCTCTCTTCGATCCACAAACTTGTGGCGGGCTGCTTTTTGGGATCAACAGCGACAAACGCCAAGAGTTGTTTGACGCAATGGCCAAAGCCGAACTGGCTCCGCCGATCTTTTTGGGAAAAACCGGTCAGGCAAGTTCGGGGAAACAATGCTTGACGATTTTGGCTAATGAGGCCCACGAATCTTCATCGCCGATTGAGCAATGATGTATTGGCAGTTAGCATAGGTGCACCCCGGAAGCGTTTGCTGGTCTGGTGACCGCCTCGGTCTTCAAAACCGATGAAACGTCCGAAACGATGTTTGGTGGGTTCGATTCCCATCCGCTTCCGCTTTTTAGATCTTGTTTTCAAAACACGAAGCATCCTTCTGATGCTCGTCACGCCAACTGCTTGTTAAGGCGTGACTAAGTTCACGAGCCCTGTGACTCACGCACGCGTTTCGCTGCGAGTGCTTGCTTTAGCGTTGTTCGCGGTAAGTCGACCAACTCATGTAGATCATGATGGCACCGACGAAAACGAATGTTAGGTCCATCATCATGCTGGCAGCTTTCAAAGGTGCTGCTTCTTGCATTCCAAACATTCCCATGGCTGCATCAGCCAGGAACAGCACGACGATCAAAATCGACGCAACAAGGCTAATCAGACACAGAGCCTTGGGCATCAAAAGACCTCGAAAAGTGGATGGGTGAAGAGAGACGTGAAAAGAGAAAGGTACGCTTTCATCGGCAGTATAGTTACCAACTGGTATGTTTCCCAAGCCTACGTGTGCCAGCTAAAGTAACGAATTCTGGAAGACCGTTCAGTTTGTACCGGTTAATGCAAGGATTCCGCGATGACAGTCTCAAAACCCCCCGCCGAAAACCCCACTTTGGCCGTAGATTCTCTTGAAATCGGCCCTTTTGCCGACAATCCTTGGGCAAAATGGCGGCAGCTCATGCCGATCGCTCAGGACTGGTCGTACTTTGACCATGCGGCTGTTGGCCCTCTGTCAGCCCCTGCTTCACGGGCGATGCACCAATTCGTCGACCAAGCGGCTAGGCTTGGAGACACGGTCTGGCCAGAGTGGGCGGCCAACATAGAGACTCTTCGTCGCAGCACAGCGGAATTGGTTGGTGCCCAGACAAGCGAAATCTGCATGGTGCCCAATACGACCAGCGGAATCAACTTAGTCGCCGAAGGCTGGCCGTGGCAGGCGGGTGATAATATCGTGATTCCCGACCACGAATTTCCCAGTAACCTTTTTCCTTGGATGAATCAGCAATCCAAAGGAGTCGAGCTGAAAGTCGTGCCCCTGCGGGTCGTAAAAACGGCCAACGGCGCAGACGAACACCAAGTACACATTGATGACTTAATGTCGCAGGTGGACACGAAAACTCGGATGATTGCCCTCAGTTGGGTGGGATACGCCAGCGGATACCGAATCGACCTGGATTCGCTTGTTGCTCGAGCACACGATCAAGGCGTGCTTGTGTTCTTGGACGCTATTCAGGGTCTGGGCATTTATCCGCTGGATGTGAAAAAGACGCCCGTGGATTTCCTGGCCGCCGACGGACACAAATGGTTGCTTGGCCCCGAAGGTGCAGGCGTTGCCATGATCCGCCGTGAACATCAAGACAAAATCAGGTGCCTGAACGTCGGCTGGGCAAGCGTCAAGAATTCTTACAATTACGCTCAGCCTGCGTTTGATCTTCGAGACACCGCCGCGCGTTTCGAGTCGGGGTCGGCCAATATGGCTGGGATCGCCGCGTTGGCCGCAAATGTGGAAATGTTCTTGAAAGTACGCGAAGCACAAGGCGACGATGCGATCGCTCAGCGAATTATCCAACAGGCAACGCGTCTGCACGAAATGTTGGCCGAAATCGGTGTCCCCTCCCGTCTTCCCACCGACCAAGCCAACCGCAGCGGGATTGTGACGTTTGATGTTCCCGGCGTCGAACCGGCGGCTGTGCGACGAAGCTGCCTGGAACAAAATGTCGTGCTAAGTTGCCGAGGGGGAGGAGTTCGTGCAAGCGTTCATGCGTACAATAACGACGAAGACTTGCACCGTTTGGTAGATGTGATTCAATCGGTGAAGGCAACGTAGAAGCAGGTAGCTTAGAAACACCCTCCCGGAAAACGTCACAGGAATCGTCGATGTCCGAATCTCGCACTGCCGTGTACACCGGTTCGTTTGACCCCGTCACGCTTGGACATTTGCATGTGATCGAACGTGCGTCGCGGCTATTCGATGATCTGGTGATTGGCGTCGGCATCAACGCCGACAAAAAAGCTCTGTTCAATCCAGACGAACGAGTGAAGTTGGTTGAGAGCGTTACCAGTGAAATCCCCAATGTTCGCGTCGAGACCTTCGCTGGACTGGCAGTCGATTTTGTTCGCAGTCTTGAATCTTCCATCATGGTTCGTGGCATTCGCCCATTAACGGACATCGCTGGTGAATTCACGATGATGATGGCCAACCATCAATTGGATCCCGGCGTCGAAACGGTCTTTCTGATGGCCGACGAACGGTTCGCCCACGTTAGCAGTTCACTGCTGAAACAAATCGCTTCGCTTAGTGACGATGACCAACAACTGTTGAAATTCGTCCCTCAACAAATCATCGCACCACTACGCAAGCGGTTACGCGAAAAGAAATGACATCCTGTTTTAGCTAAGAAGAAACGCGTCGCCTAAGAAGGCCCGTTTAGTACTGGGCCTTTTTGCGTTTAGCCCGAAGGGCTTCCAGTACAACGCGACATCCCAAGGAACATCTCCGCGATCAAACCGGAAAGGAAAATCGATGAACAAAACACAAATGCT
>CAZZDZ010000215.1:0-10883 GCA_964652675.1 uncultured Pirellulaceae bacterium
CGCGTCTAAGCGAACTTTCGAATCCGCGCTGCGGACGCTTGGCCTTGTGGGGTGATATTCATGGTGATGAATTCGTCACCGGCTGGAACACCTGATTCGACGCAGGCGTTGATCCCGCATGCGGGGTCCAGTGAATCGCAATTCAAGATGGGAAACAAGTCGCCCCCAAGCGACTTCAAACTGGCGACCAGTTCAACCATGCCGCCACCGGATCCCAGGTTGCCCATGTGGCCTTTGGCGGTTGTCACGGGCGGTTGCTCGGTTGCGGGGCCGAATACTTCGGCGATCGCGTCGGCTTCTTGTTTGTCGCCTTCTACCGTGCCCAGCCCATGTGCGTGAATGTGGCCGATTGATTTCGGATCACTATCGCCCAACGCGGCACGCAAAACATTGACGAATGCTGTTTTTTGAAAGTCATCGCCGGCGATGGGACCGACGGCACTGCTGCCGTAGCCAACGATTTCGGCGACAATGTTCGCTCCACGTGATTGAGCGTGCTCCAGGGTCTCGCAAATCATCGCCGCGGCGCCTTCGCCCACCACACTACCGCTGCGATCAACGTCAAACGGCCGACTCATCTTGGTCGGGTCATCATGGTCGGTCGCAAGTTTTTCTTGTAGCGAAGCGTGTAGTGTTCGCAACGGATGAATCCGAGTTCCCGTTGCACCGACAACCAACACGTCCGCATGACCGCGATTGATCGTCGAATAAGCTTCTGCGACGGCAGCACACGGTGACGCTTCACGTACAGTCAATGAATTGTTGGCACCGCGCAGATCGTTAAAGATCGCGATGTGGCTTGCCGGCATATTGGGCAAGTACTTCAGCAACCACAGCGGGCTGACTTCGGGTTTGCCGGTTTGCCCCCACTGATCAAACAGAAACTCGCCATCTTCGTTCAAACATTTCGCGATGCCTCGAGCGAACTCTTCTGGCAGCGACATGATGTAGTCGCATCCGTAGACGACACCCGTGCGTTCGCGATCGCGGTTTTCGGGCGTCAAGCCAGCGTCGTTCAATGCCAACTGTGCGACGGCGCAGCCCATTTCGATTTCGCGGCACATCACCTTTGTGCTTTTGCGGATCGTGCGTTGGAGTTTCTTGTCCAACGGGCCATATTCAGAAGTATCGCCGGTAAACTCGGACGCTTCGGCGCCATAGTTGGTGCATAGCACGTGCAATGGAACTTGTGTCAGCGGTGCAACGCCACTCTTTCTGGCGTGCAATCCGTTGAGCAAAGTTTCTGGATCGTTACCCAGCGGGCTAACAACACCGACTCCGGTGATGACGACGCGACGTTCAGAGCTTTTGTCCATGAAGTTGCCCGAGTCAATCAGGCCAATCAAAGGTTGTAAAATGACCCCTGCCTCTCCAGGAGAGAGCGCGATCACGAGAGTCTTTCGTCCCGTTATTCTATGCCCATTGAGCAATGGGTTTGAGGGGGCATGTGGGCAAGTCTTCGATAACCGTATCCACGCAATCGACGGAAGTTCTGGCACACAAAAGGTTTACTTGTGACGGCCTGGATTGGCGGCGTAAACCGTTCGCAGCACACGAATATCGGCCTAATAGCGTCCGCGATTGGGCAATCCTGCCCCGGTTGCGATCTGTGGTGTCAGTGGTGTTGTTGTCAGATTCTCCGACGCTCGGCCTCGAAATTCAATGAAGACCAACGCGTCGGCTCGTCCCGCCGTGCTGCCGGTGAATACCTCCATGTTCAAAAATGGCACCGTCGATTGAGTGCGTTCGGGGCTTGCAACGACTCCACAAGACAGCAACAGGACCATGTCTGATCGCCAACGAAACCGCTCGTGTAACCGCCAGCTGACAACTTGCGGCACATCGATATTCGCTCGGTGAACTTGGTTGTTCGGCAACGGCAAATCCAACGGCACCTTCCTCAGTTTGTCCACTTGATCAATCTCCGCCTTGACAATGCAATCGATCGATTGACCATCCGAGCTCAATAGCGGACAAAGCTCTAATTTGTATCCTTCTTGGACTTCGCCCGTCTCTGGTTCATACGGCGGCCAGCCCGCAGCGGATGGCTTTACATTGCGAATGTAATTACGACCACGAGTACGAGCAAGTTTCTGTGGTTGACCGTTGTAAGTGATCAAATCTAGCGATTGAACTTCGCGTGCATCGGTACGCTGACGCAACAGGTTCATCACAAGTGCGGCGTTCTCTTTGCTCAACAACCACGCTTGCACGCCAGGCGAATCAACCGGAACGTGTTGCATCAACGTGTGAGCGCGACTGCGCCAGTTGGGGTTGGCAACAGTCATTAAACGCAAATTCATGACTTGCGGTTCTTTCTCGCCAGCGATAAACCTGTCAACGATCTGCGACACGACGCCATGCATCTCGCGAGTGTGATAGACGCTCAGTTGGTCACGATCGGCGTGCAGAAAACCAAACGGAGACGTGAACCACACGTCCGTGCCGGTTTCTCGCAATATCCAATCAACAACGGCTTGTTCGGGGTGGTCTTGCTTGGTCAAGTAACCGGTGTAGGGACGCAAATCGTAAACACGATGTTCTTGGTTTGCTGTTCGCGGAAGCTTTCCGCCATTGGTGACTGAGCCACGCTTTTTTGCTGATTGATTGTTTCGCAAACTTGGTGGCGTCGCGCTCTTGGGAACCGGCGTCACGTTACTATTGGGTGGCAAGTCGATTTGTGCGATCGCCGGTGTTGGATCAAGCAAACACGCAAAGCAAAGAGCGAGCGAGCAGCTGAAAACGAGACTGCTGGAGACTGGCGCGGGAATACGTCTCATCGAATCCATTCCTGAAGCGATTTGTTTCTAAAATCTGACAAGTTGCGTGTACCAGTTACGCGACAGTGACGACAAGCCGGAATCCAAAATTGGCAAGTATTTAAATTGCAAGCAATCGATCCGTCGACTAGCGTGTTTCGGCCCCAAAGCGATTCGATGTCCGGTAGGATGCATGCCTATCTTCCGCTACGGCCTTTCAATCAAGATAAATTGACGACCATGAATCTGAAGCTATCAACCTTTGCCGTCCTGTTTCTGGCATCCGTTTCCTTTGTGGGCGCACAAGAAAAACCTGACATTGGCAGCCTTGATCCCGAAATGGCGGTGAAGGCGACGGTTGTCGATGGGCTGGCTTGGTACGACGTGACTCAGTGGGGAGCTGAAGGGCGTATTTTGCCAGATCAAAAACGTCAACGCTGGTTTGATCGGCTCCCCGAATCCGCCGAGAAAACCGTCACCAGAGCCGTTTGGAATCTAAGCCGCCACAGTGCCGGCATGATGGTTCGGTTTGAAACGGATGCCACCGCGATTAACGTGCACTACAAATTGATGAACAAAAGCTTGGCCATGGCACACATGCCAGCGACCGGTGTCAGCGGAGTTGATCTTTATGCGCGCGACGCGGACGGTACGTGGCGATGGGTCCAAGTCACGCGGCCAAGCACACAAGAAGTCAAAACGCAAATCGTTAGTGGATTGACGCCCGGCTATCGCGAGTACGCAGCGTACTTGCCACTTTACAACGGTGTCGAATCGATGAGCATCGGTGTGGACCCAAAAAGCAAGTTCAAGACACTCGCACCACGAACCAAACCGATTGTGTTTTATGGAACCAGCATCACTCACGGTGCCTGCGCCAGTCGACCAGGAATGGTACACACCGCGATTTTGGGAAGACGGTTTGATATGCCCGTGGTCAACTTGGGTTTTTCTGGCAATGGCAAAATGGATCAAGCCGTCGGCGATTTTCTGACCCAAGTCGACGCGGCCGTTTACGTGATCGATTGCCTACCCAATATGGGCAGCGGAGATGTGGCGAAAAAGTGCGTCCCATTGGTAAAGCAAATCCGAGCCAAGAAACCGAACACGCCAATTGTTTTGGTCGAAGATCGCCGCAACACCAACAGTTGGATTCAACCGGCCCGAGAAGCCTATCATACCGCCAATCACGCGGCTCTGAAAAAAGCGTATGAGACATTGCAGAGCGAATCGGTCGGCAACTTGTACTACATCCAGGGCGATTCGTTGTACGGCGATGATTCCGAAGGAGCTACCGATGGTTCTCACGCAAACGACCTCGGGTTCATGCGACAAGCCGGAGTGTTTGAACCGGTGTTGAAAGCGGCCATGGACAGTCAGTGAGCCGCGGCCGAGACTCGCGGCTGAAAAAATATCGACGATCTGCTCAATTCAACGATCAATCCGGTAAACTTCGGGCTCTATGGTTGCATGGGACCGGCACGACGAATCAACCACCACGCAACTTGAAAACGGATATACCGTCCATCATCACCTGGATTTGCCCCAAATATGCTGCGTATTAACCAGTTCGTACTCACACTAATTTCATTTGCCTTTGTAGTTTGTCAGGCGGCTGTGGCTGACGAATGGCGTCAATGGCGCGGGCCAAACGGTGACAACCATGCGGCAGAGGATACGGATATTCCGCTGCGATGGGACTTGGAATCGGGCAGCAATATCCACTGGAAAATCAAACTGCCGGGCCGTGGTCACAGCACACCGATTGTGACCGAATACGGCATTTTTATGACCACGTCGGACCAGAAAGCCGGGACTCAGGCGTTGCTAAAGGTCGACAGAGAGACGGGAGTGATCGATGCCCCGTGGGTTTTGCACCGAGGCACGTTGCCAAAACGAATTCACGGTAAAAATTCACACGCGTCACCTTCACCCGCGTTTGACGGCGATCGTATTTTTGCGTCTTTTCATACCGACGACGCGATTTGGTTGACGGCCATGACAAAATCCGGAAACGAACAATGGCGACAGAAAGTTTGTGATTTCAAACCGTCGTTATTTCAATTCGGCTACGGTGCCAGCCCCATCGTAGAAGACGGATTGGTGATTGTGGCGGCCGAGTATGACGGCGACGACAGCGGTCTGTACGCGTTGAACACCAGGACCGGAGATCAAGTTTGGAAAGTGCCGCGTCCGGAGAACCTGAATTTTTCTTCTCCGATCGTTGCCGAGATCGCTGGCAGGCGACAGATCTTGCTGGCGGGTGCGGAGATGATTGTCGGCTACGATATCGCATCAGGAAAAGAGCTCTGGAAAGTGGACTCCAGCACCGAAGCGATTTGTGGAACCGTGGCGTGGGACGGTCGCCGAGCCTTTGTCAGCGGCGGAAACCCTCGAGCGGGTACTTGGTGCGTGACAGCCGATGGCACAGGAAAAAATGTTTGGGAAAACGGCGTGATGTGCTACGAACAATCGTTGTTGACGATCAAAAATTATGTGTTCGCGGTCGCCGACAATGGAGTCGCGTATTGCTGGCGGAGCGTTGACGGCAAAGAGATGTGGAAGAAACGATTGTTCTCCGGCAGCATCAGCGCGTCGCCGATGTTGGTGGGCGAAAGAATCTATGTGGCATCGGAAGCGGGAACCGTTTACGTCATTCGCGCCTCACCCGATCGTTTCGAGTTGATGGCGGAAAACAAAAGCGGCGATTCCATTTTTGCGACGCCCGTTGCTGTCGATAACGAAATTTACTTGCGAACCGCCACCGGCACCGGAGACAACCGCCAAGAGTATTTGGTTGCGATCGTCGAAAAATAGCGAGTGCCAAACCGCCTATCCCTTTCCATCAAATCCTCCGTGCAATGAATCCTCCAAAAACTGCATTGCCCAAATCCGTGTTGGCTGCGGTCGACCCACGACCTCGGGCCGATCATGTGATGATCGGAACCACCGACTCGCTTTGCCCCGAGTGCATGGAAGTTGTCCCAGCCAAGATCATTACTCGTGGCAAACGTGTTTACTTTCGCAAGCGATGCCCCGATCACGGGACTCGCGAAGACTTTGTTTGCAGCGACGCGTCATGGTGGGATCGCGAAGAAGGCCACACGGCGTCCGTGTTACCACTTGTTCGATCAACCAAAGCGTCCGCAAAGGGATGCCCGCATGATTGCGGTTTGTGCGAAGAACACGAACAGCATACCTGTATTGGCTTGGTGGAATTGACCGACCGATGCAATCTCAGTTGCCCGATGTGCTTTGCCTCCAGCGGCCCTGGCGGCAAAGACCACTCCATGGAAGACGTCATCAAGTCGCTGGACCGATTGATCGAATGTGAAGGCCGCGCCGAAGTCGTTCAGCTATCCGGAGGCGAACCGACCGTCCATCCACAGTTTTTGAAGATCGTTGATGAAGCACTCGCCAGGCCGATCGATTATGTGATGGTCAACACAAATGGCATTCGTTTGGCGAAAGATCCCGAGATGGTCGAGCGGTTGGCTGAAAACCGTGATCGCGTTGAAATCTATTTCCAATGGGACGGGGCAAGCCGCGATGACGTGATGCGAATCCGTGGCGAAGACTTGATCGACATCAAGCGTCGAGCGCTGGATCGTTTATCAGAAGCGGAGTTGAACGTGACGCTGGTTTCGACGTTGGCGGCGCCGCTGGACGCAAATTTCTATCGCGACCTTTGGGCCGAAGCACTCGGGCGGCCGAATGTGACCGGATTGAGCCTGCAACCGGCGACTTACAGCGGTCGACATTTGCTGCCAGAAGATTTGGAGGATCGAATCACCTTTCCCGATGTCATTGCCGGATTGGCGCGGGCAAGTGGCGGCGCGATCGCCGAAGCCGACTTTACACCGCTACCGTGCGCACATCCGAACTGTCACCAAATTTTGTTGGCTGCCCGTGATGGCGATTCGCTTGTTCCGTTGAATCGGGCTGCGCCGGTCGCTGAAAACTTGGATTTGATCGCGGGTGGAATCAGTTTTACGCCCGATCGGTCTCAGCAATTGGTTCAATTGTTTCTTGATCGCATGTCGCATTGTGGAAGCGATTGCGGTTGCAGTGACGTCGCGCAAATTGGCGGAACCACTTCTAAGAGCGAAACGCTTGATCCAGGATTGGAGAGATTCTTTTCGCGAGTGCTGACCGGTCAAGCGTCGGCGCGTGATTTAATGCGAGTTACGATCACCAGTTTTTTGGACGCCTACAATTTTGACGTTCGTCAATTGATGAAATGTTGTACGCACCACGTTTTGCCAAGCGGTCACATGGTTCCGTTTTGTGCTTACAACACGCTCTATCGTCCCGGGCATTTAAAACTACCCGAAATCAAATCTGAATGATCGGGCTTTTACATGTTTGGTTCTCGCGTTGCTTATTCAATTTGCATGGTGTTGGCAACGATTGTTGCCGGTGTCTTGCTGCGCCGTCGTCAAACAAAACTGACGCTGCAGCCGATGCAAAAGTGGGGGATCGCGATTGGCGGTCTTGTTGGGGCAACATTCGCTGCCAAGCTGCCATTTATCTTGGGGGCAGACCCGGCCGGTGGCGTCGTTGGCGCTTGGCTCAGCGATGGCAAAACCATTTTGTGGGGATTGGCCGGTGGTTACCTTGGCGTCGAACTGGCCAAGTGGGCTTTCTTGGTAAAGACATCGACGGGCGATTCGTTTGTCATTCCCGTTGCGGTCGCGATCGCGATTGGTCGCGTTGGTTGTTTGCTATTTGGGTGTTGTTACGGCATCGAAACCAACCAATCTTGGGGAATCCGATATTTGACCGCTCCCGATGCGGGCGTGTTACTTCGACATCCAACGCAGATTTACGAAATCGTTTTTCATCTCTCTTTCGCGATCATCGTGTGGAGCACGACGCAGCGACAATCGGACCGCAGCCTCATGCAAGGCAATTGGATGCCGGTGTACTTGATCGCGTACGCCGTCTACCGATTTGCCAGCGAATTCCTGCGTCCCGAATTGCGAATCGCTGGCGGGCTGACGTTTTATCAATGGAGTTCGATTGTGATCGGATTCGGATTTGCAGCGTTGTTGGCAACGCGTTTTCGCCGCGGCGTTGCTATTGCGAAATAAACCCTGCCAGGCATGACCATTCGTGGAAACCGTCGCATGACAACCGTCGACAATTTAATTGAACTGATTCGAGATGGTCGCAATGGCGAAGCGATACAGTTGCTCAATACGTTTCCATCCCTTGCGACAGAGCGGTCGGGTCAAACGGGGCAGCTGCATGGCGTTTCGCCGCTGCACTGGGCTGCTCATCGCAACGCAACCGACGTTTGCCAGTTGCTAATCGAAATGGGCGCCGATGTGAATGACTCGGCAGGCGATTGGTGGTTGACCCCGCTGGCATGGGGCGCCGATGCTGCCAGTGTTGACTGCGTGGAACTGCTTCTTAAGCAAGGTGCTGACGTCAATCAGGATGCCATTGTCGGAAACACTGCACTTCACGCAGTCGCAATGGGAGGCTCCAGCCAAGGCAAAGGAGATCCACAGGCATACTCAAGCACAGCGGAAATGCTGATCAGCTACGGTGCCGACATCAACAAGCAGACAATCAAAGGCCGAACACCGTTTGACGAAGCGATCGAAAACACAAACGATGCCGTCGCAAACGTACTTCGACAACACGGCGCAGTTCAATAGACTCACTCTTAAACCAGGGCGATGGCAGGGCAGTTTTAGACAGAAGTGGGACAAATCGAATCCACCTTCGTTCAATCGGTTATCATCAACCGTAGGTAGTTCGTTTGGTTTCAAGGAGTGGGCAGGTGCGCCAGCTTTCGGTTCCTTAACTGGATGGACAGAAAGTTTGGAGTTCGCAAAGGGATCCATCTGGAAGCAAGGCGAATGGACGATAACACAGAATCATTGTCGGGCGATCGCAGCGATTTGCCGGACTCAGCTAGTGAACTACCAGATGAACCGAGCAAGTTTCCCGGCGAGCAGGAGCAATCCGCGTCACATCAAACCGCCAGATCTGCAATAGAGCAGGTTATGTCAGACGAGGTTGCAGCCGTTCACGATCGAAAAAGTCTTCGGTGGATGGTTCTGGTGGCAAATTTGTTGATTCCCGTTCTGGCTTTTGCTACCGCGGCTTTTTATTCTGACGATCTGGACTTCTTCTCCCCCTCCTCGTTTTCGATATTTTCTTTTTACGTCCCGTTCTTCGCGAGTTTTACCACAATTGCACCAGCGTTGTTCGCTTGCACCGTTGTCGCGTGGGGACCTTGGAGACCAATCGTACGCTGCGTTGTGTTCGCGGTTGCTATGGCTGCGATTTCTATCTGCATGCTGCTCACGTATAGCAAATCAGCATTTGTCGGATCCATTACTTTTGCTTCGGCGGTTACGGCGTTTTTTGCATTGGTGTCCGTTTTCGTCAGCGCGACTTTGGTGTTAGTGTGGATTGGCTCGCTGCTACGTCTTCGAATTGGGCCACCACATCGCGAACCGGTTCGCGTTTCGATCATCGGATTGATGTGCGCAACTGCAGTTCTGGGAGCATTGATCGTGGTGAAAGGGCGAGTCGACCAATGGAGGCATCAAGAGTTAATGATTGAGTACGATGAGTTCGATGAGTACGAATCTTTAGTGACCGGCGATATCACTGATGATTCATCCGAGCAACAATTTCAAGTTGATGCGTTGTGGCAAGTCATGATGTTTGGCCCCATTTTGGGGTTGTGCATCGCAATCTGTGCCGCGAGCTACTGCCGCTGGCTGCCACGAATCGCGGTGGTGTTGATGGCATTGGGGGTGCCGTTGATCTCCAATATTGTGGTTGATTCCGATATGGTGTTCATGACTTTTGCGATTGTCATCTTGATCTTTTTCGGATTCTGGACTGCCTTTTGCATTTACATGCTGAAACTATCTGGATGGCCACTTTCGCGCCGGCTTCCTTCCAAATCGCAAGTGACCTGAATGGTTGTGGTTTGTTCGCCTCGTTTCCATCCAGTCGCACCGTAGACCATTCTTTTCAGACGACATGATTGATATACGCCAAACCGCTGACCGAGAACTTGATTGCGTCGTTTGCGGTTCGTGCACGGTCGACATCTTGGTGCATCCAGTCAATCTGCATGAACCAATCGGCACTGGGCAACTGCATCGTGTGGATCCGATCGGTTTGTCCGTTGGCGGAATCGTTTCCAACGCAGGAATCACACTTTCGCGGTTGGGTTTGCGTCCCGCCGTGTTTTCGGCAGTTGGCAAGGACCAATGGGGCGACTTGGTGTGCCAAGCCTATCGAGAAGCCGAAATTGACGCGGCACATTTGATTCATCACGCATCGATGCCAACAAGTGTGACGGCGGTGATGATCGATGCAGACGGCGAACGTAGTTTTGTACACAGCCAAGGCGCGCCCAAGGCGATGAATCGTGAGGACTATTTTGCGGCGCTACCCTTGTTTGCAAAAAGCCGTGCGATGCTGTTGGGTTATTATCCGCTCTTGCCAAACATGCTTGATGATTTGGCCGATGTTTTTAAAGCGATTCGGTCGACGGGTTGTTTGACGGCGCTGGATGCAGCCGGCGGCGGTGGGACGATGCAGCCGCTACAACACGTGTTGCCGCACGTCGATCTGTATTGCCCCAGTTTTGATGAAGCAAGAAACCAAACGGGCTTGGATTCGCCCGAAGCGATCTTGAATACCTATCGCGATTGCGGTGCGACTGGATGGCTGGGCGTCAAGCTTGGAGATCGTGGAGCGTTGTTGAGCCCAAGCGTTGGGGAATTTGTGCAGATCGAACCGGTCCAAGCACCATCTCCCGTTGTGGACACCACCGGCGCGGGTGATGTTTTCTTTGCCGCATTGTTGTCAGCCATTTTGCGAGGGTGTGATGCGGAAAAGGCGGGCCATATCGCAGCGACCGCCGGAGCCATCAGTGTCACAAAACCAGGCGCGACGACAGCGGCAATGGACTGGAAGAGCGTTGCACCAAAGTAGCCGTCGATCTCCGAGCGACGTAGGCGCGACCGAATCGTTTTCTAGGTTGCTTAGATTTGGATCGTAGATTGAGGCTGACGATTGGAATGCGTCGGGTACGATCCAAACGGAACCAATTTGATAAACGTAGCCGTCGATCTCCGAGCGACG
>CAZZDZ010000216.1:0-10838 GCA_964652675.1 uncultured Pirellulaceae bacterium
GTAGGGGAACCTGCGGCTGGATCACCTCCTTTCTAAGGATTCTTAGAAATAGGTTAGGTCGGGTGACCGACGCTAACTGAATCCGTGGACACAATTCTCGCACAAGAACCAACAGACACAGATCTTCGGGTCTGATTCATCAACTAAATATCACGAAGACTCGCTTTGGACTGTCGCCAGCCAAAGCGAGTTTTTTCGTGCGCGCATAGCAAAGCACGGATTCGCGCGTAGCGGAAGTCGTCAAAGACTTTCGGCCAAACGGCTTCCTTCCTCGAATAATTCAGACCACCAACCGGCCGAAAGTCTTCAAGCAAAGCTGGCGTACGATTAGTTTGTAGTACCCGGCTTTAGCCGGAAATTCCGCCTGAAGGCGGTACTACGAACACAAGCCGCTAGTGACCGTTTTTCTGAGGTGGGATTTCCGATGCTGGTCCGACTAAATCAACAAACCGTCAAGACTTTCGGCAGTCACGTAAAGTCTTGTCCCAGTGTTCACTTGGCAGCGGAAAGGCTTGGCTTTGCCAGGATAAAAACACAGAGGCGCAGAGGTCACAGAGTTTTGCTTCGCGCTTTTTCTCTGTGATCTCTGTTCCTCCGTGTTTCAAAAAGGCAAGGAGAAAAGGATTGACTGCGATTGCGTAACCATCGCAGTCTTTTGCCTCTCAATCGCGGCCAACTACTGCGCACGAATCACCTGGTGAACACCGCGTAGCGTCCTTTTCCGCTGCGACCGATCCAAAGCGTGATCGGTTGGTCGCCGCATTCACGAAGCTTCTTTTCCATTTTGTTTGGATCGTGTTGAACACCGCGCGTCTTGATTCTTTTGGGATAGAGGTTGCGGGATCGCAATTCACGCCGCAGTTTTCGATCGTCACACGAACCGAACCATATCACGCGTTCGCAAATCGCTAGTTGCTTTAGCCGGTCATCGTCACAATGCGGCCCAGTCAGATAGCCGCTCGCACCGCCGATACCGGACAGACCAAATTCAACTGCAAAGGCTGCCGTTAATCCAGCGCCGCGAATTGCCGCATCGGGATCGACCATCATCTCAAGCGGCTTTTGCGTCGTAGAAATTTTGGTGTCAGCGTCGCCGGTAAAGATGCAGTGCGACTGGTCTCGGTCAATGGTGATCGCAGAATGCTGCGAACTTGTGCATGCTGCGTTTGCTTGAGCTGCAAATTGTGAAACAAGGTCGCCGACGATCAATGATTGTTCGCGAACGCTGCCGCAGAGCGATATCCACAGGCGGTGATTCGGAATGTCGGAAATCGGGTCTATTTGTGCAGCGGGAGCCAGTTTGATCAGTGCCCCGCGCGCTCGTGTCGCGATCTGCATCGTCGTGGACCAATCGGGGGAATAGAAATCTGGTGTCGATGTGCGATTATCTCCAACGCGACGGTCGGGATCGATGTGTACCCAAGCATCAGGCGGCGGCCGAAACGCCCCAGCATCGCCTCCAATGATTTCGTATTTTAAGTCTCTGCTACTGTCTTTTTCACTGTCGGCCACTGCATGGTTAAAAAGATTGCGGCGAAGCATTTGGCGGATGATTGGGTCGTTATCGACTGCTGTGACGTTCGAGCGTGAAGCAAGATGGATTGTGTCACCACCTATGCCACTGCAAAGGTCGCAAATTGGTCCATCACCGAACCAGCTTGCTTTTCGTTTGGCGACTTGCCAAGGCGTCGCCTGCTGCAACGCTCGATCGGTCATCCACCACAAACCGTCGCCGAGTTTTTCGTTGGCTTTCTTTTGCCACTGCGCCGACGACAGAACCATCGACGACCAGGGCTCTCCCAGAGACTCATGCAAATTTCGTACTTCGGAAACCGAGACGTTTTGATCGGCGTGCTGGCGGATCAACGACTCGAATTCTTGCAATTGATCTTCGCTCGGTTGCAATTCGGTAAATTCTGTCACGCGGTTTTCCAGGTCTCATTTGTGTTCGCTGTGGAAACGATCAGTCGTACCACTTGGGCGGATTATTCACGCACGCGGGAATGGTAGCAAAAAACACAAGTTGTGTACTGGTTTTGTCGAAAATCGATTAGAGGTCTGTCTGATTCGGCGGGCCATTTGATCGCGATCCTCCCTCAGCGATACCAACTATGTTCAAACCGTTTCGCCTTCTGTTTCTGCTGTTTGGTGCAGCAGTCGGCCCCTACCTTTTGTCTGAAACCGATATGGGTCGTTCGACCTTTGTTCAGGCTACCAATCTGTTGCGCGGCCCCAGCGAAAAACGCAGTACCGAAACGCTGACCAGCAGTAGTGGCGGTGGTTCCGGCTGGGGATGGGGATCAAGCCGTTCAAACGGTGGATCGACCGACGCTACCTACGCGAACCACTCGCACTATGAAGTCGAAAAGTTGCGACGCGGTGATTCTCAGCAACGATATCGTTACGACGAACAGCTTGCTCGAAAACTGGGAGCGATCCCAAGCGATCCCGGCGCAGCTCCTTCATTGGTCGGTGCCCAAATTCCAGATCTTCGCGCCGTGATGCGGTTCGATATATCTCCCGAGTGGGTGATCGACCGATTCTCGCGCGTCAGCACTGTGCTTGCGGATTTGAGCTTGGAAGGGCTCCGTGTTCCCGTGGTTACCGGCACCAACGCAAACGACTTGGCTGGCACACTGACGTACTATTTTGATCGTCAAGGAAACTTGCAACGATTGACCCTTCATGGTTTCACCGGCAAACCAGACAAGTTGGTCGAAACGATGACCCAGCACTACGGTCTTACGCACGAGCCATCCTTGGAAGCAGGCGTGTATACGAAACGCTGGAACGGCAGTCCCGTTCACTTCCTAAGGCTGACTCACGCACCGGTCGTCTATTCAGATGCCGTTCATCAAAAGTACACATTGTTTTTGGAGTTGAATCACCCCAACTTGGGTTACGGGATCAGCAACGAAGCGCGACGGATTGTCGACGCGGACCGTTCGACTGGACGTTGGTAGTCAAAACGCGTGACTGGGTGATTTTGTTTTTAACGCTAGGCTGAGCCCCCTGCTGTTAACGCCTCAGTCTGAGAACGGCTTGCTTGATCCATCGGATTCCAGCCAAGACTTCGTCACGACAAGTAGCTATGATGGTGATAGAGAGAAAACGATCAAGACGTTTCATCACTGGGCGTCGGCGTTTTGCGTACGGATTTTGGGCCTGAGAATATTCAACCATGAGCCAACCATCTACCAAGCCTTCTGGCTCTGACCCTCCCAAGCCGCTTCCCGCCAACGTGCCTTCGGCCGGCTCGGCTGCTGCTGTCAGCGAATTGGCTAAGCGAATCATCGGTAACGTTGAAAACGCCATCGTTGGAAAACGAAAACAGCTTGTCCTTTCGATGGTCGCATGGTTAAGCGGCGGGCACATTTTGTTGGAAGACGTACCGGGGGTTGCCAAGACCATGCTTGCGCGTGCAATGGCCAAGAGCATCGGTTGCAAATTCAAACGAGTCCAATGCACACCGGACTTGTTGCCGACAGACGTCACGGGCACATCGATTTTCAATCAAAAAACTGCCGAATTTGAATTTCGGCCCGGCCCCGTATTCACACAAGTCTTGTTGGCGGACGAAATCAACCGTGCCACGCCACGAACACAGGCTTCGCTGCTTGAAGCGATGGCGGAAGCACGCGTGACCGTCGACGGTAATACTCATGCATTGCAAAAACCGTTCTTGGTCATCGCGACACAAAACCCAGTGGACCACGAAGGAACTTTTCCGCTGCCCGAAGCCCAATTGGATCGTTTCTTAATGCGATTCAACTTGGGATATCCGTCGATGGAAGAGGAGATGCGAATGTTGGACATGCTGCAGTACAAGCATCCGGTGGACCAGTTGAAACCAGTCGCCAAAGCCGAAGAATTGGTTCAGGCGCAAGCAGAAATTCGCAAAGTACATGTCGATCCGCGCGTCCGCCAGTATTTGTTGCAGATCGTGAGTCAAACTCGAGCACATGCCGATTTGGCGTTGGGCGGCAGCCCGCGAGCGACGATCGCGTTATTTCGTTGTGGGCAAGCGATGGCGGCGATCCGCGGTCGCGCATTCGTGCAGCCCGACGACATTAAGAAAATCATGGGGCCGGTCATGAATCATCGCTTGATCCTGAGGCCAGAAAGTCGGTTGAGGAAAGTGACAACCGAAACGGTACTGGAAGATATCGTCGGCGAAATCGCAGTGCCCACGATCAACGCCTCATAGAGTTGTCGGATGGCCAAATCAACGACTCACGCCGATCCTTTCTATTTGGGTGATACCGATTCAAGCGAAATCCAAACCGCGGTAGAACCGCGGGGCCACGCACGGACAGAAAACGAACCGAGTGCCAGTTTTACTATCTTTGCCGTGCTGTGTGGAATCAGCTTGTTTGGAATGCTGTTTGGTGCATCGTTGTGGATCTTGGCAGGCGTTGCGGCGGCGGGCGTATTGATCGCAAATAAATTCGTTGCTGAATCTTGGACAAAGTCGGTGGTGGCGGTTCGCAGTACGGTCAACAAAGAAGTCAAAATTGGTTCGCTGCTGGATGTCAATTTAGAGATCACCAACAATGGTCGACTACCCATTTTTTGGATGCTGGTCGAAGACTTGCTGCCCAAATGGACGATGCAGTTTGATCCTCCAACGCTTGGAATCGAAGGGGATCGGATCGGGGTCTTGCTCTTGTGGCCGGGCCAAACACGCACGATGCAATACCAAGTTCGCTGTAATCGTCGCGGCTATTTTCAAATTGGTCCGACGGTTTTAGAAACAGGCGACTTGATGGGTTTTTATCGCCGTTATCGCGTGGGGACTGACCCGCAATATGTGACGGTTTTGCCCAAAGTTAAACAATTGTCGACTTATCAAATCGGTTCACGTCGTCCGATCGGCGAGATCAAAATGCGCGACAATGTAATGGACGACCCAACGCGTCTGCGTGGAATACGGCGTTGGCAACCCGGTGACCCAATGCGCAGCGTTCACTGGGCCGCGACCGCGCGGACAGGAGTTTTGCACAGCAAAATTTATGAACCGTCGTCGATCGCTGGGGCAACGCTGGTGCTGGATATGCATCAGGATACGAATCCCAGACGGCACGAACCGATTCGTAGTGACATGGCGATCACAGCCGCTGTGTCGATCGCCGCATGGCTACACGAATCAGGCGAACCTTTCGCGTTAGCAACCAATGGTCGGGACGCTGCAGACAGAATCCGCACCGAAGGCTGGGAGGGAGACCACCGTGTTCGCGGAGAAGCCGCGGCGGCAGCATCGATGTTAAGCGAAAGTGATCGCCGCAGGCCCGTCTTGATGAAACCCGGTCGCGGTCCCACTCAGTTGACCGAAATGATCAGCACACTCGCAAGACTTGAGCGTACTGACGCATTGACGTTGGCAGAATTATTGGTCGAAAGTGAATCTCAGTTAAGCAATGAAACGACGATTCTATTGATCTTGCAGCAATGCCCGCCAGAGTCGATTGCCGCAATCGTTAGTTTGTCGCGACGCGGATGGGCTGTCGCGGCGATCATCAACACGCACGACATCAATGATTTCAGCACGGCTGCCGGACCACTGATAGCATGCCGAATTCCAACATTCCACTTGTCAAGTGAAGAATCAATCGCCGAAGTCTGTCGGCAGGCAACGTTGCGATAGCTCGCAGCGAGTGTGTCACTTACTTCCAAATGGATCCTGATCAGTAGTCAAACCGTCGCTTGCAAACGGATCCGAAACCAACGGATCATGTTGAAACCGCCCCGAATGAACCGTACCGCCAAAATCTGCCAAGGGATCATCTGCTCCAAACGGGTCATCTACCCCTCCAAACGGATCACCTTGAAACGACCCCGAATGAACCGGACCGCTAAAGTCTGCAAAGGGATCGTCCGCCGCAGGCCCTACGGTGGGCTTGTCTTCGTCGTGGTCGACAAAAAACTCGTTCCACGCCGTAACGATTTTTAAATGAGCGCCTTGAACACCAAGTTTTGTACCTGCCATGTAGGCGCCCAGCAGCAGTACAGCTACCAACACTATCTTTGCGCAGGTCTGAAGTGTTGATTTCTGTTTCGGTGAACCCTCGTTTTTCATTTGCCAGTTTCCGCTACCTGATTCTCCACGGGCGTCACTTCTTCTGGGCTGCCCAATTCATCGGGAGACGGCTCAGAATCTGGATTATTCAAATCTGTGACATCGGTAACACAGACAGTCAAGTTCTGTGGGTAGGGCGTCATCGTTGACGCTCCTCCCAGCGGTACCCATGTGTCCCGGACAACCGTATTCTCAATTAGCTGTGTCAGTTCGTCAAATTTCGCATTGATCTTTTCTTTTCGGCTCTCGTTACCGTTGCGATATCCGGCTGCAAACGATGCGCACAGCATCATGACAAACAGCAACGTCAAAATTCTGGTTTGAAAGAATCGTTTCATGATTAACGCGACCTGGATTAACGTACTGCCGCCATCGCGGGCATTTGTGGCAACAGCGGTTTGCTTTGGTCCTCCGTCACAGGATACTTCGCATCGTGTTGTTCAAGTTGTTTTATCAACTCACCCATCATCATACGCAACTCCTTCTGATGAGAATCGGCCAAATTCTTTTGCTCGAATGGATCGTCAGCCAAGTTGAACAACTGGTATCGCAATCCTTCTGAGTCCTCGGACGGATAAAAGTGATAAACGACTTTCCAATTGCCATTGCGATACGAAGTGAAATACGTGCTGCGGTGTGGCGCGTGTGGGTAGTGCATCAGAAACTTTGACGGATGCGACGGGTCACTATCGCCTTTGATCAGTTTTTGTAGCGGCAGACCGTCGACCACATGATCAGCGGGGGCGTCGACGCCGGTGGCTTGCAGGATCGTTGGCAATAAATCGGTCACGTTACCCATTTGTGGCTGCAGCTTTCCTTGGGGAATTGGCAAAGCTTTTTGTCGTTCGTTGTTCGCGTTGGGTTTTGCCCACGCCGCAATAAATGGCACACGCATGCCTCCTTCGTAGTGCGATCCTTTTTTGCCACGCAGTGGCGCGGCGCAAGCGACCGCGTGTTCATGCCCCAAAGGTGCGTCCGATCCGTTGTCACCCAAGAAAAGCACCAGTGTGTCTTCGGCAACGCCCAGTTCGTTCAAGTAGTCCAGCGTATCGTTCAGCGATTTGTCCATTCCTTCAATCAATGTCGCAAACGCCTGAGCGTTGGATGGTTTGCCAGAATTTTTGTAGTTGCCGGCGAATCGCGGGTCCGAGTTAAACGGACTGTGCACTGCATAGTGAGCCATGTACAAAAAGAACGGTTTGTCCGCTGCAACCGCATCACTAACGTGCTTCTTCGCTTCCAGCGTGAGTGCTTCGGACAAGAATGTATCGGTGCCGTGGTACTTTTCTAAGTGAGGAACGGCACGGTTCTTTCTTTTGGTGTTCGCGTTGCCATAATCTTTTTTGCCGTAGTAACTGCCTGGTGCTCCGATCGCGCAACCTGCAACATTGATATCGAAACCTAGGTTCAGTGGTTCACCGCCGGGAGCTTCGGTGGGGCCAAAGTGAGCTTTTCCGACATGAATGGTTTTGTAGCCCGCACCGCTCAAGATACGCGGCAACGTGACGTCCGTCTTTCGCAAGCCGCGCCAATTCCACTCCGGTGGCCCGTTCGGTCCACGGTTGTCCTTTTCCGGATTGATCCAGTTCGTTGCCGCATGCCGCGCCGCGTTTTGACCCGTCATGATCGAATTGCGCGTCGGCGAACAAACGCTCATCGCGTAAAACTGATTGAAGCGAATTCCTTGTGCCGCCAATCGCTCCATGGCCGGTGTGCGGTAGTAGTCGTTTAGGGGATATCGTTTCGGATTGCCCGAATCGTCCGTCAAAAATGGAACGGACGTATCCATGACGCCCATGTCGTCAACCAAAAAAACAACAACATTCGTCTTCGTTTCGGCCGCGGACAAATCTGTTCGAAAGAAGTTCGCCGGAACAATCAGACACAAATAAGCGACAACGGCTCGCGCAAACATAGGCCTAGCACCAAACAGAGAAAAGTTAGAGTAAGATGTTGGGCTCCAGCTTAGCACACGCAAAGCGTTGCTATTGGCTAAAAGGTCCCTCGGCAAATTAGAAGCCGGGAACGTGGGACCACATCCGGCGAGATTTGTTTAAAAAGCGAAAACATGAACCCCTGTTTGTCCCTATTTGGCCTGCCATGGCTCGGCAGAATGACGTTCTGCGCAATCATTTTGTTATTTCCCGCTCAAGGTCGCTGCGATGAATGGTGTGAAGACCTGCGTACGGACAGCCAAACTCAATGCATGCAGATTGTTGACACCAAACCAAAGGTCTCCGGTCCAGAGGTTGCTGAACAAGATTCGCAAACCAAGCAGGCAAAAGAGGAAAAGTCCAAGGACGCTGAAAAATCAAAGGATGGTGAGAAATCGACTTCGGAACCCAAGAAACCGCGGTCCCCGAAAATGGGTCTGGAAATGGCCCGCAAAGTCATGCCACAGGATGGTTCCGGGTTCATCAATGACCGAGCGGTTCACATGCTTGGTGATGCTCAAGTGAATCGGTTGATGAAATCCGGCGACACGACTCCGCTACGAGAACTTCATAAACAATTTAATCGCAGATCTTGCAAACTGAATTTGACTCCGGAAAGCCAAGCTCCGGTTAGCTCCGAATTGCTATATCTGAATCAACGTAAATCGGTCGTTGCGATCATGTTTTCGCGCAAGCACAACGATCACTGGCACGTGACCCTTGCTGCGACTGGTTTCATGATCACCGCTGACGGGGCAATGGTCACCAATCGGCATGTTGTCCGATCAATGGGCACGAATCCGGACGAATGCATGTTTGTGATGACGTCGGATGCGAAAATCCATCCGGTCAAAGCAGTCTTGGCAAGCAACGAAGCAAATGACGTAGCGATCTGCCAAGTAGCAGGAGACGGTTTTCATTCCCTGCCGCTGCGTAGCAACACACCGGTCGGGACATCCGTCCGAATGATTTCGCATCCCAAAGGTCGGCTCTACACATTGAGCAAGGGGATCGTTTCACGACGCTACGCAAAGTCAGCGGCGAAACGCGTACCCGGTGATGCGGAAAAGGTGAAACTGGATTTTTCCAAAACGACCAACTGGGTGACGGTGACGGCGGACTTTGGAAAAGGATCCAGCGGTGCACCATTATTCGATCCGCTGGGAAACGTAATTGGTGTCGCAGCAATCACCAACAACTTAACGGTCGAAAGGAAAGATGACACGATCTCGCAAATGGTGTTTCGCGATTGCGTGCCCGCAGAAGTCGTTTTGGAAATGATCAAGCCAGTCGATCAACCGTAATTTCAGCATGTGAATGGATCACAATTTGTAGTATCCAATCAAACGGTTTCATTGACGAACAGAAGACTTTCGGAGACCATGACACCAAGTCAATTCACCGCTGAAGCGATCAGATGAAGTTTGAAGCCTATATCGAGCCGTTTTCCGACTTGCCGCAATTGCGCGATCGCGTGCTGCATGTGCTCGAAGCGTTGCCGGAGAACGTTCAGTCAGATTTCTTAGACGATGAGCGGTTCCATGTTCAGCTGGACAACTTTCAAGAAGGCAAGGGTTGGAGCTTGGTGATGGATCTACCAAGTCCCGACGGGCAAGGCAGCCGTTGCGTCGTTCTGAAGCCCAAGTTGGCTGACAGCGACGAGTCATTTGCGTTGTACGTTATCGCTCATGAATTTGCACATGCGTTTTTGCACAACGGCGGCTGGGGCGAAATCAGCGATCCGGAAGAAGCCGCTGACGCGTTGGCGGCCAGTTGGGGATTTGTTCGACCAGCGCGTTTTGCCAATTGGTTTGGTCGTTAGCGGACAGATAGGTACCGCTGCCCTGTTGGATCGTAACGGTTTTGACGTTTCTGTCTCAAATACCGCGAAAGTGCTCGCAAATGGGTCTCATATGGCCTCTTTTGCTTTTTCACGCTGCGGCGTTTGCGTAAACTGTAAGTCCACGGTCTGCAGTCACTCGTCGGGCAGATTGCGGCTTTTCAACTCATCCAAACCGTTTGCAATTTAGGCAAAGCCACTTTGTGCAGCGGCCCTCCGGGCAGCATCACGACAGACGCATGGAATACTTAGCGTTCGTACGAAAGCCAAGACAAACGAGTCCGAGCACCGTCTCCGGTTTCTTGTCTAACGGTGCGCGCGTCAAGTCGATTTTAATCGCGGCGATACTTGTCGTTGCTTTTGCCACGACATCGATCGCACAAGGCCCCGGTGCCTTGCCACCGAAGGACGCCATTCGGGCAACCGCCAATGGCGGATTCGAGGACGCCAATGGGATTCCCGTCAAAGCATTTCTGTTTCTTGACGAATCCGGTTTTCTGGTGGTCGCAAGAGGGCTCAGCTACCAGCGTTACCTGGAATTGGAATCCGGGGGCAAGTCACAGAGTCAGTTTTTTGAATTCGCGCCGATGCAGATCAATGCGCGAGTCTCTGGAAGTCGCGCGGAACTGGACCTAAAGTTCAAAGTTACAGTGGATGCAACAAACGGTCGTCTGGAACCGATCTCGCTCAAGCTATCCAATTTTCACTTGCTAAGAGCGGCAGAGTTTACGAGCAATCCACCCAGTGCCGACGCGAACGACATGGAGCGTCTGACGATCGCCCCAAACGGCGGTGGTTATGTGCTTTGGGTGCGATCAGCGAAACGGCGCACCATCACAGTGAAAATGACCATGTCGGCAAAGGTCAACGATGGAGCAAAACAGGCGCTGGAGTTTCGATTGCCCGACGTAGCGACTGTGACCAATTTGCGAACCGACATCGCCAATGCCAAAGCAGAAACACACAATCAAGAGGTCATTCGATCGAC
>CAZZDZ010000217.1:0-4882 GCA_964652675.1 uncultured Pirellulaceae bacterium
CATCCGCCCCATGATCGTGTCAGACTCTGATTTACCCATGGAGCTTGGCGAACTTGACTCCGATGCAGGATTAGTCGCCAAAAACGACTTGGCGATCGAAGTCTCGCGGCGCAGTAGAGGGCAATCTTTGGCGGTCGCGATTGCATACGGTGATCAAGCCGCGCAAGTCGTTTCGAAAGAATGTGACCGTGTTGTGTACGCGATGGATGCGACATCAGGCTTGAGTGACAAAACAGGCGAACTGGCGTTAGCCGTCCCCGAGCACCGTCGCGCCATTGCGGCGATGATGTTTGATGGGACCGTTGACGAGCGTCCCAAAATGGTCGACCCTCGGATTCAATGTGTTCGGGTCAAGTATTCTCCCAGCCCGTCCAAATTACCGCACTTGGCGACTGTCAGCGAAGTATTTGTTAATCGGGTTGTTCGCTGTCTCAGTGGCGTGCGAATTGGGTTGGCACTGGGCGGCGGCGGGGCGCGCGGCATCGCGCACGTAGGTGTCACCAGGGTTTTTGCAGAACACGGAATCCATTTTGACAGTGTCGCAGCGACCAGCGCCGGTGCGATCATCGGCGGTGCGATCGCTTCCGGGTTTACCAGCGACGAAGTTGGTCAGTTTTTTCGCGATGATATGATTCCACCGAAAATCTTTTCCAGTATCCCGGCCCTTCGTCGTGCTTGGTTGCTGCACAGTTTTCGTGGCGGACGTTTTGAGAAAAAGCTGCGTCGTTACATGCATCATCTGTCGTTTGACCAACTGGACTTTCCGCTTGCTGTCACCACGCTGGATCTGGTCAGCGGAATGCAAATGATTCGTCGTGACGGCGATCTTGTGCATGGAATCTTGCAGAGCATCAACCATCCGGTATTTGGCAGCCCAATCATATCCGGTAACGAAATGCTGGTTGACGGTGGCGTGCTAATGAATGTGCCAGCGTCCGTTCTGCGACAGGAAGGATGCGACTATGTCATCTCGATCGATGTCGGTTCAAAATTGTCAACCGATTTTGGCAAGGATAAAAACGGAAACCCAAGTAAAGCGCCTTACTTGGCGACGCTGTTGCGAACAATGGAACTAAGCCGCCGACACTCCAGCGCACTGCACGCGGCTGACAGCGATATCACCATCTCGCCCGACACCCAAGCCTTTGCGGTAGAAGATTTCCATAGCGTTGACGCGCTGATCGAAGTCGGCATCAAAGCGGGCGAAGAGAGTTACAAGCAAGTCCAAGAGCTGATACGCAATGTGGAACCCGTTTCGATGTGATCTAAAACCCTTCGGGAAACACGTGCGTGCCGTCTTTCTTCAGCTCCAACGGTACGGCTTTCAGAACAGACGTCAGCGGCAAGTCGCCGTAGATGTGCGGAAACAAAGCGCCTCCTCGCGAAACTTCCCATCGCAACGTGTCACCTAAACGTTCTGTGTCGACACTGACCAGGACCAAATCGTCGCGGCCAGCGAAGTAGTTTTGGACCGTCGAAACGACTTGTGCCGCAGAAGAAAGATGGATGAATCCATCAGCCACATCCAATGGAGAGCCACGGAAAACGCCAGCCTCTTGGGCTTCTTGCCACTCTAATCGCGAAACCACTTTGAAAATAATCGATTCCAAAACGAACTTTCTCCCAGTATACCCAGCGAACTTTTTCGATGAACATTCCTTTTTATACAAGTTTCCTTCTGCATCGGTTAGCCACTTGTGAAATTCGATAATCAAAACAGGGCTGTCGACAGTGGGAGGCTGTGGGGGTGATAATGGGGATTCAAATTAGTGCCGCAATCTGGGAGCGATATTCGTGATGCAACAAGTCAAGATCTTTAAGGGTGTCGACAACGAGATCGCGGAAATTGAGCATCAGATCAACCGCTGGATGCGAAAAAGTGGTGCTCGAGTGCTGAGCATCACTGGCAACCTGGCCAGTTCTGGTGCCGCAAACCAAGGCCCGATGAATACCTTTGCTGCTGGCGACATTCTGGTGATCGTTTTGTATGAAATCGAGAAACCACGCAAGGCTTAGAATCGGCCTTTAGACACGGTCATTTTCGTAAATTCGCCGAGGAATTTTTTCCTCCTTCTTAGGGCGATGGAGCATCGAAAACGCGGCAAATTCGGCGAAATCCTGGGTGACGCGAACCTTAGCTGCGTGCGATGTCTCTCAACGATCGAGCAGATTTCTCTTGTCGGACACTAGACCTTCAAGGATAATGCTTCAGTCGGGTCGCAATACGCGTTGCGACGGACCCTTTCTGTACGTTTTCCGAACTCGTTCTGGTTGGCACCTGAGTTTGGAGGCGTCTCACTAGGTATGATAGGAGGTGATAAAGTGGACTATTGCTGTACTTGCCAACGGGATGGTAACCCGTAGCTGAGAAAGTCGGCGGGCTGGAGCCACGGCAACAGCCATCCCACTCGCGATCATCTTTGATGATAGTCACGAGAATCTAGGTCCGTTTGTTGAGATTCACCTTGTGTCTTGGCAAGCGGGCTTTTTCTATGCGCTGATAATCAATGCGTACAAAACCAATGCGTTCAGGGGTTCAGGCGATCTTCTATTGACGCGTGCGATACAGAAAAGCGTCGGATGTCAGCAGTGAAACCAGCAACGCATTCATGCTGCCGCCGTTGTCTTTGTACGCACGGTGGGCCTGCTGAAGCACGGGGGCATCGTGAAGCGTTTCGTTTCGGCCCATCCAGAATCGGAAAGCGTGGCGAACAAAGACTTGTTCTGCCCTTTCGCTGCTGGCAATCTTCTGGATCATTTCGTTCGCATTGGCGACTTTGCCATCGAGCGTGGGAACACCCGATTCGATGATTTCACCGGTCGTGTTAACGGGTTTCTTTTGTTTTTCCAGGCGGATCAGTCCGGTGTGGTTGTAACGTTCGAATGGTAGACCCAGCGGATCCATTTTTTTGTGACACGTCCAGCAGTATTCTTGCCTTGTGACTCGCATGCGTTCGCGGAGTGTGCTGTCGGGTTCGTCCGGCAACATCGCATCGACCGTGATCGGGACATCGGGAATACCGCCCCCCAGTAACCGTTCTCGAATCCATCGTCCGCGTCGGATGGCATGGTTGTCCATCGCGTCGGAGTGAGAAACGAGCCAACTGGGATGCGTCAAAATGCCAAGCCGTTCGCCTGGAGGAACGGTCACCAAGAAACGCTCGGGCTCCATCGATACGCCCCCAAAACTTCGTCGACAAACGCGTGCGAAAATCTCCGGGCCCGACATTTCAACTTCTTCGATACCATGGTTGATGATCACGCGACGAACTTCTGCCCTGGTAGCGCTAGTCTCTAACAGTTTGTTGGCTAAAACTAGCTGTCTTTTGATTTCGCCATCTTCAGGCGATTGTTCCAATTTAGCATTTAACTCTTTGACCAACGCTTTGCACTTATCGAACGAGCGTGACGATTGGGTCACCGGTGTGGATTCGTCGTTTTTGGCTGCGGCAACCGAAGCTGCTTTTTCCGTAGCGCTGCGTTCTCGGCCGAAGAACACGCGGTCGGCCCATGTAACGACCGCCTTGTCCGTGGTCAGCAACCGTTTCAGCACGTCCTTGTCATCCTTTAGCACCATTTCGACCAAGCGGTCGGTGCTGGCTGTCGCATCGAACATGCTGAAATAGTACGCCCCACCTTGATTGTGCACGCCAGTTTTTGCCAGTGAGTCTTTGTCTTTGCAAACGTAACCAGCAAGATCGTAGTCAAAGTAATCGCGGAAAAACCGCAGTATCCGAGGCTTTCGAATGGGGTCGCTGGCCAGCATACGCAAGACTTCGCGCTTAACATCGGCTTGAGTGCGCATCCGACCTTCGTCGATCGCCCTGCGCAAAACGTCGTCGGGTTTGAGGTAACGCAAGGCGTGGTTGACTGCTAAGCCTAATTCCCAATCTTGTAACATAACGCGATTGTGCTGATCAGGTTTGCCCGCTTTAGCTAGTTCTGGTCGGAACAGTGCGTCGCGATCAAGAAAGATGGTCGACAGACTAAGAGCCAATCCGTCTTTTTTTCCAAGTTTGTCAATCGTTTTCTTGGCGATGCTCAAGTACGCGTCAGTTTCGCGCGCACTTGGTGGCCGCAAGGTCATCGTTTCGAAGATAAAATTGATTGCGTCGCGTAGGTGCTTTTCAGGTACGCCTTGCTGCTGCATCAGTTGATAGACAGGAGTCACAGGCCGTTTCATTTGCGTGCCGTAAACCAAGCTGGTCGAAAGTCCGCGGACATCGCCAACCATAAGGTGTTTGATTGAATCGGGATCGTCGGTGATCTGATAGGGTTCGGCGATACTAAGCGGGCCATCCATCATGTAGCGTATGATGTCGTTTGCCATCGCCAAAATTTGAGTCGATTCGGCGCTGTTGACGGAATAGAAATCCGCGTAGTTTTCCAGCCCGTGGTCTCGGGCGGATGACAGAACAGCGGGAACGCTTTTGACTGATGTCGCATAGGCAACCGTCCCGCCCGCCCAAGAAATAATGCGGTCTGTCCCAAAGTAAAGCTTCAGTTCGCCGCCGTGATTGGTCGGAACGCCGTCTCCGTGCGCGCGGAGCCCGGGTTTATCTGGATCGAACTTGGGTTCTAAGTTGATCAGTTCGTTCAGGCGTGTCATGTGTTCCTGCGGTGTAACACGCCAGAGTCGTGCAGGTGATGACGTGGGTGTTAGCTGGATGCTGTCGGGCAACGACGCAAACAACAGATCATGATCGACAAAATTGCCTTTGTTGGGATCAAGATGATCATGAAAGCCACCTTTGTCTCGCATCACGTGCGTCAGTTGAGCAACGATCCAATCTGTGAATTTTAGTCGCTCGACGACCGTCGGCTGCGATGCGTCTTGGGGCGGCATCTCCTTTAAGCTGACCTGCGCCCACACGCTTCGCCA
>CAZZDZ010000217.1:4982-10777 GCA_964652675.1 uncultured Pirellulaceae bacterium
ATGCGTCTTGGGGCGGCATCTCCTTTAAGCTGACCTGCGCCCACACGCTTCGCCAAGTGTCTGCGTTGACTTCGGTGACTGGCCCGAGGTCTTCTAAAGAAAGGTCGCCTTCGGGATCAGACTGGCCATGGCAATCCAGGCATTGATCGGCCAGAAAAGGTTTCGCAAAGCTAGCGAAGTCTTTCTTGACCGCCCGACCAGGCGTGTAGGTTTGAGCGTTCGTGTCTGACACCAGACCGACAGCCGCCAAATTACCGAACAAGACTACGAGGACCGCTAACTGAAATTTCATTTGACTTTCGGTTTTTAGATTGTCATTTACTCTTTTGTTTTATCAAACCGTTTGGCGACGATGTGCATCATCTATGAAAACACTGGATCCATGAAAACACTGGGCGAATTTTCTCTTGCCAGAATCATTCGGCGAATGACAACGACATACTTTCGACAATCGGTTTGGATTTGTTCTCCGTCGAATCGGTCAGACGCAATTCGACTTGGAATCCGTACCCGGCAGGCAGTTCGGTCAAATCCAATTCGGCTGGTGTCCTTGAGATTTGCTTCGAGAATCCTTTGATGTAGTCATAGCTTTCTTTGATTTGCGTCCAGTCAGTCCATTTGTCGATCTTCTGATCATTGTCCGTATCGACCCCAACTCTTGCTTCGACGGTCTCCACCCACGGGCCGGGGCTGACGAAGTCGGTACTTTGCTGGGTCGCGAGATAAAATTGACCTTCTGCGAAAGCAATGTCGGGATCGGGATGGCCCTTGCCGATGTTGTCACACCATTTGAATTCCTGATCAATTGATGGTGAGGTGAACCAGCCAACGCTCATCTGGTGCCCGCCCGCCGGATCGTAGTCGCCGAATAAGTAATATTGTCCGCCAATGCAAATCGCTGCCCAGTCGCCATAAGCTTCTTGTTCGGGTTCGTGGACGTTGTATTTGGCGACGTTTGTTTTGTAGTTTTCGGGGTCTTCCTTTGCCCAGTGTGGGTGTTTGTAAGTCGCAGTTTTGCCGGTTGGTTTGGTGCGATTGTCGACCGCCGGTTTCGTGAACTTGAATCCGTCGATCCCATTGGGGCTGACTGCGTGTCCGGCAAGTGGTGAATCCCAAGAACGTTTGTTCGCGCTAATCGGGCTCCAATCTTCGATGATCACGTGCATGTTGCCGTCCAGATCTCGGATGAATCCTGCATCGCTACCGTGCGAAGGATCTTTGACGGCCATGCCCATGTTCTTGCCTGGTTCGCCGTCGAACAAATCTTCGTCGACATAGACATGGGGGTCTTGGTCGTTGGGAAAGTCGTAATAGATCAGTGCTTTGCCATCGACCCATTCAGCGCTGGTAACCCATTTCGAGAAAAGTTCGGTGACCGGACCGTGATGAACCCAGTTTTTCATGTCATGGCTTTGCCAAGCGTGGTAGCCGCCCTTGGAAGGTTTCAGCCCGCCAGGAGCGTTGAACTGGTTTGCAAACGGTGTTGTCTTTAGCGGCATATCGAAACCTTCCAGCGTCGCATCTTTCGCCTCAAAGGCTGGCTTGGATTCGGATTTGGGCTTGGTCTTGGCTTTCTCTCCCTTCTTTTTGCGGGGGCCCTTGCCTCCGTATCGACCGAACATCCAATAGTCGCCGGGACCGGTGGTGAGCATTACTGGCGCGTCGCCCAAGTTGCTGGGACCGAGATTTTTGATCGGGTTCCAGTTTTGCCAAATCGCTGACTGAGCAACAGAAAGCGATTTCGCCGATCGTTTGACGTCCGATTTGTGAACCTGTGTAACGATCGTCGCCGTTTTCGCTTCTGGCGAAACGGAGCCGTCCGCAACCACTGCTCCTTCGGAAGAAGCAATGTTCTGTGTCCAATCATCCGCACTATCGATCGTCCAATCGGCGGCTTGTGATTCGATACCTAGCAGCAGTAGAGCGATCAGTGAAAGAGAGAGAAACTTCATGGAATCAAAAAACCTTCGAGTTGCAAATGGGTTCCGTTCTGAGAGTTTAATTGAATGATCGCTTTATTGTTCCGTTATACGATCAATCCAGTCGGCGTGTTGTTTCTTGATCGCGTCCATTGACGGTTTGCTCGCGATGTTGTGCCATTCGTTCGGGTCGTTTTCGTGATCGTAAAGTTCTTCCGATCCATCGACATAGCGAATGTATCGCCAACGATCCGAACGCACGGTGTGGTTGCCAGCCGTCGTCGATGTAAGTGCTGGACGCTCCCAAGACCCTTCGGGGTTTTCCAACAGCCCTCGAAAGCTGATGCCCTGCAAGTCGCTTGGTGGCGGTAGCTCGCACAGATCAGCGAGCGTCGGGTAAAGATCGATTAGCCCAACCGTCCGCTTGCAAATGCTTCCGTTGCCAGCAGCTTTGGGGGTTCGAACGACTAGCATGCTGCGGGTCGATTCTTCCCATGGCATCCATTTTCGCCAGTGGTTCTTTTCGCCCAAGTGCCAGCCGTGATCGGAGCACAGGACCACGATTGTGTTGTCCGCGTAGGGGCTTGCGTCCAGTTTGTCTAAAACTTGCCCGATGCAATCGTCGACCAGAGCAACGCAGGCATGATAGGCGTGAACGAGTTCGCGTCGGTAGGTCGGACTGTAAAGCTTGACGGCTTCTTCTGCGATTATTTTTCGGCGATCAAGCACCCAACGACGACCGATTTCTGGAACATCATCCAAGTCGTTTGTCAAAACAATCGGCAACCGCAAATCTTCTCGATTAAACAGGTCGAAGTATCGTTTGGGGGCCGTCATCGGTGTATGCGGTTTGTAGAAACCCAAAGACAGGAAAAACGGCTGATCATAACTGTCGCTCAGCTTTTCGATTCCCCATGATGCGATTTGTTCATCGGGCATTTCTCCTTTTTCGATATCCAACGCGGCCCAGGCCAGCGAATCCTGCACGTCCTTCTTGCCAAACCGCTTTGTGAATTGTCGACCCTCAGGCGGTTCGGGACCCCATCGCAGCGTCTTCGGCCCCACTTCGTCCCAATACTCTTTCTTGCCGTGGTCGTTGTGGTAGATCTTGCCCATGCACATCGCGCGATAACCGTTTTCGCGAAACCAAACCGGCATGTGTTTCGCACGATGATAAACTTCGTTGGCGTCTTTAGAGGAATTGTTGTAGATGCCGGTCTTGGAAGCGTACATGCCGGTCATGAACGAGGCTCGTGACGCATAACACAAAGCAACTTGGCAATGCGCGTTGTTGAAAAGGACGCTTTGTTTTGCAAGCCGATCCAGATTCGGAGTTTTTGCGTCCGGGTTGCCGCCAAGGCATCCAACCCAGTCGTTCAAGTCATCGACGGTGATGAAAAGCACATTGGGCTTGTCACCATTTGCAGCTTTAGGCTTTTCGTGGGGAGTTTCGGCCGCCATTTCGGCTGGCTTGGCAGCGGGCAGTGCGTTCATCGCGGTCGCGAAACGTTTTCCCAGCACCAATTGACTACTGGCGTCAAAGTGTGTGCCTGGATCCCATGTTTTCGTTCCCTCGGAAGAAGCCAAACCGACGGATTCGCTTTCTGAAGCGACCAACTGAATCGCAGCGCGGACGCTATCGCGATTACCGTTGTCGAAAACTTCGCCCACCACGATCGGTAAATCAGGCACACCGACATCCTCGCGGATGCGAACGACGAGTTCTTTTAATCGGCGCGAGTAGGTTTCGGTGCTCGACTTTGAATCCGATTCGCCTTGATGCCATAGCATCCCACGGATCGTGAATTGGTCGCCGCGCTGACGCAGTTGTTTGGTGGCCATGCGTATGGTTTCAACAAAGTCGCGATAGCGTGGTCCCTGGCTTTCGGCGTCTCCCTTCACGCCGGGTTTCCAATCCGCACGTAGATTGGTGCCACCCTTGGAACCTTTGATCAACGCCAACTTGCGATCAGGATTGGCCTGCAACATCGAATGAGCAAATCCAAGTTCGGGGCCGAATGTTGGCGAAGGAACCTCGCCTTTGTATTTCGGCGGTATGCTGAATCCAGG
Organism: uncultured Pirellulaceae bacterium; assembly: GCA_964652675.1. Lineage (GTDB taxonomy): Bacteria > Planctomycetota > Planctomycetia > Pirellulales > Pirellulaceae > K23-9. The sequence continues at coordinate 8,972 of CAZZDZ010000217.1, forward strand.
AGCAAGCGTTTGCCATCCGTCGCTTGTTCGCGGCACGCTCCGATAAAAAATGATGGCGTCTTGAATAGGCTGCTTCTGTTGCTCGGTCAAATCGGCGGCCTGCCCGCGACCGTCCATGTTGGACTGGCCGGCAAGCAGATAGACGTCATAGTTGTCAGCGGCGCAGACCGACTGAAATGCAAACAAGATGCAAGCCATCGCGGCGCATCGTATCGTGCCTCTAAATTTCCGATTCAATCTATTTTTCCTTTGAAGGGTGTTTTCTTTTTATGGTGCGACAGCGAAACGCCAAAGTCAAACTTCGCAATCGCCTGTTGGCTAGGCCTCAAACGCCACGCCCTTTTTCATTGGACTACGATTTTTCCAAACGTCTCCGTCGGGGAACCGATGCTGCTGAATGAATTCCGGCAAAAACTCCAGGCCCCAGCCCTTTGCCTTGGGTGTCACGTAACAACCATCGTGAACTTTTACGGGGTGTTCTACTGATTCCTGCAGAAAGTCAATGTACTCGACAAGCTGCGTATTTGAATGACCGGATACCGCGATTTGGTCCCACATTCCGTAATGCTGAATCATATTACACAGCGCGATGCCGCCGCCGTGCGGACAGACCGGCACATTGTACTTGGCCGCCATCAGGATGATTGCCATCACATCGTTGACGCCAGCGACTCGGACAGCATCGATCTGGCAATACTTGATCGCTGCACTCTTTAGCAGTTGCTTAAATATCACCGGCGAAGCGGCTTGTTCACCGCAGGCAAAATCAAAGGACGCATCGGCAAATGTTTCGGCCAGCTCGACGTAGCCCAGGACATCATCACGGGCGATCGGTTCTTCGACCCACTTCAACCCGAACGGTCGATACCGATCGATGTGCCGCTTGGCTTCTTCCACGCCCCAATACTGATTTGCGTCGACCATCAACTGAGAAGACAAACCGATCGCGTCACGCATAAATTCAATCCGCTTGACGTCTTGATCGGAATCCTGACCTACTTTCAATTTGAACGAATCGAAACCCTGGTCTTGCAGTTTCCGGATGGTCGCAAGAATCTCTTCGTTGCTAAGCCCCAGCCAACCGGCAGTACAGTATGCCCTGGGACCGCGCGTGGACATTTCGGATTCGCGCTGTTTCGCGTTGCCTTTACTTTTTTGCAAGATCGCGACCGCTTCGTCTCGCTTGAGTGCATCGCCGATGTTTCGCCAGTCGATACAGTCGGCGACGAATTCTGGTTCTAGATCAACGAGCAATTTCCAGAGCGGTTTGTCAAGTGACTTTGCCCACAGATCCCACATCGCATTGAGGACGGCACCGGCAGCCATCCGGAATACGCCGTCGTGTAGCCAACGCAATTGGTGGTGGTCGATCAGACGCCGATAAAGATTGATCGGAGCGGCCGCAAAGTCTTCCAAGCTCGTACCGATGACCAACTGGCACAGGTCTTCGATTCCGTGGCAAATCCAGTCCGTTCCTGCGCCGACTGTAAACACGACCGAGGTGCCGCGCAAATCGTCATTGGTTTCCAGATGCAGGACTGCAGACGAATAGTCGGGGGCTTTGTGAAAAGGGTCAGAGCCAAGCATCTGGTCAGACGTCGGAACACGTAGATCGATGACTTCTGCTGACGTTATTTTGATCGAGTTTTTCGACATTGAGTAGTTCGGTTTGTAACGTCAGAGCATTCAGCAAAGGACAAGAAGCCGTTGCGATTAGTTGGTCATTTGCGAAATGGTAACGGTATGTGCCAGCTAGGACGAGACGCTCGATTGCTGGTGTAAGTATTTTGGAAAATGTGGCGAAGA
>CAZZDZ010000218.1:0-4292 GCA_964652675.1 uncultured Pirellulaceae bacterium
GCCAAGTCCGCGCCAGTCAGCGTGAATGATCGCGCTGGTGCAGCCGCGTTTTCGCTTGCCGGATTGCTTGCTTCTTTTGTTGAACCTGCAGTCGAATGGTTCGTGACCACGGATCCAGAGCCAACGATGACAGTTGGATTGACCCGCAGTGCGATCGGATCGCGTCGACTCCTGAACTCGTCGGCCATGCTATCTGGGAGCTGAATCGAAGAACTATCCAAAAGGTTGACTTCGGTAAACCGCTCGATAATCTCAGCCAACGAGTGTTGTGATCGAACAACGACACCAAGCATCTGAGTAAACAATTCTCGGAAAAATGTTGTCATGGATTCAGTGTAGCGTTGATCAATCGCTTGGCTGGAAACCTCGATACCAAGATCAGCGGCCGTCAGTACGAGATCATCGCTGGAAGCACGAGGGTTTGCCAGCAGCCCTAGAACGAACGTCGATGCAAGCGTTTGCGCTGAAAATTTTCGATTGCGCCGAATGACTTGAGATTGTTCTTGGGCGATGTCCGCACACTCGTGGAAGGTGGTCTGCAAAGCTTGAGCGGCGTTCGTTAAACTAATCGGCATCGCAGAAACTCCGTTTTCCAAAGTAAATGTTTGTTGTAAAACTACTTTGGCGGAGTTTTCGCGTCTTTTTCAACCTCAGCCAGTTTCACGCTGAGAGTTTCGCGCCGATTCTTAACTTGATGCGTATGGGGTGCGCTGCGCGACCCTGGGCTTTGTTGTTGAAGCCCTGCGGGCTTGCGTTTAGGCGCGTCGAGTTACCATTTTTCAGGCATCGTCATTTGAAAAGTGATTCACCCTGCCGCTCTGAATTTGGCTGGCCCTGCTGCAAAAGTCTGTTTGCCATACAATGTGTCTTTGGTGGTTGCCATTGACCTTTCTCAAGCAAAATCACCAATACGCTCATCCACGCAGCAAGAGTCCAGTGACTTGAACGAGACCGAGACGAACGAATCGACGCAACTGCGCAAGCTGAACGATGTTTTGAAAGCCGCAAAAGACCAGCCGTTCTATGCGTCTCGACTGGCCGACGTATCGTTGCCTTTTCATTCGATCGATCAACTAAGCAGTGTTCCGCTTCTGACCAAGTCGCAGTTGTTGCCAGAGCGGCGTGGCGAACCAGGCCGAATTTTTGGCTTGCCACCACATCAATACACTCGAATGCATCAAACCAGCGGTACAAGTGGTTGGCCGATGCCGGTCTTTGATACGCCAGACGATTGGGCATGGTGGCTGGATTGCTGGCAGTACGTTTTGGATGCCGCAGAGGTCACGGCAAAAGACATCGCGATGATGGCGTTTTCGTTTGGCCCCTTCATCGGATTTTGGACAGCGAATGACGCGTTGGTTCAAGCCGGTGCGATGGTCGTGCCCGGTGGCGGCATGTCCAGCGAAGCACGGTTGCAAATGATCATCGACCAACAATGCACACTGGTTTGCTGCACGCCCACCTACGCGTTGCATCTGGCGTCGGTTGCGGCCGACAAGCAAATTGATTTGGCCCAAAGTCGTGTTTCGCGAATCATCGTCGCGGGAGAACCCGGTGGCAGTGTTCCGATTGTCCGGCAACGAATCGAACAAGCTTGGGGGGCAACCGTCATCGATCACAGCGGTGCCAGCGAACTTGGCGCATGGGGATTTGGAAGCCCCGATGGCAAAGGCATGCACGTAATCGAAACACAGTTCATTGCCGAACTACTAAAGTTCGATGATCAGAATCCCAACGGCATACCAGCGGCGGATGGCGAACAAGCAGAATTGGTTTTAACGAATCTTGGCCGATTCGGGGGCCCAGCGATTCGGTATCGCACCGGTGATATGGTGCGTGGGTGGCGCGACCACGACTACGACTGCAAATTTTTGTGGTTAGAGGGCGGTGTCTTGGGACGGGTCGACGACATGATGGTGATCCGCGGTGTCAATGTGTTTCCAAGCAGCATCGAAGCGATCGTACGCGAGGTGGATGCCCAAGCCGAGTTTCGAATCATCGCAACTCGCAAAGATGAAATGGATCAATTGGCCGTGCAAGTCGAATTGGACCACGATGCCGCGGCAAAACTGTCAGATTTACTGCGAGATCGATTGGCGATGCGAGTCAATGTGCAGTCGGTGGAACACGGAACGCTGCAAAGATTTGAAGCAAAAGCAAAACGGTTAATCGATCGGCGAAACAACACATGAACAACTCAGACGAACAGTCAAAAGCCACGCAAACCGATGTCACTCCAATCGCGATCGATCGTGATGGAGACACGGCGATCGAAATTAAGTGGAGCGATCAAACGGTGAATCACTGGACAGTTGCCGCATTGCGCAAAGCGTGCCCCTGTGCGACTTGTCGCGAAAAGAAACGCGCCGATTTGGAAAAGGCCACAGAAAAAAGCGGTCCCATTGGCCTGCCCGTTCTAAGCCAAGCCGAAGCACGACCGTTGCGAATCGAATCGATGCAACCGGTCGGAACTTACGCGTACAACATTGCGTTCAGTGACGGCCACTCGTCGGGAATATTTACTTTTACATTGCTGCGGCAATCCACTGAGAACGTTCAATGAGCGAACTGCCGTCGTATGCCAACGTGACGTTCCGACATGAAGATGCCGAAGCGGTCGCACGCGTGATTGCGGATATGCATCGCTACGTTGTGATTTCACCGGTTGATAAAGGATGCGTCGTCGCCTTCGACCGCGAAAGCGACGTCAATGGTGAACTGATCGTAGATTTCGCTCGAATCCTGTCCGAAAAAATCCAGTGCGTGGCGATGGCCGTCATGAACCACCAAGACGGTGTGCTGCTGTATTGGCTTTTCGATTCGGGCAAAGAACTTGATTCCTATATCTCGCGTCCCGATTTCTTTGGCGGAGATCCGATGCCGCGCGGTGGTGACGCGATCGCTTTGGCACACGCTTGGCAGCAGTACGACACAGTCGAACAAATCGGCAACATATTGCACGCCGATGAACACCAGCAGCCAAGCAAAAGGTATCCCTCCGAAACACTTCGTCACGGCGACTTGGCCGATACGTTGGGGATATCAACTTGGGGCGTCGGCTTCGGATACACTTTGCTGGCCGAAGACAAATTTCCCGACGGTTTCCCAGCCGACGACACGTTTTACACCGAACCGAATTGATTTTCGTAGACTAAAATCATCTGATCCTCCAGAAGCTCGCAGTTCTGGTACACCATCCTTTTCTATCGCTAAAAATCGAACCGGAGAGCTCATATGTTTCGTCGCTCGTGGTGCATGGTGTTTATCTTGTTCGTTTTCGCGACTGCTGCAGCAGAGGAATCGAAGACGGACAAAAAGAAAAACCCGATTAAGTTTCCAACCAAAACGGCGAAGTTGATCGTCGAAGTAACCGATGAAGCCGGCGAACCTATCCAGGGTGTTGTCATCAAACCCTATGGTTGTCGTAGCGTCGAGGAACCAAGCACGGGCTGGTTCTGGCCGACCTACAACATTGGACACCCCAAAGAACACACAGGCGACGTCGATGGGAAAGTTACCGTCGACTATCCAGTCACCTTTGGACACGAACCTGACTGGCACACGTGTTGCGAAATTTCTGCAACGGTAATGCACCCAGAGTTTATCTCGCAAAATTTGATAGTTGATCCGCGCGGCGGCAAAATCCAACTGACCATGAAAGCGGGTTGCCAGCTAACGATTAGCGCCGCTGACCCCAATGGGCAAACGGTTCCGTTTGGTATCTTGATCGCCGGACCCGGTAGGAGCGCGAAATGGTTAATCGATGACGATGGTGTTCACAAATCGCGGGCCATTCCTGATGGCAGTTGGCAAACAATGCTGGTCAGTCCTTCGGATGATGGGCGGCATCTTTTTAGTCCAGTCCTACCCGTCCGGCTTCGCGACCAACAAGATGTCAACATCCGCAACTTGCGTTTAAAACACGGCCTGCATTTACGAGGACGGTTGGACGACAGTGTTCCGCGCCCGGTCAAAAATGGCAAAGTCGTAGCACACTGCTTGCCCAAACCAGCAGGTTATGTTTACGGGGGAGGACCCGATGACGAACCGCCGTCTGTTAGCTGGGAAACGGCCGTCGAAATCGACGAGGACGGGACATTTGAGTTTCCTTCACTGCCGCGCAGCGGACTATTACAACTGATCACGTTGTGTGATGGACACGTCGGAAAAGACAAAGATGTTATCGGTGCTCATGGATCACATCGACTTGGAGTCTTTCTGCAGGTTGCTGATATCGACAAATCTTCGCCGCTTGAGATCGAAATGGAACCAACGGGATCGGTCCAGGTCAC
>CAZZDZ010000218.1:4392-10669 GCA_964652675.1 uncultured Pirellulaceae bacterium
GCCGCAACCACAGACGCCTAACGACTTCAAGCGTTTATGATCAACCAAACCTATGGCACTTCGCTGTGCTTGCTGACCGATTTGTACCAATTGACGATGGGTTATGGGTACTGGCGAAACCAGATGCACCAACGCAATTCTGTGTTTCACCTTTTCTTTCGGCGTTGCCCATTCGGCGGTCAATATGCGATCGCCGCTGGGTTGGAGACCGTGGTGCAATGGATGCAGTCGTTTCAGGTCACGTCGGACGACGTTGAATACTTGGCGACTCTGACCGGCAATGACGACAAGCCTCTGTTTTCGGATGAATTCTTAAAAGACATCCAAGGCTTGCGATTAAGCGTCGATATTGATGCCGTCCCCGAAGGCACGGTTGTGTTTGCCCACGAGCCATTGATTCGCGTCAGTGGTCCGTTGTGGCAGTGTCAGTGGATCGAAACCGCACTGCTGAATATCGTCAATTTCCAAACGTTGATCGCCACCAAGTCCGCACGCGTTTGCGACGCCGCCTGCGGAGAACCGGTTTTGGAATTCGGGTTAAGGCGAGCCCAAGGAATTGATGGAGCTTTGTCCGCCGCCCGCGCCGCTTACGTCGGCGGCTGCAGCGCGACGAGCAATGTCTTGGCAGGGCGATTGTTGGGGATGCCCGTCAAAGGCACCCACGCGCACAGTTGGGTGATGTCATTTGACAACGAACCGGCCGCCTTTGACGCCTATGCCGACGCCATGCCAAACAACTGTGTCTTTCTGGTTGATACGTACGACACGATCCAAGGCGTCGCAAACGCGATCGAAGTCGGCAAGCGACTACGCACAAAAGGCCACGAAATGGTTGGCATACGGTTGGACTCTGGCGACTTGGCACAACTCAGCATCGACGCTCGAAAACTGCTCGACGAAGCTGGCTTTCCCGACGCCGCGATTGTCGCCAGCAACGATTTGGACGAGCACGAAATCGCCAAATTGAAACGCAACGGAGCGACGATTGCCGTTTGGGGCGTGGGCACCAACCTGGTCACCGCTCGAGACCAACCCGCCCTTGGCGGCGTTTACAAACTAGCGGCGATCCAAGACGACGAAGGGAAATGGCAGCCAAGAATCAAACTATCCGAACTGGCAATCAAAACATCCACGCCCGGTATCCAACAAGTCCGCCGTTACTATCAAGACGACGAAATGGTTGGCGATACGATCTTCAGCGAACTGATCGGCGAACCTGAAAACAAACAGATGCAATCGTTGGCCGATCCTAGCGAAACCGTCAGCATCGACGAACCAACGGTCCACACCGACCTTTTGGTCAAAGTCATTCGCAATGGCCAACTGGTTTGCGAAATGCCCAGCCTGGATCAAATAAGACAACATGCAGCGACACAACGATCACAGATGCCAGGAAAGATTCGACCGATCGATTCAACGGAACCTTATCCCGTTGGCCTGGAATCGAGACTGGCGAAGCAGAAAGCCGACATGATTGCACAGCACACCCAACACACGAAATAGACCGCAAGCTCAGAGAGTTTTAAACACAGAATGAACGTTTTACTGCTGATCGATATCCAAAATGATTTTTTGCCTGGCGGTGCTCTAGCGGTACCCGATGGAGACGCGGTAATCGACGTTGCCAACCACTTGATTGCTTCGGCCCAACACGTTGTTGCCACACAAGACTGGCACCCAGTTGGCCATGGCAGTTTCGCCAGCCAACACGATGGAGTCAGTGTTGGCGAAGTCTTTGATTTAGACGGCGTTCCCCAGGTCGCTTGGCCGGATCACTGTGTTCAGGACACCGTGGGTGCCAAATTTGCGGACAGTTTGCTGGTCGACCGAATCGATCACGTTGTTCACAAAGGAACGCAGCAGATGATCGACAGCTACAGCGGGTTCTTTGACAATGATCACCGCCAGGCAACCGGCTTGCATGACTATTTGCAGAGCGTCAAAGCAACAGAATTGACCGTGGTCGGTTTAGCGACAGACTACTGCGTCAAGTTCACGGTGTTGGATGCATTGAAGCTGGGCTATCAGGTTCGCGTGGTCATTGACGGATGCCGAGGCGTCAATCTTTCGCCAAATGATGTCGATACCGCCATCGCAGAAATGCAATCGGCTGGCGCAGAGCTGAGTTGATCAGAAGTTAAAGCAGCAGACAATTCTTGGCTGGGACTGTCACAGTGGATGCTGGCGGAATAAGATCTAGATGCTCTTATTTCGCATCCTTTTTGTTTTGCTACATCTATGCCGCCCAAACCGCTTACCGAGCATGAACGCGCCGTCTATGAGTGGCAAATGTGGGTTCCCGATTTCGGTGAAACCGGACAGGAGAAACTCAAGAATTCATCGGTGATGGTTTCGCGTGTCGGAGGAGTTGGCAGCGTGGTCGCCTACGAATTGGCTGCCGCCGGTGTTGGCAAGCTTGTGCTGGCGCATGCGGGGAATGTCAAACCCAGTGATCTAAACCGTCAACTGTTGATGACAGAAGACTGGATTGGCAAGCCACGTATCGAATCAATCAAACGCCGGTTGCTGGATTTGAATCCGCGGCTCGAGATCGTGGATGTCGCTGAAAATGTTAGCGAAGACAACGCGGCGGACTTGGTCCAACAATGCGATTTGATTGTGGACTGCGCGCCGTTGTTCCCCGAACGTTTCGCCATGAATCGGCAAGCAGTCCTGCAAAACAAACCGCTCGTCGAATGCGCGATGTACGAACTGGAAGCACACATTACAACCGTGATCCCAGGCAAATCACCGTGTCTACAGTGCATTTGGCCAGAGAATCCACCGACTTGGAAACGACAGTTTCCAGTTTTTGGGGCCGTTTCTGGAACAGTCGCTTGCATGGGGGCCATGGAAGCGATCAAGCTGATTGGTGGAATCGGAGATCCACTGTCCGGCCGATTGGTCAGAATGGATTTGCGTGACATGGAGTTTCAGACAATGAAAGTTTCGCGTCGACCCGAATGCGAAATCTGCGGTCATCTTCCTAATTAAGCGACCAACACTCATCAGGCGACACGCAAATGTCTCTCGTCAAAATCCCAACCGCGTTTCGAAAGCACACCGACGGTGATCGCGAAGTCGATATCGCTCAGAACAACGTCGCCGATTTGCTCAGTACGTTGGCGCAAAAGTACCCGGATTTGAAAACGCATTTGTATGATGCCGATGGCAGCTTGTTGTCGTTTGTGAACGTTTTTGTCAACGATACAAACATCCGTGACTTGGATGGCGGTGCGACGAAGTTAAACGAGCATGATCAAGTGTTCTTGGTTCCCGCCATGGCGGGGGGCTGATCTTTGACTGATCAAAACGGCAACCACCGAGAACTTTCAAACGAGCAAATCGCCCGATACGCGCGACATCTAACGCTGCCCGAAGTCGGTAAGGTTGGCCAACAAAAACTGCAGGCCGCGTCGATTTTGCTGATCGGCGTTGGAGGACTGGGGTCGCCGCTGGCGATGTACTTGGCAGCCGCCGGCGTGGGGCGATTGGGATTGGTGGATGTGGACCAAGTTGATTTTTCAAACTTGCAACGACAAGTCGTCCATGGAACCAAAGACGTAGGCCGCGATAAAGTACAGTCGGGCGCCGAGACGATCGCCAACATCAACCCAGATGTTCAAGTCGACCAGCACAAAGTTGCCTTCACCAGCGAAAACGCAATGCAGATTGCGGCCAACTATGACGTGATCATTGACGGGACGGATAATTTTCCGACTCGATATTTGGTCAATGATGTTTGCGTCATGACGGGTAAACCGAATTGCTACGGTTCGATCTATCGATTCGAAGGACAAGCGTCCGTGTTTGGACTAGACGGTGGTCCTTGTTATCGATGTCTCTATCCGCAACCGCCCGCGCCGGGTGCCGTGCCAAGTTGTGCCGAAGGTGGCGTGTTGGGCGTTTTGCCAGGGATCATTGGAACGATTCAGGCGACCGAAGCGATCAAGATCATTTTGGGCATTGGCGATTCGCTTAGTGGTCGACTGATTTTGTTTGATGCGTTAGACATGTCGTTTCGCGAAATGAAAGTCCAACGTGATCGGGACTGTCCCGTTTGCGGCGATCATCCATCGATCACTGAACTAATCGATTATCAAGATTTTTGTGGTATCCCCATGCAAGATTCCGAAGCAGGCAAAGCAAACGAACAAAGTCCTTGGGACGTGGCTCCCAGTGATGTGAAACGCAAGCTTGAATCCAAAGCAACGTTTACATTGTTGGACGTACGCGAACCAAACGAGTACGAGATTTGTAACTTGGGTGGCAAGTTAATTCCGCTTGGCGAAGTGGCTGATCGGATGGATGAATTGGACAAAGAATCCGAAATCATCGTTCACTGCAAAATGGGTGGACGCAGCAGCAAAGCCGTCCAGTTGTTGCGAGATCACGGATTCACGAACGTACACAACATGCGTGGCGGGATCATGGCGTGGTCCGAACAAATCGACCCATCGATACCGAAATACTAAAGACGGGGGTTTCTCTTACTACAATGCTGTTGTCCCCACCCACGATGCCCTCATTGCCACAGCACCATGTTCCGGATTCCCATGCAACGAATTCTCTGTCTCGCCTGCTTTGTCGTTTCTCTGTTTATTTCGCTGTTGGTTTCTTCTGCAACGTGTGGGGCCGCTGATCGGCCGAACATTTTGTTTGTGCTCGTAGACGACCAGCGCAACGACACGCTTGGCTGTGCCGGTCATCCGTTTATTAAGACACCGACGATCGACAAACTGGCCAAACAAGGCGTTCGTTTTGAAAACGCGTTTGTCACCACCGCGATCTGTGCCGCCAGCCGTGCATCGATATTTACCGGATTGACCGAGCGGACTCACGGTTACACGTTCGGAAAACCTGCGATCAGCGCCGCACATGCCGCCGCCAGTTATCCCGCCATGCTCCGTTCGGCTGGTTACGTTACGGGCCATTTTGGCAAATACGGCATCAAGATCGACGCGAAACCTGGTGAATTGTTTGATGATTTTCTGAGCAAAGACAGGCCTTACTTCTACCGCGAAAACGACAAGAACAATCCTGGACGTCACGTTGACGAAGTCGCCACGGAGCGAACGATCAACTTTATCCAAAACGCTTCCGACGACAAACCGTTTTGTGCTCAAATCAGTTTCAATTCGGCTCACGCAGAAGATCGCGATAAGGAACCCGGCAAGAAAGGCCACTTCCCTGCGATCAACGAAGCGATGTATTTGTACGACGACATGAAAATGCCGCCGCCACGTTTGGCCGATTCAAAGTACTTCGATGCCTTGCCCAGTTTTTTGCAAACCAGCATGAACAAGGATCGATTTCACTGGCGTTGGGATACGCCGGAAAAACACGAACTGAACCTGCGGGCGTACTGTGCGTTGATATCGGGGGTCGACATCATGGTCGCGCGGATCATTGCCACGCTGGAAGAAAAAGGGATCGCCGACAACACGGTCATTATCTATGCCGGTGACAATGGATATTACATGGGCGACCGTGGGTTGGCGGGCAAGTGGAGCCACTACGAACAATCGTTACGTGTGCCGTTGATCGTGTACGACCCGCGACGACCCCCATCACAGCGCGACAAAGTAGCCAAGCCGATGGCGTTGAACATTGACATTCCCGCAACGATCTTGGACGTCGCAGGAGTTGACGTTCCGGATCACTATCAAGGCCGACCGCTCACACCTGTTTTGGATGGCAAGACGCCCGACGACTGGCGGACGGATTTCCTTTGCGAACACCTGATGAACCACAAATCGATTCCGAAATGGGAAGGCGTTCGTAGCGAGACGTTCATTTACGGTCGCTACTTCGAGCAGGACGATCCCGAAGTGCTGCATGACTTGGTGAACGATCCCGATGAATTGGTCAATTTGGCGAAAGACCCCGAGCACGCCGAAACGCTTGCCGAAATGCGTGCCAAAACGGATGACTATATCAAGCGATATACGGAATAGTTGACGTGCTGGAAACGTATTGGACTACTGACAGGCTGCGAATTTTTGGTAACCCGACGCGTGTTTGCGTATCGTGTGAATGTTGACATTGCGGCACTGGAAAGCCAGCCACGTAGTGGCGACAGATTGTAGCCTTGGGCGTCAGCCCAAGGTTGACGTAACGCAAAATCCATTTCGTTTTTCTCCGTCCCGATCACCGCCGTCGGCGGTGATCGGGACGGAGAAAAACGAGTATTGGTGGATCAATACGTAAACCCCATGCTTTCGCATGGGGCTACATCCTGTCGCTGCTTCGCAGCTGGTTTCCTCATTGCTTGACC
>CAZZDZ010000219.1:0-10654 GCA_964652675.1 uncultured Pirellulaceae bacterium
CATGCACACCGATGGCGTCGAAGTCATCCATGTTAACTTTTCATCCGCTGCGGTTGATCCGGTTTACTTCCCACAAGTCGAAGTCGTCGGTGACATTGCTAACAGCGTTTGGCAGATTGGCGAACTGTTACAGAAACAGTCGCATTGGGATTTTTCACGATTCATGGAAGTCCGCACTCACGGCGACGCGCAGTTGAAAGAGGGTGCCGACGACGATCGTTTTCCGATCTATCCACAACGGTTGGTGGCGGACGTTCGCGAAGCGGTTGAGAAACAGGGCATCATCTGTTTGGACAACGGCGTCTATAAAATTTGGTTCGCCAGGAACTACCGGGCCCATTCGCCCAACTCGGTCCTGCTGGACAATGCTTTGGCGACAATGGGTGCCGGGCTGCCTTCGGCGATGGCGTCGAAACTGGTGTATCCGGATCGTAGCGTGACGGCGATTTGTGGCGACGGCGGTTTCATGATGAATTCGCAAGAACTGGAAACGTGCGTGCGACTGAATCTGCACTTGGTCGTCGTCATCTTGCGTGACAACGCTTACGGAATGATCAAGTGGAAACAGGCCAACATGGGCCTGACGAACTTTGGTTTGGACTACGGCAACCCAGATTTCTTGAAGTACGCCGAGAGCTACGGGGCCAACGGGTATCGCGTCGGCAGTGCGGCAGAGCTGCTTCCGCTGCTGCAAAAATGCCACGCCGAACATGGCGTCCACGTGATCGAAGTCCCCGTGGATTATTCCGATAACGATCGGATCCTGAATCATGAGATCCAGAGTCGTAGCGCCAAGATTTAGAAGCCCAACTGCAATCCGCTAAACGGCTCGCCCCTAACACCCATACACTAAGCAACACTATGAAAAAGCAATGGCCCTATTATCTGGCCAACGAAGCACAGTCGCCCAATGTCGACTTGAAAGTCACCGATAAGTTTTCCGGTGAAGTTGCCGCGGAGATCGCGTTGGCTGGACCCGACGCAATCGACCAGGGCATTGCGGCTGCGGCCGAAGCCGCCGAACCGATGGCGCGGATGCGTCCTTACGAACGTCAAAACGTATTGAACCATTGTGTCGATCGGTTTACGGAGCGATACGAAGAGCTGTCGATGTCGCTGTGCATCGAAGCGGGCAAGCCGATCAAGGATGCACGTGGCGAAGTGGGACGGTTGATCGATACGTTTCGCATCGCAGCCGAAGAGTCGGTGCGGATGACCGGCGAAGTCATGAATTTGGAGATTTCTTCGCGAGCGGACAATTATCGCGGCATGTGGAAACGTGTCCCGATCGGGCCGTGTTCGTTCATCAGCCCGTTTAACTTTCCGTTGAACCTGGCCGCTCACAAAATCGCACCCGCGCTGGCAGTGGGTTGCCCGTTTGTTTTGAAACCCGCCAGCCGCACTCCGCTGGGTGCATTGATCATCGGCGAAATACTTGCCGAAACCGATTTGCCTAAAGGAGCGTTTTCGATCCTGCCGTGCTCGCGCGACGGGGCGGATTTGTTCACAACGGACGATCGACTGAAACTGCTTAGCTTCACGGGATCGCCCGGAGTCGGCTGGGCGTTGAAGGCCAAGGCGGGCAAGAAGAAAGTCGTCCTGGAACTGGGCGGTAACGCAGCTTGTATTGTTGATCGAGATGCCGATTTGGATGACGCGGTCGAGCGGATTGTCTTTGGCGCGTTTTACCAGTCGGGACAAAGTTGCATTGGGGTGCAGCGGATCATTGTTCACGAAGAAGTTTACGACGCGTTCCGAACGGCGTTGGTTGCGGCGACTGAAAAGTTGATCGCCGGCGACCCCAAGGACGAGACCACTTTCATCGGCCCGATGATTTCCGAGCGCGAAGCCGAACGGTTGCACGGTTGGATCAACGAAGCGGTCGCCGGCGGTGGCAAACTGCTGTGCGGTGGCAAGCGTGATGGCGCGATGTTGGACGCGACGCTGCTTGAGAATGTTCCCACCAGTCAATCGATCTGCGTGGAAGAAGCGTTCGGTCCTGCGGCCGTGCTGAGTTCATTCAGCGATTTTGACGCGGCGTTGGCCGAAGTCAACGATAGCAAGTTTGGATTGCAAGCAGGCATCTTCACACGCGATCTATACAAGGCACATCAAGCTTGGGACACTCTGGACGTCGGTGGTGTCGTGATCGGCGATGTTCCGTCCTTCCGAGTCGATAACATGCCGTACGGCGGTGTGAAGGACAGCGGCTTGGGTCGTGAAGGAATTCGCTTTGCGATGGAAGATATGACCGAAATCCGTAACCTCGTGATTCGCGGTGCCTAGTAGGCATTTTAGGTAGCCGGAGTGCCAGAGTTCGGAAGCCAGGCGGTCACCAACCTGAATTCTGGCGAGTCCAGACACTGTTTCCTCATTTACTACCTTTATAGCCGGAGTCGCCAGACTTCGGGAAACCTGCAGGTCAACTGGCTGAACTCTGGCGAGTCCCAGCTAACCGACAAACGCAGCCACTCCAACCGTTATCAATAGAGAAGATCTCTCCATGTCATTGCCCACTGTTCATGAAGACGCCCAGCCCGATGCAGCTTATGCGACCGGAAAGGAAATCAAGACAACTACCAGTTTGTGCCCCGAATGCCTGAACAAGATTCCGGGAACCGTATACGAACGTGATGGCCGTGTCATCCTAGACAAAGAATGTCCCGACCACGGACGTTACTCGGCGCTGCTATCGTCGGACCTTCGGCATTACTATGTGGCCGATGAAGAGATCGAAGCGGTTGCGTGTTGCTGCGGCCCAAGCCAACACTGCGGCGACCAGGTCGAAAACCACAGCTGCAATATGCTGATCGAGATCACGCAAAGCTGCAACCTAACTTGCCCAACGTGCTATGCCGGTTCATCGCCGCACAACAAGACGTTTATGTCGGTGGAGAATTTCACCGAAACGATCGACAAGCTGATCGGACAAGGCAAAGGCGACGCCGACTTGATCCAGCTTTCTGGCGGCGAGCCGACGATCCACCCAGAGTTTTTCAAGCTGGTTGAGATCGCTTTGGAAAAGGGAATCAACCAAGTCTATATCAACACCAACGGCATCCGGCTTGCCAAGGCCGAGTTCGCAGAACGCTTGGCGTCCTACGGCGAAAAGGTTTCGGTGTATTTGCAGTTCGACGGTTTCCGCGAAGAGATCCTGGCAGAATTGCGTGGCCGTGGCGATCTGTTGCAGACCAAACTGAAAGCAGCCGACCACTGCGAACGATTGGGGCTGAACACGGTTCCGGTGATCACTCTGACGCGTGGAATTAATGACGACGAAGTAGGCCAGTTCATTGAATTCGCCTCGTCACGTCGCAACAGCATTCGCAAAGTCATGATCCAACCGGCGATGTACTCGGGACGCTACGAGAATCCTCGCTTTATCGAACGACTAACGCTAAGCGATGTGGTGCGGCTGATTTGCGACCAAACCGACAACGTGTTTTGTGACGACGACTTCACACCGATCCCGTGTTCCGACCCCAATTGTTTCAGCATGGCGGTCGCGCTGCGTGGGGAAGAGCAACTGATTCCGGTTTCACGTTACTTGCCGAAATATCAAGACTGGGCGTTGGAAGCGAACCGTGATTTGATCGCGGCAGTTTCGGATACCTTCGACAACGCCACCAGTTTCAGCGACTTGCTGGGCAAAGTGACCGAGGCGGGTGGGTTGAATTCACTGAGCGATGAACAAGTCGACGAGTTGCTGGACTTGATGCAGACGATGCCCGAAGAATCTTCGGATCAGTGGGATGGCATGTTTGCAATCGGGATCAAACCGTTCATGGATGCGTACACCTACGACCAAGATCGCATCGACAAGTGCTGTGTGCACATCATTTCAGCCGACGGAACGCCCGTGTCCTTCTGCGAATACAACGCCGTTAACCGACCGCAGGGGAACCTATAATGGACGATTCCAATACAACTGCTACTGCGACCGAAACGGCCGCATGCTGTGCAAACTTTTATGAACAAGACTGGGTGCAAGAGATCCTTGGGGAGAGTTTTCACCCTGGCGGCCCGGATCTCTCGGCGCGACTGATTCACAGTCTGAACCTGCCCGTCGACTCGCGCGTTGTCGACGTCGCTTGTGGGATCGGGACGACGTCGCTGATGATGGCTCGGCAATTTTGCTTGGAACCAGTCGGCATCGATTTCAGCCAAGCAAATGTTGACAAAGCTCTGGAGTCCGCCGGAACCACGCCGGTTGTCTTGGCCGAATTTTTCCAAGGCGCTGCGGAAAATCTACCGCTGGAAGATGAAAGCTGCGACGCATTGGTTTGTGAGTGTGCCGTCAGCACGTTCACCGACCAGCCCAAAGTGCTAAAGGAGTTTTACCGGGTTCTTAAACCTGGTGGGGTCGTCGGGATTTCGGACATGGTTGTCGCTGGCGAACTGCCCGAAGACATTGCCAAGTCGATCGCGCCGTGGACTTGCATGGCGCAGGCCCGGACGCCGATCGGGTATCAGCAATTGTTTCTGGACGCCGGTTTTTTGGCAAACCATTACGCCGACGAATCACACACGTTGTTGGAACTGATCAGCGACTTGAAAAAGAAGCTGTTGATGGCCAGCGTCGGCAAAACGCTTGGGATGCTGCCCGGCGTTCCACTTGACTTGAAAGACATCCGTCGCCTATTAGGACAAGCGAAAGAGCTGACCGAGGCTGGCACGGTGCAGTATTGTCGCTTGTTGTTTTCCAAAGGCGCGCCAAACCATCCATTGCCGGCGTTGACGCCAGCACCTCTGGCCAAGCTTGATTGCGATGGCAGCAAGGACTGTTGCTGATTGCAACGATCCCTTATAGGATCGCGCTGAATCGAATCCAGACATCCAAGTCAAAAGTAAAAGACATGTCCAACGAACACGTTCTGAATCCACCGGACGAACACAATCGCAAACTTCGCGACAACGTTCACCCCAGCGACTGGCCCACCAAACCATCCAGCGAAATCTATGACATGGTTGCGATCGGTGCGGGCACCGCCGGTCTGGTTTCTTCTGGTGGTGCGGCGATGCTTGGCGCGCGGTCTGCATTGATCGAACGACACAATATGGGCGGTGACTGTTTGGTGACCGGCTGTGTGCCATCGAAAACGCTAATCAAGTCGGCACACGTTGCCCATCAGGCTCGTCATGCACATGAATTTGGTGTCAATGTTGGCGAAGTCAAAGTGGATTTCACAGCGGTGATGGAGCGGTTGCGCCGAGTCCGAGCCGACATGGCGCACCACGATGGCGCCAAGAAGCTTGATGATATGGGCGTGGACGTGTTGTTTGGCACGGCCAAGTTTACCGGCCCCAACACGCTGGATCTTGACGGCACAGAAGTACGTTTTCGTCGCGCGATGATTTGCACGGGCGGCCGTCCGTTCGTTCCTGGTATTCCGGGCCTGCGTGAAAACTGCATGACCAGCGAATCGTTCTTCGAGCAGACAGAACTGCCGGCTCGTCTGCTTGTTCTGGGCGGCGGACCGATCGGATGCGAATTGGCCCAATCGATGCAACGACTTGGATCGCAAGTCACGATGCTGGTTCGCGGCGGCAAGCTGATGTCTAAGGATGACCCCGAAGCGGGCAAGATCGCCGAAGAGGTTTTTGAAGAAGAAGGACTGCAAGTGCGTTTCAAAACAAACTTGCTGAACGTTGAACCTTGCGACGGCGGACTGAAGTGCACGATCGAGTCAGGCGGAAAAGAAGAAGAGGCCACATTTGACAAAATCCTTGTCGCCGCCGGCCGGATCCCGAACACCGAAGGTTTGGGCTTGGAAGCCGCTGGCGTTGAATTCGACAAACGTGGAGTGAAGGTCAATCATCTTCATCAAACCACGAACAAACGCATCTATGCCGCCGGCGATATCTGTTCGCCAATGCAGTTCACCCACGCGGCGTTTGCGCAAGCTGAATACGCGACGCTCAACGCTTTGATGCCGTATCCCTATCGTTTGAACGCGCGCGATCGTGTAATGAGCTGGGTGACCTACACGGACCCCGAAGTCGCACATGCTGGCGTCAGTTGGCCCGACTTGCAAAAGCTTGACGTTGATGTCTACGAATTGCCGATGAAGGACAACGATCGGGCTCAGACGGAGAGCGAGCATCGTGGTTTTTGCCGCATCTACTGCAAAAAGGGCACGGACAAAGTAATCGCAGGCACCATCGTGTGCGAGAACGCGGGCGAGATGATTGCCGAATTAAGCTTGGCCGTCACGCGAGGTTTGAAGCTACGTCACATCCAAGAAACGATTCACTCGTATCCAACGCGAGTCGAAGTCATCCGCAACGTGGCGACCGAGTGGAAATTCACCACCTTGACCCCCAGCGCCAAGTCGATGGTAGGCATGTGGCTGAAGTTCAGCCGCATGTTCGGATAAGACGCGTCTCGTTGGAGTCCAGGCTTTGTCCGTTCGGGCATTCGCTTAAGCTCTGGCTGTTTTTTCTATCGCGACTTTTTGGGCTCGTGGTCGGCCAAAAATGGCAAACGCATGTGCCTTGTTGTTTTTGTTTTCGAATGTAATAGAGCAGTTTGTTGCTGCGCAGGAACAGTTGGTTTGCGCTAATTGCCGGTGTACCGTTGAATTCAGAATCGCCGTCTCAATTTTGTTTTGGCTGACAAGCTGGTATTTCGGAGTTGTTTTGATCGCGAATGCATTCGATACCGACTGAAGCATTACATTGGGAAGAACGCTCGGCTATCGACATAGACGAAGTACGATGCGGTGGCACTCATCGGTTGTGGTGCCCAGCTGGGCACTCGCTCTTGGACTGGACAAAGACGGCTAAGGCCTGCACTCCAGCCGTTCTCGTGGCCAGCGCTACTTCTTGATCGCGTTGGATAGGAATTCGGAGATCTCGGCTTCTTCGTGCAGTCCAACCAATCTTGCTACCTCTTTGCCTTTGGAAAAGACCACAAGCGCTGGAAGCGTTCCGACCTTGAACTGTTGCGTAAACTTGTCCGCTTCGTCGATGTTGACTTTCACAACTTTCGCATCCGTTCGACTTGCGGCAACTTTTTCGACGATGGGCGTTAGTTCCTTGCAGGGAATGCACCATACCGCCCAGAAATCAACCATGACAGGTTTGTCGGAATCCAAAACGATTTCTTGAAAGTCCTCATCTGTCACTTCAACCAAGTGAGCTGGTTCTGATTTTTCAGCGGGCATTGATTCAGCGGGTACCGTTTCTGGTTTCGCCATATCAGAATCTTTTTCGCTCGCTCCCGCGTCTGCAACATCAGTCTCTGCCGCGGAAGAATCCATCTCGCTGTCTTTTTTCGCCGCGCTGCCTGCGTCACTATTGGAGGTTTCGTTGGTCTGCTTTCCGGCTAAGTCGGTTTTTTGAGTCTCCGATTGGCAACCGACGAACAGACAAAGTGTGGCCGCTAAAAGAACTGTACGCATTAGATACTCTCCGAAAAACAAACCGCGATCGCGTTGTGTTGGAATGCTGTGTAGGAATTTTAAAACAGTGTAGCCGCTGCCGACTTCGCTACGATTCGGTTCAACAAAACGACGACACGAAATCTCTCGATTCGCGCGTAACGATGGATTGAAACCGCTTCACATTGATCTTAAACCCGTCCGGACGCGTTGATTCTACAGCCAATATTCGATGCGACTGGAGAATGGTTATTTTGCTATTCAGGGACTCGCAAAGCACAAAAAAACCGAACTTGAGCACACGGGCTCAAGTTCGGGTTTTACGGTTTAGCGAGACTTTTCCACCTAGCCAGCGACTCGCAGTGATGGGCGGGCGCTACTGGACAGAATGTCGCGGAGGCGATCGAATTCGTCTGGATCGGTGAAATGGATCGTAATTTTTCCACGTCCTCTCGCCGAACTCTTGATCTCGACTTTGGTGCCGAACAGCATACGCATCTCTTGCTGCATCGCTTCGACTTGCGGCGAAATCTGACGGCGTTTTTGTCGCGTCGCGTTAACGACCTTTTTACCCGTCTCGCTGTCTTCTTCTTTCTTGAGCATCTCCGACACAAGGCCTTCCGTGGCCCTGACACTCAGACGATCGTCCATGATCTTCTGTGCCGTGCGAATCTGGATTTCTTCGTCCCCGATTGGAAGCAAAGCTCGCGCGTGGCCAGCACTTACTTCGCCCGCGGCCAACCAGTCCAGGATCTGCTTTGGCAACTCAAGTAGTCGCATCAGATTCGCAATCGTGCTTCGGTCGATGCTAAGCCGGCGCGCCAAGTCGTCTTGCTTGCATTTGTGTTCTGTGATGTATCGTTTGAACGACAACGCTTTTTCGATCGGGTTGAGATCTTTGCGTTGCAAGTTTTCGATGATCGCAAGTTCTGCAACCAGGCGATCATCAGCTTTGCGAACTTCTGCACGGATCGTTGACAGTCCTGCGTGGATTGTCGCACGCAAACGTCGTTCACCGCTGATTAGCTGATAGCGACCGTCAACGATGCGAACCAAAATGGGCTGCAGTTGCTGATGGTTCTTGATGCTTTCGGCGAGCGATGCGATTTCTTCGGTATTGAATTCGCGCCGAGGTTGAAAGGGGTTGTTTTCAATCTCGTTTACGTTCAGCTCCAGCGACTGAACGCCGGGACTGCCCTCGGGCAACGGATTGCCTTCGTCGTCCGTCGGGGTGCCAAGCAATGCGGCAAGTCCTTTGCCAAGTCGTCGATCTTTGGTTGCACTAGTCACGCTCGAGCACCTCCATGCATAGCTGAGTGTAGGCGTACGCGCCACGCGATCGCGGTGCGTACTGAAATACCGTTTGGCCATAACTGGGAGCTTCGCTGAGCGAAACGTCCCGTGGTACGACCGAATCAAAAACGATGTCGCCAAAGAAGTCACGTACTTCCTCGTCAACTTCGCGGGTCAGTTCTAAGTCGGGATCGTACATCGTTAGTAAGATCCCGCCAAAGGTTAGGCGGCCGTCCGTGGCCAAAATCACTTTCTTAATTGTCTGTATCAACTGCGTCAGACCTTCCATCGCGAAGTACTCGCACTGGATCGGCATCAGGACTTCAGTGCTGGCGGTCAATGCTGTTTGGGTTAGGTCGCCCACGCTGGGCGGGCAGTCGATCAGGACAAAGTCATACTGGTCAATGACTTCGTCCAAGTGGCTTCGGATGCGATTGGATTCAACTTCGGTGGGTGATGCTAGCTTGTCTACGTCTCGAAAAGTTCGGCTGCCCGGCAAGATCGAAAGGTTCTCGATGTCGGTTTCGACGATGTTTTCTGATAGGTGGGTTTCGCTGATCAAGGCGTGACCGTTGGTGGGCGTCTGGCCCAGGGAGCCAGTCGCATTGCATTGGGGATCCATGTCCAGCAGCAGTGTTTGCTGGCCGGATAACGCTAAGGCAGCAGAGAGATTCACGGCGGTGGTTGTTTTGCCAACGCCTCCCTTCTGATTGACCACGCAGAGGATCCTTCCCACGATTAGTTCTTTCCTTTCCAGCAGCCGCACGCCACTCAGGTATGGAGGGAAATTAGGTGAAACCAGCTTGGTGAAACAAGACTGGTTTCACAAGAAACTGGGCTTGACTGGTGTTTTTGTGAGTTTGGGAAGGGTAGAGTGCTGCTGAGCGAGTAGCTATTTCAGTAATTAAAGGCATTGGCAGATGTCGGATTCCAAGAACTCCAACCCATATTCACCTCCGGCTCACCCCTCCGAAGCCTCTTCGGATCAGCGTTCGGCGAGCGTTCTGTGGACGATTCCTGGTGGTGCATTGGGCGTGATCATCGGGGCTTGCTTGATTCGCCGTCCTGATGAATTATTTCGGGACCACAATGTGCTCGTGATGGTCGCGTTGCTGGTCATGTGGGGATGTATTGGCCTCGTGGGATCGATGATTTGGAGGGTCCCAAGGTATTTGATTTGGGGCCCGATTCAGACGGATTGGATCGGGCGATTCGTGTCTGGTGCGATGCTGATTATTAGCTGCGTGGTGGTGCTACAAATGGGACGCACGCGCGTGATCGATCTACCCGAACCGGCGATGGGGATCACAATGATAAGCATGCTGCTGGCGTGCGTGATCGGCTGCGTTCAGTTGGAGGTGTGGCTGGGAAGACGGAATTGGTGACGCTGCGGAGATCGTGCGTTTTTTTAGTCGAAACAATCGTAGGATGGGCGAGAGTGATGCGCACGACAAAAGTAACCCGATAGCGTTCGTTTGGTGTTGCGTTTTTATTCGCCCTCATGCGCGCAGAGATCGTGCGGCTTTTGAATCACTCTCCCTCTGAGGCTGGGATTTTTAGGGCGGAGCCCGACACAACCCTAGCTGGTGGCTTCAGCCACCAGATTGAAACCGAATTCAGAACAAAAGGGCGGAGCCCGACACATTGTGTCGGGCTCCGCCCTTTTGCATTTGTCGTTTGTAAGCCCCCATGGCTGACGCCATGGGCTGGGCAGTGTCGGGCTCCGCCCTAAAAAATCTCGGGCTTTCTAGGAGAGTCGTGGCTAAGCGAGGAGAGGGCACTCACCGCGATTTCGTGATTTGGCGCGTCATTTGGTTTTTGAAGCCAGCCACGAAGTGGCGACAGCATATAGCCTCGGGCATTAGCCCGAGGTTACGGTCGTTCCCCTATCGGTTTCGTTTTTTCCGTCCTTCATCGCCGCCAGCGGCGGCGATGAAGGACGGAAAAAACGAGAGTTGGTGGTGCGATGCGTCGAACCC
>CAZZDZ010000220.1:0-2198 GCA_964652675.1 uncultured Pirellulaceae bacterium
ACAGGGATCCATCGGGAGCGTAAACTTTGGCCCATTTGTCGCCCTTTCTGTTCTTGATCCACAGTCGTAGTGGTGGCATCGCAGCATCAATGAACACGTATTCCAAGCCGGTCTGCTGAACATGCTCGGCGAGTGCCTTCATCAAATGTTTTTTGCCGTACAAAAAATCGCGTATTGGTCTTTTCTTTGTGGTTTGCTTTTCTTTTTTTGCATTACCGCTCGCACGGTGTGGATTCGCAATCGCCCCGCCTGTTGCGTTTGGGGCAAACTGAGTGTTCGCGGCGGACGGCAAGTCGTTAAACAAACCAGCATCTGCTGACGTGGGAGCACCAAATGGATCGCTTGCCGGATCGGCGAATGGATCGGCGGGCAGATTGGTAGGCGGTTGACTCGCCACTTGAGTCGGCGACGCTGCAGCAGTGCGCGGTCCACCGGCAGGTACCGCCAAGATGGACTGACATTTTGAACAGCGGACCTTTTTACCCCTCGCTGACGCCAGGACTTTTAGCTTTGCACCACAGGAACATCCGATCGTAAGCGATGCTTGTGTGGTTGTGGCTTTTGGTGCCGGGATTGCCATCACGGTTTCACAAGATGGACATCTGACTTGTTTTCCCTGCGCGGTCTCGGGGACTGACAACGTCGTCCCGCATTGCGGACATCCGACCTGAACTCCCATTGGACACTTTGCCCCCGAACTCTGTTTAACGATTGAAGCGTAAGACGCTAATGCAACTGGATATTATAACGAAAATGGCACCAAGGATGCGGTACCGGAAATGCGGTAATGGGCAAGTCCGTTCGTGAAACCCTTTCAGGGTTTGTTGGTTTGGAACGCGAGTTGTTGAATCATGTTTTCGGGGACTTGGAATTCGTCGCTGTATCGGTAGCCGCCGATCGTCCCTTTGACTTCCAGTTTAAGTGGCATGCCCTTTGGTACGTTGTCGGAAACGTCCGGCATGGGCACTGGGATGTGTGTTTCGCGCACGGTTCCACTAACAGTCGGCAGATCGACGTTGACCAAATCAACGTCTTCGTCTTCTAGTCCGATTTGATTCGTAGGTGGGCGCGGGACCGTCCAGCGAACGTCCATGTCGACGGGCCCCTGCCAACTTGCTGGCAGAATGATCTTTGCTTGTTCTGAACGTGGCGCGTCTTTGATTGGTAGCGTCAGCCGACCTGGTTGACGGTGTTTTTTGCGAATTCGCCAAGTTACCAATGCGATAACCCCAAAACACGACGTCAATAAGAAACAAAACACGCCGGAGCCTAACTGACCGTCTGCTATTGTCAGTAGAGAGACTAACAAACCGAATAAAAACTGCGCCCCGCAATAGAGCATCAGCACACCGCAAACAGCACGCGTTGGACGTGATGACGATTCAATGTTCAGGGCTTCGTGCTTTATTCTTGGGTTACGAGTTGCAAAAGCGGCAGCGAAAATGGCAAGCCCACTCGATCCAAACGCCAACGCGAAGATTTGCGAAAAGGAGAAAAAACCAGCCCGAAAACTCCGGTCCAACACTGATCGATGAGGTGCATTTGGGTCGATCCAAACGGTGGCGTTTTCCGATTCTTTTGCTGCTTTTAGTCGCGAGTACAAATCCTTCTGGAATGAACCTAAGTTGTCGGTCCCACCGTAAAAACTTGGGTTTTCTCCAGAAAACCGCCGACCGTTAACTCTGTAGTGATACTGGCAATCGACTCCGTAGGTCGTACCTTCACCATCATTCACTCGCAGGTCCAGTGAATCGATGGTGGCAGCGACTTCCACCCATCTGCTTGCGTCGTACCAACGGTAGACTTGATAAACGCAATAGCCTGCCATGCCGATTCCGACAACGGCAAACGGCAACCCAAATAACATCCCACCTAGTCTTGGCAACACGACATGATCTCCTTGGCTGACGAACTTGGTGCCAATGAGATTCTAACCGCAACACGATTGCGATGAAGAGGCAGTGCAAATTCAGAGCGAAACGGACTTTGTGTTGATCTGCGCACGAAACGAGACAGACCTTCGATGAAAGCCTGCCTCTATCGGAGCGACGGAGCGCTTCGTCGCAAATCCGAATATCGCCTCGTTTTCTACTTCGCTGTTTTACGAGTTGGTTTTTCTATTCAGCGGCAGGACGTTGACGCTCGCGGTCTCCACCACCACGTTCACCGCCGCCGCGACCACCACGATCTCCGCCGCC
>CAZZDZ010000220.1:2298-10600 GCA_964652675.1 uncultured Pirellulaceae bacterium
CCGCCGCCGCGACCACCACGATCTCCGCCGCCTCGGCCACCCGCACCACCGCGGTCTCCGCCACCTCGGCCGCCAGCACCACCTCGGTCTCCGCCGCCTCGACTGCTACGATCACGTTCTGGCATCTCAAACTTTTCGCCTTTCATCTCCTCAAACTTTTTCTTTTGATCTTCGGTCAAAACGTTGAGAATCTTTTCGTTGACAGCCTTGGTCATTGCAGTGAATTCTTCTCGCATTTTGTCGCGATCGAATCCGCCGCCGCCATCCCGAGCGTCCTGAAACATCTTACGCATCTTTGTGGTCATTTCTTCGCGAGACTCCTGGCTGATTTTTTTTGCATCTTCACTCTGCGTCTCGCTCATCTCCAACTTTTTCGCTACTTCTGAATCTAGCAAAGCGGACACACCTTTTTGTTGCAAAGAGATTTCGTCTAAACGCTCAATCTGCTCGGGCAACAAAACTTCTTCCAGTTGCTCTCTTTGCTTTGCGGCTGCTTCTTTTGCTAACGCTTGGATCTTTTCCATGAACACTTTTCGTTCTTCTTCGCTGGCGTCACGACCTGGCCACTCTGGACGCTCGGTTCGCTCGCGATTTTCACTCATCTTCTTCAGAGCTTCTTCTTGGTCGGGCATCAGATCGATCTCGGCTCTGACTTCGTCGATCCGCAGCAACCCAGCCACGCTGGAGCCACCACTACGTTGGCCGCCAAAACTGCTTCCGCCTCCGCGAAACGAGCCTCCCCCACCTCCGCGTCGACCACCATCCTGGCCTCCACGATCCTGACCTCCGCGTCCGCGACCACCACCGTCATCTCCGCCACCACGCTGGGCCATGACATCGGTCGTAACGAGGCTTAGAAGCACCAGGGCCATCAGGCCAAGCATTGAGCGGGAGATTTTCATCAGGTTCGTTCCGTAGGGGCCACATAGGAGTTGGGTTTTTGGGTGCTACGTACTGATACGCAGTCATGTCAATAAAACCAACTGGGGTTCAAATTGTTTCGCGGCGGGTGGGGAGTTAACCGGATTTTTGTTTATATTTTGCCGATTTTCACCGGAATCTCGTCAACCGCGGTGATTTTCACTGCTGCAGCGCAAATAAGATCAGGTTTCCCACAATTTTGGCGGCATCATCGGTGCCATAGCCTGGGCACTGAACAGAATTCTGGCTCTCCAAAGCGCAGCTCAAATCTAGCGGCGAAAAGAAGATACTGGCGATATCATCCACGACAGCGGATTCGATCAACGGATGGGAAAGCCGCCGACTGATCGCTTGGCCCGCTCCGTCTTGTCGCGGCGTACGAATGGTGACTCGGCGAATATCATCTCCGTGGAACGCGTCTGTAAAAGCAGGGTGATCTGGACGCATTGGGGTGAGTTTAGCGTCTGGCAGCACCAACGCCATTTCCCGTCGAAAGGATTCTGTGAACGGTTTGCTACCGCAGATCGCGCTGCCCAAAATGACTCCGTCGTTATTGACATAGTCGCGCAAAATATCACGCTGAGCATCGGTCAATTTGAATTCCGTTCGCCCATGGATCCACAACATGGCGACATCTTTTAGAGACTGCGCTGAAAAACCAATCGGTTCTTTCCCAGCCGAAAGTGTCAATGATGAACGTTCGCGAATGATCGCGGACGCATTGGGGAGTGCACGTTGCGCTTCGTTGCCACCGGCATCCAATCCCAACATCGCCATCCGAACAACGCTGCGAGATGACGCGGCCATCTCATCGCCGTTTAGCAGCACACGTTCTTCCAATTTGTCTTTCAATTCACGCCCGGTTGCATAGGCGATGATGTTTTGTCCGATACGAACTCCCGTGTCCAGCTTCAGCCTGACCGCCTTGGACCCTACATTGCTTTTTTGCAAGATATCACTCAGCTCCCAGCGGCAAGACAAGGGTTCAGGTGAATAGAACACCGCTGTGCGACAACAAGCTTGTACACCGTAAATCCAAAATCCTTCTGACAATGCCGCGACATCTACTTTGCGTTCGGCGTACCAAACCGGATGCGTCGGTGGCAGTCGTTGAAGCCCGACGCCATCGAACCAGTCCGTACAGAGCGTTTTGACACTGTTTTGAAACGCCGTCGCGTCACCACATCCGTTACCCCCATCGGCCTCGAACAAAATCGTACCGCCTTGGTCAATGTACTCTTTTAAGCGAGCTTTCAAGGCATCACTGAACCGCAACGCTTGGTTGTCACTGATGATCAATACCGGCGTTTGCAGCAAATCTTTGGCGGTTGCTCGTTTCGCTTTGATCGTTTGCCAAGTCAAATCGCGACCCCAGTCACGTTCGACGTGACGCACCAATTGGCGCATCGCGTCGGGATGCTTTTGCCAACTGGTACTTTTGTCGTCACCATGTTGCAACTGCCCAATCACAACTTGGCGTTTGCCTTTGCTCAAAAACAACAACGCAAACGAACTCGAAACGACTCGATTGTTTTCCCAACCGCCACCAGACCAAAAGCCTTGGAAATTGTCTTGCAGAGCGATCAATTTCGCCGCACCTTCACGGTACCAGTCGTGATCACCGATGAACCGGCGCCCCGAAAGGCGACCGACCCTTTCGAGCGCGTACATGTAGTAAAAAAAAGTGCCCCCGTGGCCGCCCGGATTCGTACGAACCGAAAATGACCTGGCCAACCAATCCAAACCATCAACAATGGGGTCTTTTTTCTTGATGTCGCCACCGCAGCAACTGATGTCGTCGCCTTGAATTTTTGAACTGCCATCCAACAGCCTTCCTCGCGCGATGATGACCGACGCGATTCCCGCGCAAGTCATCGACCCAGACGCCGCGCCGCTGCTATAAGCCCAACCGCCGTTTGCATTTTGGCGTTGCTCCCAGTATTTCAGCGAACGTTCAAAAACAGCAGGATCGATTTCGAAACCGCGATCTTGGGCTGCGGCAAGAGCAAGAAGCGCGAATTGAGTATTCGACGGATCGCCACTGCCACGATTGTCGCTGTATCCCCAGCCTCCCGATCGGGAACCAGCGTCTACTTGCGCATCAACCAGCCACTTCACATTTCGTCGGATACGTGGGCGATCCCCTGCGGCGCCTATCTGGCAAAACACAAGAGTTTGGAGTGCGACGCTATAGGTTTGCGTGGGCTCATCGGCGCGGATGTACCGGACGGCTTTAATGATATCCGGGTCTTGGCGCTTAACACCGGCATTGAGCAGCGCGAGGGTACACAGCGCCGATGCGCCGCAAGATTGTCCGGTGTATTCTTCCCAACCGCCTCGTTCACGCTGTGATTTGCGAAGATAGGTAATTCCTCGATCGATTGATCGCTGTACGGTAGCCGCATTAACTTCTTGTGCCCGGCAATGTGTTGGCGTCAAGAATACCAATTGCATCGCAACAATGACACAAATCACGGCGATTAGATGCAATAACAGCCTGCCCCCCTTTCGCGTCATCGCCCCCACTGGCGTAAGATAGAGTGCGTACGAGTGGTCATCGTCGACGTTGTCGCGAAGACCAATCTGGAATTCACCCGTGCCATCAACGGAATGTTGCTTTTCGACCATGAGCGGTTCTCCTCCTCCCCCACCGCCATCACCAAAACCCGGTGGTGGACGAAACATTGGTGACGTATTGCGTGAATTTGCTGGGCACCAGCAGACCATGCGTGCCGAGCTGGGCAAAGTTATCGTTGGCCAAGAAGATACCATCGAGCAACTTCTTGCTGCCATTTTCACTCGCGGACACTGCCTCCTTGAAGGAGTTCCGGGTCTGGCAAAAACACTGATGGTCAGTACTTTGGCCGAAATCATGGATGTGTCGTTTAAGCGTATCCAGTTTACACCGGACTTGATGCCGTCGGACATTACAGGCACCCAAGTTTTAGAAGAAGACGAATCTGGGAAACGCCTTTTTCGTTTCGTCGAAGGCCCTATTTTTACAAATATCCTGCTCGCCGACGAGATCAACCGAACTCCGCCCAAAACACAAGCCGCTTTACTGGAAGCGATGCAGGAACGCCAAGTCACCGTTGGCCGCGAAACCTACGATCTTCCCCAACCGTTTTTTACGATCGCGACTCAAAACCCCATCGAGCAAGAGGGCACGTATCCGTTGCCCGAAGCTCAGTTGGACCGTTTCATGTTCAACATCAAAGTGGGTTATCCAACGGCAGAAGAAGAAGAAAAGATTCTGACGGTGACAACGCGTGGAGAGAAAGCAACGGTCAACAAAGTCCTCACTTCGCGAGCGATTTTGAATATTCAAAAACTTGTCTCCAGCGTCGCGATCAATCCGTTTGTGATTCGCTACGCGTCGCAATTGGTCCGGGCAACACGCCCCAAAGATGAGACCGCGCCGGAGTATGTTCGGGAATTGGTTGACTGGGGCGCCGGGCCACGCGCGGGACAAAACTTGATCGCTGGCGCCAAAGCGCTCGCTGCAATGGATGGTCGCTTTAGTGTCGACCCAACCGACATCCGGCGGATCGCCGTGCCAGTGCTGCGTCACAGGATCGCGACCAATTTCCAAGCGCAAGCCGAAGGAATGAATACAGACGCTGTGATCTTGAAACTACTGGACGACATCCGACCACCCGAACCGGAAAAGATGACGGGGTAAACCACACCTCATGTCTGCCACCCTCTCACCCGAATCGCTCCAACAAATCAAACGGTTGGACCTGCGCGCTCGGATGGTGATTCGCGGATTCTTACAAGGCCTACACAGCAGCCCGTTTCAAGGTTTCTCCGTTCAGTTCAGTGAACATCGGCGATACAACCGCGGCGACGACCCCAAACTGATCGACTGGCTGGTCTATGCAAAAACGGACAAGTACTACGTCAAGCGTTTCGAGGCCGAAACCAACTTGACCGGCTACTTGGTCATGGACCTTTCGTCATCGATGGGGTTCACCGAAAGCCAGACGATGACCAAATTCGAATACGCAACTTGCTTGGCCGCATCGTTGACGTATTTGATGAACATGCAACAAGACCCTGTTGGGCTGATCACGTTTGATGAAAAAATGCGAGCCAACTTGCCAGCGCGTTCGCGGCGCGGGCACTTGGGCGACGTGCTCGCGCAACTGTCAAAACTAAAGCCGGCTGGACAAACCGATCTACCGACTTGCATCACTCAAGTCGCGGCGATGTTAAAACAACATTCGCTGGTGATGTTATTTTCTGATTTGCTGACCGACCCGGACGAAACGATTTCTGCGCTCGCGCGATTGCGACACGGGGGGCACGATGTGATCGTTTTCCATGTCATGGACGAAGCCGAAGTGAATTTTCCCTATGACGGGCCAGTCCAATTCGAAGACTCCGAAACAGGCGAATCGATCTCCGTGGATGCGACCGGTTTTCGTGAAGAATACTTGCAGCAGCTTGACGAGTTTCGGGAAACCTTTCGTGCCGGGTGCAGTAACCTACGGATCGATTACGTCCCGCTGGACACAAGCATGCCGTTCGACAAAGCACTGACCGAATACCTGATTGGCCGACAAGCCAGAATGTAGCGAACAGGATCCGCCTGTTTCCATCCTCGCCCACGCAACTACTCCAACACGACCAAAATTCGCGTCTAAAGACTTCAGTGACTTTTCTCAATGCAACATTGCTGTTCGCCGTGGCTGCCATTGGCATCCCTGTGCTGTTGCATCTGATTTCGCGACGCGAACCCAAGAAGGTTGTGTTTCCGTCGATCCGATTTTTGACGAAAAAGTTTGAATCGCAAAGCAGCAAACTACGTGTCCGTCGTTGGTGGCTTTTGGCGCTGCGGATGGCGGCACTCGCGGCGCTCGCGATTGCTTTGGCGCGGCCCGCGATTCATCGATCCCTTTCAATCACTTGGTTGACGATCGGTTTGATCGCCGCGGTTGGAATCGCGTTGCTGGTGATGGCAACGGTCGCGCTGTTCAAAGGAAAGGGCAAAGGACTCTCGTGGGCATTGGGGGTCGCCGCCGCCGTGACGCTATTGAGCGCACTGCTGTGGGGCGGCTACACGTGGGCGTTTGGCAAGAAACCGTCGATCGACAACTCGGCCCCAGCAGCCATCGCGATCATCTTGGACAATTCTCCGTCAAGCCATTGGAAAACCGCCGAAGACGATCGGAGCGAACGGATCAAGTCGGTCGCCCGCAGTGTGATCGCCCAGCTGCCACCCACCAGCCGAATCGCAATCGTCGATCGCAGCGCCACTCCTGTCACGTTTGCACTGGATGTCGCGAGTGCGGTTTCAAAAGTCGACCAACTGCGTCCCTTAGAAGTGACTCAGCCGATCTCAAGCCGTATCGACGCCGCAGCGCGATTGGTACGCTCTAGCGAACTTGAGAATCGTCAATTGTTGTTGGTCACAGATTTGACCAAAACAACTTGGGACGATTCGCGATCCGACCCGCAGTTGCCCGCGACTTTGGCCGAATCACCCGCGGTGGGAATGACCGTGTTTGATCTGGGCGATTTTACGGCGATCAATCGTTCGCTTTCGCTGCCTTTGATTTCAGATGCGACTCCGGCACGCGGTGAACCAGTTCCCGTTTCTACCACATTGCAAGTCGCCCAGGCGGCCAGCCCAGCCCCGGGCAATGAACCAAACCAGGGCAGCCAATCAGACCAGAG
Source organism: uncultured Pirellulaceae bacterium (assembly GCA_964652675.1). Taxonomy (GTDB): domain Bacteria; phylum Planctomycetota; class Planctomycetia; order Pirellulales; family Pirellulaceae; genus K23-9. The sequence goes on from CAZZDZ010000220.1 coordinate 8,902, forward strand.
CAACGAAACCGACCAGAACAACGAAGCTGTATCGATCACCGCTGAATTGGCGCTTTACGATATTGATCCGTCGTTGCCAGTGGTGCGCGATGACGTGGTCGTGCGTCCGAAACTCCAGAGTGTTGACCGCACAAGTTTGTCGCTAAAACCTGGCTCCAGCGGCGAACTTTTGCTGACGATCCCTCCACTGGATATCGGCGTACATCACGGCGTGATTCGGTTGGTCGGTGAAGACGCTTTGGTGATCGACGACACCCGACATTTCAGCGTCAATGTGATGCCAGCGTCTCGCGTCTTGTTGATCGCTGACGATGTGGACGAAGCCTACACGATTTCGCAAGTGATCTCGCCCTTGAAAGAAGCCGACGATCCCAATGCCGAATATTTGATCGAACGAATTGCCTACGCCGATCTTCCTGCTGTCAAAGTCTCCGATTTCGCAGCCGCGATTCTGTTGGATCCGCCTGCCAGAGTCTTGGCCGACGAAACACTCGCCAAATATGTCAACGAAGGCGGCAGCGTGCTGATCTGCATGGGACAGGCAGCAGGCGAAGAAGAAGTGCTAAGCCCGCATTTGCCGAAACTCGTTCGCCGCTGGCGATCACCCGAGCCGCACACGTTTTTTGATCCGCTACAAACATCGCATCCGATCTTGGGACCGTTTGCGGAATTCCCCGACGTTCCCTGGGGCGACTATCGCGTCAAACAATACTGGCAAACGGAACCAGCCGACGGTGATTTTGTGTTGATCCGATACGCCGGAACAGAACATCCGGCCGTTTTGCTTCGTCAGGTCGATCGAGGCGGTGAAAACCAGATTGGCCAATGGGTCATCATCACGACGCCATTACCCGACGTCGGCGACCAGTCAAAACAATGGAACGAACTATTCGGAGCCAACCCTTGGCCCGCATTTATTTTGGTGCGACAAATCGTCGAAACCATCACACGGCGTAGTAACCAAAGCTTGATGCAACCCGTTGGCCAACCACAAGTGCTGCCGCTGGTTCCGGTTCAATCCATCGAACCGTCACGTCGATTGCAGCTATTCCCGCCTGGCAAATCGACTCCGGTTCCCATCAACGTCGCGACAGCTGCAAAAAAGGTTGCGATCGGCGACGTTGCCAAGAGCGGTACGTATTGGTTGCGTGGTGCGGGTGAAAACGCCGGCTTTTCTGCGAACTTGGCAACCGACGCCGAACTCACGCAGCGCGTGGACCATACGTCGCTGGACCATTGGCTGGGCGTTGATGCTTATCAAGTTGTATCGCAAGAAGACGAAATCGAGATGGCGTCGGCGCAAGCGGCCCAGCGAGTCTCGTTGCGTTCGCCGATAATGTTGTTGGCGTTAGCGATTTTCTTGCTGGAACTGATACTTGGTAACCGGTTCTATCGCTCCGGTCGTTCGGGAAGTGCTCGTTCAACGCAATCCGGTTCCGCGAAACAAAGCGGGGCCGCAGCATGACCGAATTTGCATGGGAACCGATTTATGGATCGATGTTTTTTGCCGTGCTGGCTGTCGTCGCGGTGTTTGCCGTGGTTGTGTTTGTCACACCGCCAACAGAAAACCCCAAACACCGTCGATTACTGATCGCTTTACGTGCGATCGCAGCTCTGGTGTTGTTGCTGGCTGCCATCGGACCGTCATTGATCCGGACGGACAACAAACCAGCCGAAGCGATCCTGATCGTCGCAGCGG
>CAZZDZ010000221.1:0-10529 GCA_964652675.1 uncultured Pirellulaceae bacterium
AAGCCGGCGAAGACCGCCCTTCTTCTGAATTGCTGAACCGAATGAGCGAGCAGTTTGAGCTATGCGCCTACGGACTACGCGAAGTCCGCCGCGAATGGGAAGAAGGCGAGACGAATGGCGGCGACGGCCTACTGCTCGGTTGAACCAAACTGACCAGTGAACCCAAGGTTGCTAGACCTAGTGATGGCATTTCGAATGCATGCTCAGTTTCAAAAAGTGCTTTACCCTGACAGAGATACGGAACTGATCGCCTTGACCTGATTCGGTATTGTATGATGATGTTTCGTACGTACCGACTCGTATAGCTTCACCATTGTGTACCGATGATCCAAGTTGACCGCGCACTTTTCTCGAACGTGATTTCTGCCGTTCAACGCACATCCAATTTGCCAGGGGGTGGTGTCAATGGATTGCCCAACGGCGTGGTGATCCGTGGGTTGCAGGGAGTCGGGGGTTTTGGGTCCGATATCCAGGACGCGCAAAAGGAGTTTGAGAAAGGACGGATCCGAACCTCGCTTGAGCGAGTTCGGCAATTGGATTCTCAGTTTCAATCGATTGTTGGGCGATGGAATTCGAGTGTCAACACGGTTCTTTCTTCGGCCAGGACAGGCGCGCAGCAAATCTCGATTCACAAACTGAATGAAGTCAAATCTGCGCAAACCAAAATGCAAAGCTTGGCACGTCCGGCGAGCAAGTCGCTGCAGGACCTGGTCACCGCATTGGAGTTAGCGGTCGCGAACGAAGGTCGCACTGACACTGCTGACGATCCAGACTCCGATTCCGATACGGACGGGAACGAAGAACAAGATCCCCAATCCGAAGAGAACTTAGGCGAACAGGCCGAGTCGACTTCGGGCGAAGTGATCGATGGGAAGGAAACCGTTGAACAAGCCGATGGTCCAGACGTCAACCTTTTGGGACAGTTCTCGATCAACTATCGATTTGGTGAAAGATTAGAAAAGGTCAAAGGAAAAGACGGTCGGAGTCGCATCCTACCCAAGTTGGAGTCGGACAGGTTTTACTTTTTCCAAGGAATGGAACCGCCTCGAGTGCTAAGAATTCGCGACATTAACCGCGACTCGATTGTCGTATTCGATTCACTTTATGCGCAAGAATCGGCAATCAAATCCGGCGAACTTAAAGCACTTCTGAGCAGCGGAATCTGGCGTTTGGAATCAAAGTAACCTTCGATTTTCCAGCAGCGATGCGTCGAAAGATTTCAGGTCAATTCGCAAACCTGCGAAAATGGTTCAGGACGACTCGTTCGTATCCACGTTGCCTTCTGATGTCTGACCCGACAACAGGGTTGCGAGTTGGTTGTCGCGAGCAGGATTGACCCATCGCAGATCGATCTTAATTTCATCTGCAGACACTTCGGCGACGACCGCAGGGTCATTCTCTTGCAGCTTTTTTGACCAGTCTGCGGCATTCAACTCGCGATGCTTTAGGACCAACTGCCGCGATGCGATTTTCCACTGCCCGCCTTTGGTCAACAACGCGTCGTTTTCGGTGATGCGACACGCTTCGATATCGTCGCTGCCGGCAAATCTTGCGGCCATCCGTTCAGCCCGACTGTTTAGATTTTCGATTGCAGTGTCCAGGAGCGCGTGAATCGGACAGGATTCTGGATCCGCAGCGATCGACTCCAGCGAGACAGCCAACATCGCTTGCAATGCATCGCTTGCTCGCAGTGCTGGCCAAGCGGGTGAGCTGACGATGGTTGCCAAAGCGTCTTTGCGACCAATTAACAACCCACATTCTGGACCGCCACACACGCCGCCACCAGGCATCAAGACAAAATCGGCACCGTTGGCCAAAGCGGTCGATGCTGACGGAATCGATGTGTGACACGATTGGACAAACGTGGCAACGGGTAAAACAACGGCCTGCATCGCATCGCGATCACCAAAGTCTTGGTATTCAACGGGTGCTTTGCCTGCGTCGGCCATGATCGTGCAAAACGATTCAATGCCGTCGTAGTCCGACACACTGACATCGCCGACTGAACCGACTTCTTGGATCACCGGCAACAGAGTTCCAAACGCATCGGGCAAAGGTTGCCCATTGGGTAATCGTACCGCGTGGCTGCGATGGATCACCAACTCCCGTTCCTGCACCAGTTGCGAAAACGCGGTCATTGCCGCGGCAAAGTTGGATGCGATCGCAACACCATACTCTGCGTCGCCGGGCAACAACGCTTCGACTCGCCGACAAAGCGCGTCGCTGGCGGACTGTGCTGAATGAACGCCCCCACAAAGATCGCCACGCAGCAATTCGTTGCCTGCTTGGATCGATTTTTCTGACAGCGGGACACCGCTGCCCAAATCATGCATCAGGACTCCACTTGCGTTGATCATCTCAACGGCGTTTTGTTTGCGAGTCCAACGATCAACAGTTTCTTCAACCGTTCGCTTACCCGCTTCGGCTGTTCGCATCACCGCGTCGATGCTGCGCGCCGCCGTGGCAGGTAGATCTTGCAAGATCTCGGTCGCCTGTTTTTTGATTTTTTCAAGCGTTTCCGGCTCGCTGGCCTTTCGTGCGACATCCGTGATACTTCGGCGCAGCAATTCGACGGTCCAAGGAGGTAGTGGCATCTAACAATCTACAAAACAAGAAAAAGAACCTGACAAACACAGCAACATCAGCGCTTTGATCATCCCGCGTCAAACAAACCTAGGCAAGTACGAAGAGGAAGCCAGCTTGTCATTCGAATGTATTTTTGGCCACCGTTGCGTCTGACAATGTCGACATTTGGTGACAGAATTGGTTGCGACACTAGTTTTCAGTGGTCTCAACAGCGCCGGTCGTTTTGGCATCGCTGGCGGATTCTGCTTTGGGGAATAGGGTCACCGATCCAAATTTTTTGCCGCTGATATGGTTTACGGTTCCACCACCCATCACCAGGTAGCCACCGCTTCCTTGACAATCCGCCTCGAAACCCAGAACGTACTTGTCGTTCTCGACTTGGTCGGGCGTAATCGCTGCGTCCCAAGACATGAGGATCTCCAGGTCTTCCAGCCTCTTTGCTGCCGCCGCCACAACATCGTCATCTGGGCTTTGTGATTTCATAAAGTCGGCGAGTTCTTTGGCATTGGACGGGGAACGTTTTTCCTGCTCGAAGTAGCTGTGGTAAGCGTCATGAAGTTTACTGAGACTGTTTCGCCGCATCGCGACGGCCGACTGCGGATCACCTCCACAGCCAACAAACGATCCGACCAATAGAATCGTAACGAGCGAGAGAAGACTATATCGGTTCATGAGACATTGTTTTTGAAAGAGACGAATCACAGTAGCGTGATGTGAGCACAGGAAGCTGATTTACTACGAACCACGCATTCACGCGTTGTGTCCAATTATGTCAACAAGTTGTCACGCGGCGCGACTCAATCAGCCAACACTCTGAGAATTGTAGCGTATCGGAGACCGTTTTTAGCCTCGCAATTGGCTGTCACCCGATATGATAACGACATCCTTTCTCTTTACAGACTCGCGTTGACAGGCTTCGCGGATCACAAAACTTTTCCAAGTCTCCGCGAGATCCAATTGGTCAAACCGTCGCCAACGAAACGACGACTCGTCTCACGTCTTATCGGACTCGAGACAGAATACGCAACGTTGGTCGCCGATGTGGAAGACGTTGCCACAGGAGATCTGCCAGCATCGCAAGAAGTCTACCGACAAATCTGCGATGCGATTCGGCGCGACCAGCCAACGGCCACCGGCTTGTTCGATAGCGAACAAATGTTCTTGGCAAGTGGCGGGGCGGTCACCTTTGAGTCACACCCAACACTTCACGCACTACCGGGCGGATTGGTGGAGATTGCGACTCCCGAAGTTCGCAGCCCCGACGAACTTTTGGCATGCCAGCGTAGTATCGATGATCTGGTATCGGATGCGGCCAGCAATATCGAGATGGATATCGATCTTCGTATTCTGAAAAACAGCTCGGACGCTTTGGGACACGTGTATGGTTGCCAGGAAAATTACGAAACCGTTGTTGCCAGCGGGATTTGGTTGTTGATCTACCGAATGTTCGTTTGCGTGCTGTGGGCAATGCAAATCGTTAGCCTCTTGCTTTCTTTACCGATTCTGATTTTTGCTTGCACAATCATTTACGCGAACCAATTAGTGCGTCATGGATTATCCGGAGTACGCAATGGAACACCGGAGATGTTCGATTCGATACCTGATTGGTTATCCAAGGTGATGGTCTTTGGTTTTCGAATCGTTCATCTGCCAACCGTCTTCGTCCTGCGTTTCGTTGCAAAGCACATCGCCTTTCGCAAACAGCGTAAATATTTAACCTCGTTGTTGATTTCACGCGTTGCGTTGGTCGGGAGCGGAGACCTTAGTCACGACGGCAAGTTCCGCATGAGCGCCAAAGGAATGGCGATCGACACGGTTGCCGACATGGGTAGCTTTTCCGGAGAACGTCCGATTTTTGTTTACGGGCATTGGCTTTCGCAGTTTTGTGCAAAACCGTTTTTATCGCTTACGTCCACGCGACGGATGCTGCGACGAAAGCAGCGACTTCAAATTGGCTTGTCCGATTCCAACATGTCCCAGCGTGCAGAGTATGTCAAAGTTGCCTGTGTATCGCTTCTGCTGGACATGATCGAAGCGGGGCAGACCGACGGGTTGCCTTGTATCAAATCGCCGATCGATTCGTTGAAGCGAATTACGAGTGACTGGAATTTGATCGCGCGCGTTCCGACAAACTACGGCGAACTATCAGCGATTGAAATTCAAAAAAAATACTTAAAAGCGGCGGAGGTGTTCGTCGAATCAACGCCCAGCAACTACCGCGGCGAGTCGCCGATTGTGTTGGAGCGTTGGAAAGACCTGCTTGACCGCGCGGTCGCCTTTCGACGAGACGCCGAAGACATCATGCCATCGGTCGGCGAAATTGATTGGCTCACGAAGCACTGGCTGATGCAGCAATTGGATGAGCCCACCGAATGGGTTTCGCGAAAGAAAATTGACCTCCGATACCACGAACTTTCAGACGAAGGCTATTATCGACGTATCGCAATGGAGCAGCCAGAGTTGCGATTGGTTGACGATGAAAAAATTGCCGCACGTCGACGTTCTCCCCCGGCGACATCACCAGCGGCTCGCCGCGGATGGTTGATTCGCGAGTTCGGAAATTCCGATGTTTGGTTAAAGAGTGATTGGAGTTTTGCGGTCGTCGGCCGCGGTCGCGATCGCAAACGGATTGAGTTCGTGGAAACTTCCGTAGCCGAATAGATAAGTCATCAGGCGTCAAAACGGTGCCTAAGGTGCTTCGTAAGCGCTAAAGTCGCGCAAACCGGCAATTAATTCAGCCCGCATCGGCATCACAGGCCATCAGGGGCGTTGACGAACACAATCGATTTGCGAAACTTCTCTAGCTGCATAAACGAAAACCATCACAAACGCGGGCGTGGCGGAATTGGCAGACGCGCAAGGTTGAGGGCCTTGTGGGAGATAATCCCGTGGAGGTTCGAATCCTCTCGCCCGTACTTTTGAATTTTGTGACATCAACGCAGTTGCTGCCAGTTTGGTACCGCGAATCAGGCGGTATCTATTTCGCATCCCGCAATCACTCGTCTCCAAAATGCGGCTTCGTAAGCTTGACGACGGTTTTTTCTGCGCTGCTGGAGTAAACGGATGAACGTATCACGGTTTGTTTGCGTTCTGTTTGTTTGTGCATGCTGCGTCGCCGAGTTCTCGTATGCTCAGCAACGACAATTTCTTTCTAACAGTCGTCTTCTGCTGGGAACACAATCTCGCTTGTCGGCTTCGGTTCGCGCCGGTGATGTCGATGGCGATGGCGACGTGGATCTGGTGGTCGCAAATGGACGACACTGGCCGCAGCAGAACATTCTGTTTTTGAACCAGTCTCGTGGACGATTCAACGTGGCCCGGCCTTTGGGTACCGACCTTAGCACCAGCTATGCGTGTGAATTTGCTGACTTCGATGGTGACGGCGACCTTGATGTTGCGGTTGGAAACGACCATGCACCCTGCCTAGTTTTGACGAACGATGGAAAAGCGAATTTCAAAGTTCGCTGTCAAGTCGGCGTGCCCAGCAGCGTGCGATCTTTGGCGACGGCGGACATCGATGGTGACGGTGACATTGATCTGCTGGCAACTTGCCGAAATCAACCAAACCGAATTTACTACAACGACGGTGACGCCAAATTTTCCGACTCGATCACGTTTGGCACTGAAAACGATTCAACCATCGATGTTGCGGTCGCGGATTTGAACGAAGACGGCCTTATGGATCTGATTCTTGCCAACCGCGATGCTCAACCAAATGCAATTCTGCTGAATGCCGGCAACCGCAAGTTCACTGCAGGCGACAATTTTGGCAAACCGACGGTCTCTAGTCGTGCGGTCGCCACCGCCGACTTCAATGGCGACGGCCATGTGGATTGGGTCATGGCCAACATCGGTAGCCACAACACTGTCTACATCGGGGATGGAAACGGTGGCGTTATTCGCAAATTAGACGTCGGTCTTGCTGACGGGCAATCATACTGTGTCGCTGTCGCAGACCTGAACAACGATGACCTGCCGGACTTCGTTGTCGGAAATCAAGGACAAATCAACTCCGTGTTTTTCAATCACGACAACGCCGCCCGATTCAGCACTCAGACTTTTGGAAACCCGGACTCCGCAACGTATGGGTTGTGTACGGGCGAATTCAACGGCGACGAATTTACGGACATTGCCGTGTCAAATTCCAATCAACAAAACAGCGTCTTTTTGAATCAGCCCAACAAGAGAAAAAAGCAGTGAAACCAGCGCCATTACGATTCGCGATGACAATCGCTTGTTTCGCATTGTTTTTTGGATCAGCGGCCAAAGCACAACAAGCTGACACGGACTGGCCAGGTTTTCGCGGCAAATCAGCTACGGGAGCCGCGACAGGTTTCAAGACCGCGACGAAGTGGAACGCCGCGGACGGAGGCGACAAGTCTGTTTTGTGGAAATCACCGATTCCTGGATCAGGACATTCCTGTCCCGTTATCGTCGGAGAACGGGTTTTTATTGCGACTGCGGTTTCAAGCGATGGCGAAACCAAGTTGCAATTGGGGCGTGGTGGAAACACGAAAGCGGCAGAGGACAACGTCCAACAATCGTGGTTGGTGATGTGCTTTGATAAATCTACGGGCAAAGAAGTTTGGCGACAAACAGCACACACAGGGATTCCCAAAGCAACGCGACACACCAAGGCGACGCACGCAAACACAACGGTTGCCGTTGATGGCGACAATGTCGTCGCATTCTTTGGATCCGAAGGCCTGTATTGCTATGACCTAAAAGGAAACTTGAAATGGAGTAAGGACCTTGGCATCGTCAACATCAGCAAGTATGGAATCGGATGGGGATATGCCAGTTCTCCAGCGATTGCCAAGGGGCGCATCGTGCTGGTCTGCGATGACCCAGAAAATCCGTACCTGGTCGCATTGAACTTGAAAGACGGCGAAGAAGTTTGGCGCAAAGATCGCAAGGAAGATCGCAAGGAAGATTGCGAACGCAGTTGGGGAACGCCACTGATTTACCACATCAATGGACAAGATCACGTGGTCGTCAACGGCTGGCCTTGGATTGTGGCCTACGATCTTGCGACCGGTGACGAAACTTGGCGAATCGAAGGCGGTGGAGACAACCCAATCCCGTCACCTTTTTTCGTTAACGATCGGATCTATGTGACGAATTCGCACGGAGGCAAGTCGCCGATCATCGTTGTGCGTCCAGATTCCTCTGGGAATTTGACCGACGCAGATTCCCCCGAAGACGCAGGACTGATTTGGCGTTCCGAGCGTGGTGGTAGCTACATGTCGACGCCGGTTGTATGGGGTGACTATCTGTATCTGGCCAGTTCTAACGGCGTTCTAGGTTGTTATCACGCTGAGACTGGCGAAAAGATCTACGAAAAACGTCTTGGGCGTAACGCGTACATGGTCGCGTCATTGGTCGCTTCGGACGACAAAATTTACTGCACTGCCGAAGACGGAACCGTGTACGTGGTTCCAGCCGGACCAGAGTTCGGCGTCACCGCCCGCAATCAGCTTGGCAATGCATGCTTTGCCACGCCCGCGATCTCTGGCAACACGTTGTTCTTTCGCACAGTCGATTCGTTAATCGCGATCGGGCCCGATGTAGGCACCGACGGCGAGGAGAACGCGGTTGGAAAAGACCAACGCAAACCGAACATTCTGTTCATCGCCATCGATGACCTTCGGCCAACACTGGGATGTTACGGGGATGAATTGGCGATCACGCCTAACATTGACGCACTGGCTTCACGCGGCATGACTTTTAATCGTGCGTATTGCCAAGTAGCCGTCTGCAACCCGTCGCGAGCAAGTTTAATGACCGGTTTGCGCCCGGACACACTTGGTGTTTGGACATTGCCGATTCATTTTCGCGAAGCGATGCCTGATGCGGTCACGATCCCACAGTGGTTCAGAAAATCCGGATACACAGCCGTCAGCCACGGAAAGATTTTTCACAACCCAACGCCGGATCCGCAGTCATGGAGCGAACCGATTCGAGATCTTCCTGGTTTGCCAAACACCTATCCGGAAGGAACCAAAGAGATTGTTCGCAAAGCGAAAGAGCAACTTCCCAAACGCGATTGGCGAAAGAACAACTTAAGAAATCCCAGTACGGCCGCACCCGAACTACCCGACGACAAAGTCTTGGATGGGGCGCGGACTAATATGTGCATCGAAGACATCAAACGCCTGGGCAAATTATCACAGCCGTTCTTTTTGGCGATGGGTTATATCCGGCCGCACCTCGCTTTCGTCGCACCCAAAAAGTACTGGGATCTGTACGATCCCCAAACGCTACCGGTGCTGACCGGACAGCAGACCCCGAACGGCGCCCCTCCGTACTCGATGCACAACAACAGCGAATTGTCACACTATGTAGATTTGATCGACATGCCGCGACCATGGGACGAAGAAACGCTCCCGGAAGAAAAAATGCGTCAACTGGTTCATGGCTACCACGCTTGTGTCAGCTACGTTGACGCTCAAGTCGGGCGTCTGTTGAAAACGTTAGACGACGAAGGCTTGCGAGACAACACGATCGTTGTTCTCTGGAGCGATCACGGGTGGAAGCTTGGTGAATATCGCGGTTGGGGTAAGATGACCAACTACGAGATCGACGCGCGCGTGCCGCTGATCATTTCCGCGCCGGCCATGACGACCGCCGGAAAGATGTCCGATTCGTTGGTCGAACTGCTTGACCTGTATCCAACGTTGTGCGAATTGACTGGCATCGAAAACCCGTCATTTGTCCAAGGCAAGAGTCTCGTTCCGGTTCTTCGCGATGAGACCGCCGTAGTCCGTGAATCGGCCGTCAGTCAATACTATCGAAAGTACGAAGGCCGCGAGTACATGGGCTATTCGCTAAGAACCGATCGATACCGCTACATCGAGTGGCGCGATTTCGGTACCGGCGAAATCGTTGATCGAGAACTCTATGATCACAGCAAAACCAAAATGGAAAGCACAAATCTGGCCAAGTCGGTATCGGACGATGTGATCAAACGTTTGAGCGTTTTGCTGAAGTCGACTCACCCACCAAGAAAACTATCTTTGATACCCGCGGTGCATTCGAGTCCATCCGGTCAGGGACGTTTGGAGGCAGATCTTCTTTTTCGCAACCAAACAGATGTCGCAATCAACGTTTATCCCATTTTGCCAAGCGGCAAGCGAAATCGCGGGCAACGGATCGCACCAGACGCCGAACGCAAATTCAACGCCCGAATTGGAGGCGCGTTCGTTGTAGAAAGTCGTGACGGGACAATCCATCAAATCCATTCACCCAACTGGCCACCCCAGCCAGTCGTGATCCAAAGACGAAGGTAAGTCAGGGGTTTTAGCTATTCTGACTCCGGCGAAGCTTTTTCTCTCTATGGTCGAACCAAAATTGTTTGATTCTGTCCATCTGAGATGGATCGATTACGCAGTTGCCGTTTGCTTCAAGGACAACATTTAGGCCACCCCAAGCTGCGGCGCTGAACTCAATTCCGTTCAAAGCCCCTTGGTGCAGAGAACACAACAAAACATGACCTGCCACAAAGCGGTTTGGATCACTTAAGGAATCATATAGCAAGTCTTCAGCAGACTCACTCTTTAGAACGGACTTCGCTCGGTCCGAGAGCGTCGGGTTCAACCCAAAGTAGGTGCCCTGCCACAAAATATCAGTGTTGTCAAAATTCATTTCATTTTTAAATTGATTCTACGCAACGCACAGTTACTTGGCGGCAACGGTCACATCGCATCTGTGATGTTACTTGCGAATCAGTGCTACTTCGCCAAGGTCGTCGCGGCCCTTCTGAACTCGTATTTTCGTTAAACCTGATAGCCCGGCAATGGCTTTTTGTACCAGTACCAGGCCGATGCCGCAATTGTATTGACGTCTTGATCGATGCCTGCTTGATGAATCCCCGACCATTGGGTTGCCAATTCCCTTTTTGTGCAATTCCACCCGAAAGTAAGTAGTGGGCGTCAGTTCGCAGA